>CAUHJB010000011.1:0-70562 GCA_959606495.1 uncultured Collinsella sp. | reverse complement strand
ATGTCATGCGGACTCCAAACCGGACCTGATGGTCCAACTTTTTGTCCGCAGTCCCACCTGCCAAAATAAACCTGTCCCTTTTTGGTAGGTTAGTGGCGGTACTCGGCGATGATAAAGTCGATATCGGTCTGAAGGGTATCGAGGTTTGCCAGGCGCTCTTTGTCGGCGGGGCGCGTGCGGTAGTAGTAGGGCGTCATCTGGAACACCGCCTCGATGTCAGCCTGGGTCTGGAGGGTGATGGAAGCTGTCACCCGCTGCGTTCCGACCAGTTTAAGCTCGGTGGTCTGTGGCAGCTTTTCGTCGTTGAGATATGGCGTGTCGTAGAGCACCTCCTTGAGGCCAAACAGATGCCGAGCACCCGGCACCACGGTGTAGAGCGAGCCCTCGGGCGCCAGCACGCGGGCAAACTCACGCTCGTTAAAGGGAGCGAAGAGCTCGGTCACCATATCGAAGGCGCCGTCCGCCACGGGGATGTCCTTCATGTTGGCCACGAAGTAGGTCGCATCGCCGCGCTTGGCAGCCAGGCGCACCATCTCCTTGCCCAAGTCGAACCCGTAAGCATCTACGCCCGATACCGCGCCCATGGCGCTGGTGTAGTAGCCCTCGCCACAGCAAATGTCGAGCAAGGTCATAGGACCGTTCGCAGACGCAGCACGCCCAGTCGCCCGCTCGCGCACCAGCTCGACCATTGCGTCGCGCAACGGCGCGTAGTATCCACGGTTCAGAAAGTCACGACGGCTGCGCGCTTGCGACTTGGGATCGCCCATGGAGTCGCCGCTCTTGGACGAGCGCAGCAGATATAGATAGCCCTCGCGCGCACGGTCAAAACGGTGTCCGCCCGTGCATGCAGCACCGCGCTCGTCGTCCACCAACGGTTCATGGCAAACGGGACACAACAACATGGCAACTCCTTAGCGCGAACAACACAACGCCCACCATTGTCGCACGCCTTCCCCACCTAGTCATAGAAGAGACAAGGAGTGTCCCCAGCTGCCGACAGAAAAGGAACGTCCCTAAGCGCCGGCTGGCTGCATTAGGAGTATCATCGTCTGCGCAAATAAGCACGAAAGAGCATATTAGAGATTGAGAGCGTATGGCAGACACCGCATCTAAGCACATTGACATGACCACCGGCTCGCTGTGGCGCAATATTCCCCTGTTCGCCTTCCCCGTAGCCGCCACGAGCATCTTGGAGCAGCTGTCGAACCTCATCGCCACCGTCATCATCGGTAACTTCTCGGGCGACCAGGGAACCCTCGCCATGGCAGCGGTCGGCTCCAACGTTCCGCTTACCAGTCTTATGCTCAACCTGTTTATCGGCATGTCGCTTGGCTCCAACGTGGTCATCGCCAACGCTATCGGCCGCAACGATCAGAACATGGTCAACCGCGCCGTCCACACCTCGATTCTCATGGCGCTTGTGGGCTTTGTCGTCATCGCGCTGGGCGAGATCTTTGCCGAGCCCATGCTCGCCGCGCTCAACGTTCCCGCCGAAACCATGCCGCTCGCCTCGCTCTACCTGCGCGTCTTTTTGCTCAGTATGCCCTCGATCTTGCTCTACAACTTTGAGGCCGCGATCTTCCGCTCCGTCGGCATCACCCGCATGCCGCTGCAGGCGCTTGCCGTGTCCACCGTCCTCAACATTGGCCTGGACCTCATCTTTGTCCCCGTACTCCACTGGGGCGTCGCGGGCGTCGCCATCGCCACCGCCATCGCCTACACCGTCAGCGCCGCTACGCTCTTTATCCGTCTGCTCAAGACCGACTCCGTCGTCCGCGTCACTCCACGCGACTTAGGCTTAGACCCCGTCGCCCTCAGGCGCATCGTCAAGATCGGCCTGCCCGCCGGCATCCAGAGCGCCGTCTTTGCCGTCGCCAACATCATCATCCAGTCCGCCATCAACAGCTTGGGCACCGAGGTCATGGCGGCATCGAGCGCCGCCATGAGCCTGGAGTACGTGTGCTACAACCTGCTCAACAGCTTTAGCCAGGCTTGCACCACCTTTGTGGGGCAAAACCACGGTGCCCGCCAGATCGACCGTTGCACCAAGACCCTTAAGGTCTGCCTGGTCGAAGGCGGCATCGTCGCGCTCACTACCATCGTTATCATCGTCGGTCTGGGGCGCGAGATCCTAGCGCTGTTTAATAGCGACCCCAACATCGTCTCGATCGGCTATATCCGCGTGTGTTCGATCTTCCCGGCGTACGCTTTTAGCATGTTCTACGAAAACATGTCCGGCTACCTGCGCGGCTTTGGCATCTCGCTCATGCCCGCCCTCATCACCATGATCTGCGTCTGCGGCATCCGCTTCTATTGGGTATTCTGCGTGTTCCCACACTTCCGCACCTTTGCGAACATCATGATGGTCTACCCCATCAGCCTGGGCACCACGGCGTTCTTTATGGTCGTGGCGGTATTGCTCTGCCACCCGGCACGCACCTACCGTCTAGCACAAGCCAAAGCGACAGCCCGCTAATCACCACTCTCAACGCCACGCCAATCATTAATTGACAATATGCGAGCTCATATAGTCGATAAAGTGCCTCGTGGCGACAGGCATGGTGTCCCAGCTGCGCCAGGCTGCAACCACGTCACGCGAAGGAGCATGCACGATGGGTCGTACGCGAATATCGGCCCGCATGCCCTCGACGGTACGGCGATACAGCATACTCACGCCTAGGCCCTCCTCCACCATCGCCATGATGGTGTAGTCGTCGGTCACCTCGCTCGTCACGTGCGGTGACAGCCCATGCGCCGCAAATGCATCGAGCACCAGGCTCTGTTCGCCCTCATCCAGCAGCACAAACGGCTCGGACGCTAGGTCGGCGAGTGTCACCTTTTCCTTTGCCGCCAGCGGATGCGCGGCCGGCAACAATGCTACCAACTCGTCATGATAGACCACGCGCTTCTCGAGCCCCGCGGTAAATCCGCGTGCCGTAAAGCAAAAGTCAACCACGCCATCGTGCACCCACTGGGCGTTGCGCGTGTAATCGCCCTGCTTGAGCGTAAAGTGAACGCCCGGGTGCAGGGCCCCAAAGTCGCGGATCACGCGCGGCAGCACGGTACGACTCACGTTGGTAAACGTCGCAATGCGAATGTCAGTCGACGAAAGCCCCAGCAACTCCTGACGCTTGCCCTCAAGCTCGGCCTCGGCAGTTACAATCTGGCGCAGATACGGCAGATACTGTTTGCCGTCGCGCGTAAGCGATACGCCCTGCTTACCGCGCTCGATAATCGTGGTGCCCAGCTCGCGCTCGAGCGCCTTGACGGCCTGGCTCACCGCGCTTTGCGTATAGCCCAGCTCGTCGGCCGCGCCCTTCAGACTGCCGCAATCGACCACCATACATACAATCTGATATCGCGATGCCATCGTGCCTCCACATCGATGTAGCCGTAAAACGTTTTGCCAGCGCTTTTTCTAGCAACATTAGTATTTCTTAATCATACTGAAGATACATTCGCTTTACTACATCCACATCTGGGAGCAGAATCCTTTTTGCGAAACCGTTCTGTAACAAAAGGAGTCCCATGGATCGCAAAAAAGCAATCGCGCTCTCATTTTCCGTTCCCGTCGCATGGGGCTTTTCGTACCCCCTCATGAAGATCGGCATGGACAGCATGAACGCCACGAGCATCGTTGCGCTGCGCTGCATCATCGCCTTTGTGGCCTGCCTGCTGCTCTTCCATAAGCGCGCTTTCCGCATCAATCGCGACCTTATGGTTCGCGCCGCCATCATCGGCGCCATCATGGCAACCGAGCTCACCTGCATGTGCTTGGGCTCCAGCCTTACTTCCGCCTCCACCGCCGGCTTTTTGCAGAGCCTGACGGTCGTGATCGTGCCGTTTGCCAACGCCGCCCTGCTGCGTCGCGCCCCCGAGCGCAAGGTGCTCGTCGGCACCGCCATCGTCACCTGCGGTATGCTGCTGCTCTCGGGCGCCGACTTTACCAGCCTGAATCCCGGCGCGATCATCATGTTGCTCTCAGCCTTTATCTATGCCGGCCACATTATCGTAGCCAAGCGCTTTGTCGAGGAAGTCGATCCGCTGGCTCTGGGCGTTTGGCAGCTGGGCTTCGGCGGCCTGTTCTCGGGCATCGCCGCATGCACCTTTGGCGGCTTTACGCTTCCCAGCACACCGAACGAGATCGTCGTCGTCGTTGCGCTCGCACTCATCTGCTCTGCCTACGGCTTTATCACCCAGACACTCGTGCAGCCCCACGTACCTGCCGAGACCACCGGCTTCGCCTTCTCGCTCGAGCCGGTCTGCTCCGCCGTCTTCTCGTTCTTCCTGGTCGGCGAGGTCCTGAGCCCCATCGCCTTCTTTGGCGCCGCCCTCATCCTCACCGGCGTCATGGTGGCAACCGTCGAGCTTCCGCGACTTCATGCGCATGCTCACGACCACACCCACATGGCAGGAACGCCCGAGCGAGCCTCGTAAGCGCCTCACCTTTTGTGGCCCCGACACAAAGGTCTCCGGACCCCTTTACAATAGATGCCAACAGAGCATCTGCCATAAAGGAGCCCCATGGACACCGCAACCCGCGACCGCAACATAGCAACTTGGTTGGGCGATGCGCCGCGGCCGGTACGTGACACCACGAACCAGCTGCTCGAGCGCATCGCCCTTCTGCGTGCCGAGCAGACCATCTACCCGGCACAAGACGACATCCTCAATGCCCTCGCCTACACGCCGGCCGACCAGGTCAAGGCTGTCATCTTGGGCCAAGACCCCTATCACGGACCCAACCAGGCCATGGGTCTGTCGTTCTCGGTACCTGCGACGCAAACCAAGTTGCCGCCGAGCCTGCGCAACATCTACAAGGAGCTCAACGCCGATCTGGGCTGCCCCATTCCCGCCACGGGAGATCTAACCCCCTGGGCACAACAGGGCGTCCTACTTCTCAACACCACGCTCACCGTGCGCGAGCATGCCGCCAATTCGCACGCCAAGCTAGGCTGGAGCACGCTCACCGACTATATTATCGAACGCTGCTGTCAGCTGCCCCAGCCGGTCGTCTTTTTGGCATGGGGCCGCTTTGCCCAGCAAATGGTTGAGGGCAAGCTCGACGCGATCGGCGCGGGCAAGGCAACCGGCAAGTTCTGCCTAGCTTCTACGCACCCCTCGCCGCTTTCGGCCAACCGCGCCACGGCAGAACTCCCCGCCTTTATAGGGTCGCGCCCCTTCTCGGCAGCCAATCGGCTACTCGAACAGCACGGCTCGACCCCCGTCAACTGGACTTGCCTCGGCTAAAAATCAATACATCAAAAACGCGCCCGACGGATTTCCATCGGGCGCGTTTTCTACTCGGGCCAGATAAACTGGGTGCGGCCGGCCTCGCCGCCATCGATCAGCAGGCTCTGCCCGGTCATAAACCGGTTGGTCACGCCCACAAAGTAGATCCACTCGGCGATCTCTTGGGCGGTGGCCCAGCGTTTAAGCGGCGTGAGCTCCATAATCTGGTTCCACAGGTGCTCGTCTTCCATCACGCAACGGTTGAGCGGCGTGATAACGCCGCCCGGGTCCACACTGTTGGCGATGGCCTGCGGTGCTAGGCGGTTTGCAAGGTTTTTGGTGTAGGCGATAACGCCGCCCTTGCTGGCGGCATAGGCGGGAAACTCCGATCCCGTATGTCCGCTCGCCGACCCCACATTGACCACGGATTTGATAGCCGCTGTCGGCTTGGCGGCAAGCCCCTCCCCCACAAAGGCGTAGCGTTCGGTCACGTTGATGGTGCCACACAGGTTGGCGGCAATGTCGTCGGCCGAATCCTGCGTACCGGCAACGTTTACGATTACCTGGGGTTCAAGGTCGTCTGGAAACGAGTCCGGTTCGCGGACATCAACGATCAGATGGCGGTAGCGCTCGTGCTCGACCGCCGTCGGCAGCAGGTCAAAGCCCACGACCTCGTGGCCCTCGTCCAAAAAGCGCTGCACGCACGCGGCTCCGATACCGCCCGAAGCGCCCGTGATCAAAACCCGCATACTTGCTCCTTAGGCGGTTGCGTGGCGCTCGAGGTACTCGGAGCCCACATTCTCGCGCTCCCAGCCGCGCACGACCTTATAGCCCACGGGGCTCAGAAAGACCTCGCACAGCAGCTCGGCAACAGCGCCGGTCAGCGAGCACATAAGGACCTGCACCCAGGTCCAACCAAAGAACGTGTGGCTCACCACAATGGCAAAGACCAAGTTGTCGATAAACTGGCCAACACCCGTGGACACATAGGAGCGGAAGGCAAAGCTCGCAAAGTTATTCTTTTTGAGCATACGGCCGAGCGACTGGTTGAGCGTGGAATTAACCACGGCAGAAACGAGCATTGCCAGCGAAGAGCCCAGCACCACGTACCAGGTGCCGCCAATGGTGGCGTTAAGGGCAGTGTTGACCTCGATCATGCCCGTGTCGTAGTAAGCGCCCCACATGCCGGGCGTGAGCGAGCACGCCCAAAAGCACAGGCTCACGGCCAGGTTGACCAGCAGCGCGAGGATAGAGATTTTGATGGATGCCTTGGCGCCAAAGCGCTTGCAGATCATGTCCTGGCACAAAAACGAAACCCAGCTCACCACAAAGCCGCAATCGAGTGCCAGATACGGCAGGCTGATGAGCTCTTTGTTGGCCAGCAGGTTCATCATGATGACGCTCACGAAAAACAGCGAAACCGTTGCCGCGGGAATGCTCCGCAACAGGACCTTGTAGTCCTCCATGACCTTCTTGATCATTATGTACTCCTTTGGTTTTAGGTTTAACGAGCAGGATATCGGACCCGAACTGCTCGGACGCCCCGGTCTTGAGACGACGGTGGGTATGATAGCCGCTCATACGGCATCAGGCAAGTAAACGGCGCGGCAGCCCCGCAGGGCCACCGCGCCGATGCGCTAAAAGGCCACGTTGCCAAACTCCGACAGGATAAGGTCGGGGTTGTGATCGGTTGCCCAATCCACGTTCCACGGGCTCGTGAACAGCAGCAGCTTACCGCCGCGCATGTCCTCGACGCGCAGGGTGTCGCGCGTGAGCGAAAGGCCCGGGATATCGATGGTATCGGGGTCGTTCTGAATCCAGCGGATGTCCGTATAGGGCAGCGGCTGGCGGCGAACCTCAACACGATATTCGGCCTTGAGGCGGCGCTCGAGCACCTCAAACTGCAGTACGCCGACCACGCCCACGATGACGCTCTCCATGCCGGCACCAAGCTCGCGGAAGATCTGGATGGCGCCCTCCTGGGCAAGCTCCTCCATACCCTTGACGAACTGCTTGCGCTTGAGCGTGTCGACCTGCGTAATGCGAGCGAACATCTCGGGGGCAAACGTCGGGATCTGCGGATACTGCACGTGGCGCTTGCCAGAGCGCACGGTGTCACCGATGCTAAAGATACCCGGATCGAACAGGCCCACGATATCGCCCGCGTACGCCTCGTCCACGATGGCGCGGTCATCGGCCATCATCGACGTGCCCGTAGCAAGCTTAAGCTTGCGGTTGCCCTGCACGTGGAAGGCGTCCATGCCGCGCTCGAACTTGCCCGAGCAAATGCGCACAAAGGCGATGCGGTCGCGGTGGTTCTTGTCCATGTTGGCCTGGATCTTAAACACAAAGCCGCTAAAGTCGTCGCGGCAGGGATCGACCGGCTTGCTGGTAAGCGTATCGGTATAGGCGCGCGGCGTCGGCGCCAAGCGCAGGAACTCCTTGAGGAAGGGCTCCACACCAAAGTTGGTGAGCGCCGAGCCAAAGAACGCCGGGCTCAGCTTGCCGCAGGCCACGGCATCCAAGTCGAGCTCGTCGCCGGCACCATCAAGCAGCTCGATATCGTCTATTAGGTTCTTGTGGTTCTCCTCGCCGATGAGCTCATCCATGGAAGGATCGCCCAGCTCGGCCTCGACCTCGGCGACCTTCTTGGTGGCGTTGGCATGACCGTCGCCCTCAAAGGCGATAACGCGACGAGTCTGACGGTCGAACACGCCGCGGAAGTTGCGGCCGCTGCCGATCGGCCAGTTCATGGGATACGTATTGATTCCCAGGACATTCTCGATCTCTTCCATGAGCTCAAACGGATCGCGAGCCTCGTGGTCGAGCTTGTTCACAAAGGTGAAGATGGGAATATGGCGCAGCGTACAGACCTTAAAGAGCTTTTTGGTCTGGGCCTCGACGCCCTTGGCGCCATCGATGACCATGACCGCGGCGTCGGCGGCCATAAGGGTACGGTAGGTATCCTCCGAGAAGTCCTGGTGGCCGGGGGTATCGAGGATGTTGACGCAGGCGCCATTATAGGTGAACTGCAGCACCGAGGAGGTAACGGAGATACCGCGCTCCTTCTCGATGTCCATCCAGTCCGAGACGGCATGCTTGGCCGAGCTCTTGCCCTTGACCGAACCGGCGGTCTGGATGCTGCCGGTATAGAGTAGCAGCTTCTCGGTAAGCGTGGTCTTACCGGCGTCCGGGTGGCTGATAATCGCGAATGTGCGGCGCGACGAGATTTCATCCGACAGGCTTGCCATGCGGATCCTTTCTTGCATTGAGTGCATTACGTCGTTGTAACCGCACTATTGTAGCCGCGAAATCCCGCTCTAGGGCGCCTATCAGGACAAATTCATCAGTTGGGGCCTGGGTAGCCGGCCCAATCCGAATTTGTCTCTTGCGTAACTGTACATAGTGTATATATACTGTGCTTACCGGTTATATACACGTGTAGCCCAACAGCTAAGGAGCCGCTGTGGACATCATCCTATCCAATTCGAGCGACAAGCCCATCTACGAGCAAATAACCTCGCAGGTCAAAGCCCAAATCCTTTCGGGCACGCTCGCTGCGGGAGCCAAACTCCCCAGCATCCGCTCACTCGCGAGCGATCTTGGCGTGAGCGTCATCACCACCAAGCGCGCCTACGCCGACCTGGAGCAGCTCGGGTTTATCTGCACCGTGCAGGGCAAGGGCTGTTTTGTCGCCGAGGGCAACCAGGAGCTTTTGCGCGAAAACCAACTCTGCCATATCGAAGAGCTGCTTGCGAAAGCGGCGAACCAAGCCGAAGCCTTGGGCGTCACACGCGACAAACTGCACGAGATGCTCGACCTCGTAGCCCCCGAAACCATGCAGTAGCCATCTGCAAGAAAGGCTATACCATGCAAAACCTTTTAGAACTCAAAGGCATCTCACGCCGCGTGAGCGACCGTTTTTCGTTGCGAGACGTCACACTCGCCGTGGAGCCCGGCCAGATCGTCGGCTTTGTGGGCGCAAACGGCGCCGGCAAGACAACGACCATTCGCGCCGCGCTCGGGCTTATAAAGCTCGATGCCGGCGAGGTGCATCTGCTTGGACAGCGCTGCGACGCCAACGCGCCCGACGAGACGCAGCGCCACCTGCGCTCCCGCATCGGGCTTGTCCTGGACACGTGCCCCTTCCCCTCCACGCTCAAGGTGGGCGAGATCGAGAAACTCGTAGGCCCGGCATTCCCCACGTGGAGTCGCGAAACATTCGCCGGATTCATCGACCGATTTGGCCTTGACCCCAAAACCAAGGTCAAAGACCTCTCCCGCGGCATGGGCATGAAGCTACAGCTCGCCTGCGCGCTCAGCCACAATGCCAAGCTGCTCGTTTTGGACGAAGCCACCGCGGGCCTCGATCCCATGGCACGCGAGGAACTACTTGATGAGCTGCTCGCCTTTGTTTCCGACGGCCAACACAGCGTGCTGTTCTCGAGCCACATTACGTCCGACCTCGATCGCGCCGCCGACCGCGTCATCTGCATCGATAACGGCTCGATTGTGTTTGACCTGCCGCGCGAAGACATTACCGACCGCGCCGGCATCGCCCACTGCACCCAAGCACAGGCCGCCGAGCTTATGGCTTGCGTCGAAGGCGCCCGTGCCGCCCACCACGCCTATAGCGTGGACGTGCTCGTGCCCAACCGTCGCGAAGCGCTCGAGGCCTTCCCCGAGATTCCCTGCGATCGGGCAACCATTGATGACTATCTTCGCCTCATGCTGAAAGGGGCTTCGAAATGAAACGCGCCTTTATGTCCGAGCTCGCCATCGTTCGCACGCTTGTCCCGAGCATCGCGGGCGTCGGCCTGTTCATATTCGTTGTGCTGACGCTCGCCAACACGTCTGGTGGCGACTCCGGCATGAGCGCCGGCGCCTGCGCCGTCAGTGCCATGTCGCCCATCCTATTCATGAACTCACTGGCCGGTTACGACAATCAAAACGGATGGGAACGCTATCGGGCAACGCTGCCTCTCACGCGCAAAGACATTATTTGCGCACGCTACCTGTGCATCGTTGTCTTCTCGGCCATCATGGCCTGCGCCGCCGTGCTTTTGAACATCATCGCCCTTCCGTTCTTCAACAGCGCGGGCGTGACCTCGACAGGACAAACCGTCTTTGAGATTGCAATAGCCTCGGCAGCCTCGATGCTCATCTCCCTCATGATGGTGTTTTTGGCGCAGCCGCTGTTCTTTCGATTTGGACACATGGAGGCGTTGCGCCTATCCGTTGGCCTGTTTGCCCTGCTTGGTTGCGGCACCATGGCCACGCTGAGCTCCTCCAACCCCATCAGCAACTGGCTCATGTCGATTGCCGGGGCAAATCCCGATCCCGCCGTCCTCGGCTGCCTGTGCGCAGGAATTGCCGTCCTGGCCCTCGTGCTATTTACACTGAGCTGCGCTATCAGCACCAAGGTCTATCGAGCGCGCGACCTGTAGGCAGGCGCGGTATCATCGGACATGCGCCACAGATCGGCGTGGCCCATTATTGGGAAGGCGCTCAACCCGTGTCGTGGATTACAGCAGCATTTTGAAAATAACGACCCGTCAAAGGGCACAAGCTCAAGTTGAACACCCTCACACCGGGCTTGAGATGTTTGTATTGACCGTGCGCCACCGTACTACTTGCGCAGCGGTTTGGGCAGCGGAATGCCTGCCGCAATGACGGCGGCGATGATCATGCAGACGATACCCTTGAGCGGGAAGCACATGAGCAGCAGGCCCACGACCATGACGGGCTGACGCATGACGGCGCCCATCGTCGAGGCGGTGCAGACGGCGACGCAAAAGACCGGATCTGCGCCGGTGAGGATGGCAAGGCCATAGCCCAGGCTCACACCCGAGAAGATAACCGGGAAGAAGTGGCCGCCGCGCCAACCAAGGTTGATGAGGGCGGGCGTCAGCATGGCCTTAACAAGACCGGTCGCGATAAGCACGCCAGCGGGAATGGTCAGATAGGTTTCCATGAGCACATCGGCCTGGGTCTCGCCGGCAAACATGGTGTAGGGCAGGACCGTGCCACAGATGGCGAGCGCCAGGCCGGCCAGCATGGCCTTGACGACCGGGCGCTCCCCTATTGCATGGGACAGTGCCTCGCTTGCATGCTCAGAGACAAAGTACAGCCAACCGCATACGGTGCCGACCAACGCCAGCGGAATGAGCCAGACAAGTTCCAGGTTACCCACCTGGGCGGCCTCGAACCTGGGCATGCCCATGCCGCCGCCCATAAGCTGGCCGAGCAGCAGATAGGTGCCCAGACCGCCGGCAATCGCGATGCCGTAGACCACGGTCTTTTGCGCCTTGGGCAGCTTGATGGTGATCTCATCGGACGCGGAGTCCTCGCCAGCGCCCTGGCCGTCGGCGCTACCGGCGAGCGGCGCCACAAAGCCAAACACGGGCGCGGTAAAGAGCGCCGTCAGGGCAGCCTGGGTGCCCAGCAGCGTGAGCTCCCTAAACTCGGCGCCAAAGCGACGCATGCGGTCGCCGACCCAGCTGCACAGACCCGCGATAACTCCGGTCAGGCCGGCCTCCGGTCCAATACTTCCGCCAAACAGCAGCGGCAGCAATGCCGCAAGCGAAAGCTTGCCGAGGTTGTCGTACGGGTAGCGACCGTCTTGTTTAACCTTGGCCATCACCTGGTTGAGGTCATCGGTCTTGGTGCCCGTAATCTTTTCGTACAGACCGATCAGCAGGCCGCCCAGCAAGCAGACAAAAAACGGGTACGGCAGAAAACCGAACGGGCCGCTCGCGAGCTCAGGCGAAGCGACGCCCAGCGCGTGCGGAATCTCGGTCCATAGATAGTCGACACCGTGCTCCATCGCAAAAAAGAACAGCCAGACCGCGGCGCCTGCGAACGCACCGGTCACGGCAACGCTAACTAAAAACAGCGCACGGTTTTTGGGTTTTGCAAGACTATCCATCGGGACCTCCCGTGGTCAAATTCGGCAAAGATACGTTTTATTGTAGAGCGAGCGTTACCCGAACGAGCCAACCGTCTGCGCCGCAAACGGCACCATTGGGAGTCATAGTGGGGCAGGCTCAAGACTTATCCGTTGATAATCGAGGCAATCTCGCGCAAATCGTCGGCAAAGTAGATGCCGTGCTGGCGCCTCGGGCTCGAAAGCCCTTTATCAATCATGTGCTCGAGCAACGCCTTAAGATCGTTGTAGTAGCCCCCAAGGTTGTACAGAATGCACGGCGCATCGAGATGCCCCAACGACACGGCGGACATGACCTCGGCAATCTCCTCGAGCGTACCCGTCCCACCGGGAAAGGCGATGAACGCGTCACCGAGCTCAATCATCTTGGCCTTGCGTTCGGCCATGTCACTCGTCACGATGAGGTCGTCGATACCGTCATGTTGAAACTCGGCCTCGATAAAAAAGCTCGGTTCAACACCCGTCACGTGTCCACCTGCCTCGAGTACGCTATCGGCGAGCGCACCCATCAGACCCGACTTGGACCCGCCGTATACCAACGCGTGTCCGTTAGCGCCAATCCAGTCGCCCAGCTCCTGCACCGCGGGCAGAAACGCCGGGTCATTGCCGACGCTGGCACCCAGGTATACCGTGATATTCATATTCAGTCCCCCTCGTCGTGACGCGCGGCGCCCGTTCTAGCGTTGGCGTCGGCGATATTCGCGCACACGGCGCGATAGGTCGGCAAGCTCGTCACGATCGAGCTCTTCCAAATGCTCCAGATCATCCATAAAGCGCGCCATGGTGTCCTTTTGGCGCATCTTGATGAGCGTGTTGCAGTAGTTCACCGCCACGCCCGTGAGCATGGCGATGTAGAAGATGCTGCTGACGCTCAAAACGACGGTGATAGCGCGGGCAACCGGCGTCTCGGCCGGGATATCACCGAAGCCGATCGTCGATACGGTCTCAAAGCTAAACCAGAGGCCGTCGCCAAACGTAAGGGTCGTGGGCTCGGACAGCCAGACGGCCGTCGAGCACAGCAGATAGAAGACGAGAAACAGGCCCGTGATGCGCGCAAAGCCAGCCTGGCGCAACACGTCGGCAAGCGTCCTCAACTTGTTCATCGCGACCCCTTTTCCCAGACGCCCAATCACATCCGCTCGGTATTGTCCCACGCCTCCCCCGCAAACGGAACTAGTCATTGGGGACGTTCTTAAACGACTAGTCAGTTAAGAACGTCCCCAATGACTACCTAACCGTTTAGCGGTGCGGCGGCTGAATGGGCAGGCTGAGCTGGTATCCTTATGCGAAACTGTCTCAACTCGATAGGATTTCATGTGAAACCTTCCGCCGTCCTTCGCTTGGCTCTATATCGCACCCTGGCCGTCGCGCTTGCCGCGCTCGCCATACTGAGCGCCGTCATGCCCGCCCCCGCCTTTGCCGCCGACTCCGACCAGCAGGTCAAGACGGTCCGCGTTGGCTGGCTCGTCAACAACAAAGGCTTCCAGGAAGGCATGCCGGGCGAGCGACTCTCGGGGTGGGGCTACGAGTACCTCCAGACCCTCTCGTATTACACAAAGGGCTGGCAATACGAATACGTTAGCGGCACCTTCTCCGAGCTTATGGACATGCTCGAGGCAGGCGAAATCGACCTCATGCCCAACATCTCGTATTCGGCAGAACGCGAGCAGAAGCTGCTCTTTTCCTCGAACCCCGAGGGCACCGAGCGCTACTACATCTACGCCAGGCCCGACCGCGACGATCTGGCCAAGGGTGACCCCCAGGCGCTCCAAGGCCTCACCATCGGCTGCAACTCTGGCGTTATGCAAACTATCGTCGGCCAGCAGTGGCTCGCCGACGAAGGCGTCACCTGCACCTATAAAGAAATCGACACCGGCAGCGCCCTCTTTGAGGCGCTTGCAGACGGCGAGGTCGACGCCGTCATCATGAACGATACCATTTCGTCGCCCGATGCGTCACCCATGTTCTACGTAGGCTCGAGCGACTACTATTTTGCCGTTCCCAAAAGCCGCCCCGATCTGATGAACGACATCAACGCCGCCATGACGACCATCGCCCGCGATAACCCGCGCTATAACGAGGAAGTCAAATCGAGTTACTCGACCCAAAACAGTGGCTCGTCATCGCTCACCGGCCCCGAGACCACCTGGCTCAAAGCAAACGGCAATACCATCACGCTCGGCTATCTTAAAAACCAACTTCCCTACTGCACGCAAAATGACGACGGCGAGATGGAAGGATCGCTCGCCTCGCTTGCAACGACGTTGCACGACAAGTTTGGTATTACGGTCAAAACAATCGCACTCTCGAACAACAGGCAAATGATCAAAGCCCTTTCCAACGGAACCATCGATGTCGCCCTGCCATTGTTTCGCGACTACTGGCTCGCCGAGCAGACAGGAGTCATCCAGTCAAACTCGATGGGAACGGTTTCGCTGACCGCCATTCACAGTGGCAAAAACCTGAACAGCGACCTTAAGAACATCGCTTGTACAAAGAGCACAATCGTTAACCGTTTTGAGCTCGAAAGTCTCTTCCCGAACGCAACAGTAACCGAGTACTCGAATGACGGCGAGGTGCTCAAAGCCCTCAATGAGGGGAAGGCACGTTGCATCATTGTCCCCAGCACGCGCCTGGAAACTCTCCGCGACACCTACGACATCGAGGATTTCGAAACACAGGAACTCACCAACACGGCGCAGCTATCGTGTTTAATTTCGCGCGGCAAGCCCGAGCTGCTGGGAATCATCAATAAGGGCATCGTCAATGCAGGTGAATCGCTCTCTGCAAACAGCTATTTCCCCACATCGTACTCGGCGCAAGAATCGGACACGTTCCAGTTTTTCTATCGTAACCGCACCGCCATTGCGACTGTTATCATCTGCATCTTGCTCACCAGCATCGCCATCCTTGTCTGGTCGCTTTACCGCGCACAGGAGGAACGGCAGAAAGCTGATGCCGCCAACGCCGCCAAAACCGCTTTCCTCACGCGCATGAGCCACGACATCCGCACGCCGCTCAACGGCATCCTAGGCCTTATCGAAATTGAGGAATTGAGAGAAGGCGACATGCAGGTCGCCCGCGAAAGGCGCGCCAAGGCGCGCGTTGCCGCCAATCACCTGCTGTCACTGATTAACGACATCCTCGAGATGGGCAGGATCGAGGAGTGCAAAGTGACGCTCGAGCACGAATCATTCAACCTTAAAGAGCTGTGCGACAATGCGCTCGTACTGTGCAAGCTCCGCGCATCGGACCGCGGCATAACCATGCTCGACACCAGCGAGCCCTACGCTGTCGACCAATATATGATCGGCAGCCCCACCCATATTCGGCAGATCCTTGTCAACCTGCTCGACAACAGCATCAAGTACAACAAGCACGGAGGCACCGTCACGTTCTCATCGACCATCAAACCGGTCGACGACGAGCACGCCGTGTTTTGCTTTAGCGTCTCGGATACCGGCATTGGTATGACGCCCGAGTTTTTGACGCACATTTACGAGCCGTTTGCCCAGGAAGGCGACGATGCGCGTAGCAAGTTCCAAGGAACCGGCATTGGCATGTCTATCGTCAAATCGCTCATCGATATGATGGGCGGCACGATTGAGATTTCGAGTGAGGTTGGCGCGGGAAGCACGTTCAACGTCCAGATACCGCTCGATATCGACAAGAACCCTCAGGCAAAAGAACGTGCGTCCAAGCAGACATACAGTTGCTCGCTTGCCGGCATGAACGTCCTTTTGGCAGAAGACAACGAGCTCAATGCCGAAATTGCCCAGGCTCTACTCGAAAGCGAAGGCATCGTCGTAACGCGCGCCGCCGACGGCAACAAAGCAGTCGACCTATACGTTAGTCGTCCCGCCGGCAGCTTCGATGCGATCCTGATGGACATCATGATGCCGGGCATGGATGGCTACGAGGCAACCCGCGCGATTCGTCTGAGCGAAAAGGCCGATGCAGCCGACATCCCCATCATCGCGCTCACTGCCAACGCCTTCAACGAGGACGCCAAGGCGGCACACGATGCCGGTATGAACGCCCATCTGCCCAAACCGCTCGACTTTAACAAGCTCAAAAACATACTCGCCCGCATCAAGAAAAACGGAACTGTTTCGCTATAGTTTGCGTTTAACCACCATGCACAGCCAGAAAGGAAGCCAACGATGTTTAGGCCCTTACGTCGAAAGAAACGCGCCATCACTGACGAGGAAGCGCGCGAGTTGCTCGCCACCTGTAAGCGCGGCGTCTTTGCCGTCAACGGCGATGATGGCTACCCCTATGCCATTCCCGTCAACTACTTCTTTGACGCCGAGCACGACAAGATTTATTTCCATGGCGCCAAGGCCGGCCACAAGGTCGATTCGCTCAGGCGTGACGATAAAGTCTGCTTTACCGTTTACGGCAACGAGTGGTACAAGGACGGCGACTGGGCTCCTTACGTCATGAGCACTGTGGTCTTTGGCCGTTGCCGCCTGGTAGATGAAGCGCCTGCGTTTATCGAGGACAAAGTCCGCCAGCTCGCGCTTAAGTACTACCCTTCTGCCGAAGAAGTCGAGGAAGAAATCGCCAAAGACATCAAGGGCGTCCAACTCTACGAGATTTCAATTGAGCATCTTTGCGGCAAGCAGATTCAGGAAAAGTAGCGAATGCGAAAAACGCGCTCGCTACCCTCTGCGCCCCATGCGCCCACGCATTTTAACGGCGTGGGCGCATGGGGCAGCACTCGAATCGAGCGCCCCCCTATACCCCAAAAACGTAGCGGTCCAGGCGCTCACACGCCTCCTTTACCCGCGAAAGGGGCAGTGCCAGATTCACGCGAATGTGGCAGGGCCCGTGGAACGGGCGGCCGTCCTGATACCCCACGCCCACACGAGCGCCCTCGTCGAGCAGCCACTGAATATCGCGGCCATGCTCGCGGCACCACTCGGTGCAGTCCAGAAACACCATGTAGGTGCCCTGCGGACGCGAATAGGACACGCCCGCAAAATGCTTGTCCACGTAATTGCAGAAGTAGTCGACGTTGCCCTCGATGACCTCATTGAGCTCATCAACCCACTCGTAGCCTTGCGGCTGGTAGGCACCGATAAGCGCATGCATGGAGAGGACGTTCATCTCGTTGTAGTGCGTCTTGTTGGACACGGCGCACACGCGGTCGCGCAGCGTCTCGTTATAGATGATGTGGTAGCTGCCGACCAGGCCCGCCAGGTTAAACGTCTTGCTGGGCGCATAGAGGGCAACCGTGCGCATGCGGGCATCCTCGCTCACCGACTGCGTCGGGATATGCTTGTGACCCGGCAGGATGATATCGGACCAAATCTCATCCGAGATCACCACGCAATCGTGCTGGCGATAGATATCCATGGCGCGCTCGATCTCGTCGCGCTCCCATACGCGGCCGCAGGGATTGTGCGGCGAGCAGAACACGGCGGCATGGATATGGTTTTGTGCGAGCTTGCGCTCCATGTCCTCAAAGTCCATGCGCCACACGCCCTGGTCGTCGAGTTTAAGCGGGCTGTGGGCAATGCGATAGCCCGCGGCCTCGATGGACTTGGTAAAGCCGATGTAGGTGGGACTGTGGACCAGCACCGCATCGCCCGGCTGGACATATGCGCGCAACGTCGACACGACACCGCCCAGTACGCCGTTTTCGTAGCCGATATGCTCAGGGAGCAGGCCTTCGACGCCATTACGGCGGGTCTGCCATTCGATGATGCGGTCGAAGTACTCGTCGCGCGGATTGAAATAGCCAAACATGGGATGCTGGGCGCGCTGAATGATGTATTCCTGGACCGTGGGCACCGTGGCAAAGTTCATGTCCGCTACCCACATGGGGATGCGGTCGAAGCCCTCGTCGGGTGCGTTCGGAGCCATGCCGGGAATTTCTCCCCAGGAGTCAACGGCGATGGCGTCCATGCCGTGGCGGTCGATAAGCGAGGTAAAGTCGTATTTCATGCTGAGCTCCCGTGCAAAGTGATTGTTTTGGTAGGCGTTATTGTCCACCAGCATGGGCGGTTTTGGCATGGGGTTTGGCGTTGAATTTGGCGGGTGCGGACGAGTAGCTGGTTAGTCTCGCGCGTCGTTGATGGCGGTTATCGTCAACCTGGTTCCGTCGACCGTAAACGATATGTCAAGCCCAGCGTAAGCCAAATGGTAAACGCGGTTTGGCTCGTGTTTGCTGCCCGCACGGCGCGGATCTTGGCGGAGCACCTCGATCAAGCCGGGGAGCTTTGTGTCCGGGACCATGTCCCGCAGCGCTTGTGGGAACTCAACATCGAGCTCTTGCCACGGCGCGTCCTCAATCCAGCCGCCCGTCGCATCCGGGTGACAGTCGGCAAATGGAATGTAGGGCTTGATGTCGTAGATGGGCGTGCCGTCGCGCAGGTCGGCCCCCAGTATATGGATGATCGGGCCATCATCGGTGAGCTCAACACGGCTGAGCTTGACGCAGGTGAGCCCGATGGGATTAGGGCGAAACGGACTGCGTGTGGCAAACACGCCCACACGCTCGGCTCCACCCAGACGCGGCGGGCGCACGGTTTTCGACCATTTTGCGTTGGTGCCGGACCTGTCCTGCGTTTTGGCATCGGCGGCTATGTCCTTAGCCGTGCCGCCGGGCGTTCCGTTTTCGAAGCACCACAGCAGCCATAGGTGAGAGAAAGAATCCAGGCCCTCAACCGCTGCGTTGGAGGCAAATTCCGGCTCAAAGACGATGCGCCCCTGCAGATGGGGCGCCAAAAAACTGTTGCGCGGAATGCCGAACTTCTGCGGCAGGTCGGTATGTATGTGTGCGATAGGTTCCATGCCGGTCATTGTACGGCATGGAGGTGTGGGGCGTTGCGCGCAATTCTTCGCCGCGGTCCCCCGTCGTGCAACCAACGGTTGCTTGGAAGGGCACATGCCGCCGCGTATGCTTAAGCCATCAACCAGCAGAAAGGAGCCGTTATGGCCTTTGCAGAAAAGCTCATTGCTGTCCGTCGCGCCCATCACCTTACCCAGGAGCAGCTCGCCGCCAAGCTCTTCGTCACACGCCAGGCCATCAGCCGTTGGGAACGCGGCGAGGTCACACCGGGCATCGACATGATGAAGCTCATTGCCGCTGTGACCGGCGAGCCACTGTCTCACCTGCTCGAAATGCCCGAGCACTATTGCCAGAGCTGCGGCATGATACTCACGCCCGACGACTGCGCCACCGATGCCGCGGGCACCGCGACCGACCATTACTGCAAGTGGTGCTACGACCACGGCAAGTACACCTACGAGACCACGATGGAGGCCATGATTGAGGATTGCGCCCCGCGCCTGGCACAAAACACCGGTATGTCGCTCGACGAAGCCGTCTCGCTCATGGGCGCCGTGCTGCCGCAACTGGAGCGCTGGCGTACCGTGCAGGAAAACGAGGAGCGCTACGGTGCCGAGGCGCGAGCGCGCTATGGCGACGAGGCCGTCGATGCAGCAAACGAGGCACTGCTGGACATGGACCCCAAGACATGGAACGACATGAAGGAACTTGAACGCGCTATTCTGGGCCAGCTCTCGATCGCCATGGGCGACGGCGAACCGGATGGAAGCGAGGCGCGCAAGCTTGTAGCAATGCACCGTCGATGGATTGGCCTTAACTGGGGACACGAGCCCCAAGACGAAGCATACCTGGGCCTCGCCCACGGCTATCTTGCCGATCAGCGCTTTATCGACTACTACGACAAGCCCTGCGGCACCGGAGCCACGGCGTTTCTGGTCCATGCCATCGAGTCATCAATGGATCGCGCATAGACTGCGGCGGCTTTGGGCATCTCAACCGAAACCTCAACCGATTGGAGACACCATGGCTACTGATCACGAACTCGTGCTCTACGTTATGACCGGCTGCCCGTATTGCATAAAGGTCAAGCGCTTTTTGGCCGATAACGGCGTGACCATCCCCGAGCGCAATATCTCGACCGACCCCGATGCCGAGCAGACACTCATCGCCGTCGGCGGAAAGCGCCAGGTTCCCTGCCTGTTCATCGACGGTAAACCGCTCTACGAGTCGAGCGACATCATCGCGTGGGTGCAGAAGAACCTGCTCTAGCACGCGCACTGCGGCCAGTTCGCGCCAACCGAGCCGAACCCATACGAACCAAACATGTACGCCAGCATCCAAAGTCGACATTTTCCGACATCTTTGGATGCTGACGTACAGCTTTTCAATCTAGTCATTGGGGACGTTCTTGAATGACTAGTCGTTAAAGAACGTCCCCAACGACTAGTAGCCACAAAAGCGGGCAACAGGCGCAAGCGGCTGCTCGCGAAAGACGCGCTCGACAGCAGCGCGGTATTCATCGACCTTTTTGGTCTTGCGAACGAGCTTGTGAACGGTCGCGGGATCGGCGAAGGCGCATTTGGCGTAGAACCACCACTCCTTCATGCGAAAGACCGCGTTGTCCCCAATCTCGTCCGCATAGGCCGCAAACAGCATGTCGTGGAAGCGCTGCAGCTCAGCGGCCGTGGCAGCAGGGCCGCCCTTAACCATGCGAGCCAGCGCGGGGTTCGCGAGCAAGCCGCGCCCCAACATTACGTGGCGTGTTCCGGGATAGGCCCCCACCAGCGCATCCATGTCCTCAAGATCAAAGATGTCGCCGTTATAGGCCACGGGAAACGGCGCCCGCTCCAACGTCTCGCCGTAAAACTCTTTACGCGGCGAGCCCGTATAACGGTCCTTTTGCACGCGCGGATGCACGATCAGCTCTGCCAGCGGCATGCGGCAATAGAGGTCGAGCACGCGTTCGTACTCGTCATCGCTTTCCAACCCCAGCCTGGTCTTGACCGACACCGGCAAGGGTGAGCGTTCGCACACGTCGCTCAAGAACACCTCGAGCTCATCCAGGTTGCGCAGAAAGCCCGAACCCTTGCCTTTGGCAACAACCGTACCCGAGGGGCAGCCAAGGTTGAGATTGACCTCGCGGTACCCCATCTCGGCGAGCACCTGCGCCGCCCACACAAACTCGTCCGCATTCTTGGACATCAGCTGAGGTACTACGTTAAGCCCCTGGTTATTGGCAGGATCGACCTCTTTAAACGCCTTGCCACCAAAGCGGTTGCCCACCCGCGGCGGCGGCAAAAACGGCGTGTAATAACAATCGAGTGCGCCAAAGCACTCCGCATGCACGCGACGGAACACATGCCCGGTAATCCCCTCCATAGGGGCCAGCGATAAATTCATCAACATCCACTCTCAAATCAATGTGACAAAGGGACAGTCCCTTTGTCACATCCCATTCAAGCGGTTCAGGAACTCTTCGCAGGCGCGAGAACGCAGGCGATATTTTTTCCACACCAGATACGATGCAATGGTGAAGGGGCAAAAGGGCAGTCCCTTTGCCCCAAGTGCCGGCTACCGGACGCAAGCTAGTTGCCGTTCGCGAACGCCGCCCATATTTCGAGGTCTAATACTTTTCCCGAGAAGTGAACGGCTGTATTTGGACCCCCGAAGCATTGACATTTTTAGGCGTCAAAACCGCAGGATTTGACTGGCAAAACCGCAGGAAATTGCACGCCAAAAGTGTCGATGCTTCGGGAGTCCGTTTTCACTCGTTCACTTCTCGGGAAAAGTATTAGACCTCGATTCCGCAGTCCCCGATGTGACAAAGGAACAGTCCATTTGTCACATTCAGAATTGACCCCCCCCCGCAATAGCTCATCGATGGCGGGATTCTCTATACTGGGTCACATATGACGGTATCGCGCCAAAGGAGAACGCCGTGACCACGTCGCAGATATCCCTGCTCGCGCTCATCTTGGTTGGGGGCATCGGCATCCTGCTTATCGGAGTGAGCGCGCTCATGAAGGCCGCCGCCCGCAAGAAAGCCAAGGCCTGTACCGCCGTGACCATGGGGACGGTCATCGACCATCGCTTTATGGGTGAAGGCAGAATGAATCCCGTTTTGGAATACACCGTCGACGGCACGCAATACCGCGCGAAAAAACAATTCCGTGGCATAAAGACCAAAAGCTTGTCGGGACTCCCCATCCGCACGCAAGCCACCGCCTACGAAGACGCCAAGGGCTGGCTGCACGTGCAGACAGGCCCCATCGCCCGCCTAGGCACCCTCGCGGAGCAGCTTTGGCCCCTCGGTAGCCAAATGACCGTGTACTACAACCCCAGCAACCCAGACAAAAGCTATGTCGAACGCCCCATCGTGGGCAACTTTGCCACACTGATGTTTAACATCGCAGGCTTCTTGCTCATCGCGATGAGCATCTTGCTCTATGTTCTTATCCAGCGCTAGCTCAAACTGATGCGCCCCGCGCCCCATGCGCCGCAACGACCGTTACGACACCAAGGATCAGCCATGGCAACACTTTCCGAACAAGAACGTAAGCGCATCCAGCGATACTGCATCTGTCCCAAGGTTGCCGGCGCGGCGCTTGCCATGGCATTCGTGCTGCCCTTATTGATTATTCCTTTCGAAATGATCGACGACATCGTCTTCCATCACGAAGGCTTCCAAGAGACGGGCATGATGACCGCCTTGGTGCTCACCGCCATCGAGCTCGTCATATTCTGCTACTGTGCCCTCGCGCCGCGTTTTGGCATGCGCGGCAAGCAGTGGAAGGAAATGCAGAACCGGCTCGCCATCGAGCAGAGCGAGAAAGACCGCTCGGCACAAATCGCAGGCGTTGTTGGCACGCAGGCCGCCGCACGCCTGCTCAAGAACAGCGACAACGAGACCGCACGCAACCTGGGCGGCGCGGCAGAAGTCGCCGCTGCCGTAGGCGCCGTCGCCACCGCGGCAGACGTGCTTGCCGAAAGCTTCGCCAACGCAAGGGCCATGGCGGAGGCCTGTGGCGTGCCTGTCCCCCGTGCAAAGAAGTGGGTCGTCGCGCTTGTGGCGCTGCCCCTCGCGATCGTGTGCGGCGCCTATATCCCGCAGCTGGCGCAGGGAAACATCGAGATGCAGGAGAACGCCGCGGCCGAGCAGATCGCCATCGCACGCAAGGCATTAGAGCCCTCATGCGAGTACGTGTCCGCCGATGACCCCTACGAGCGATATCAAGATTACGGCTATCACGTCCGCGGCTATCTGCACGACGGCGACTCCGATGCCCAGAAGACCTATACGTACCTGGATTTTGACAACAAGGGAACGCTCACGGAAGTGAGCTACGCGGCAGAGATCGACCCCGACGCGAGCCTTGAGGACAACCTCGCCCGCATCGAGCTCGACTTGGACGAACTTTCCTCTGTCGTCCAAACCGTAGACGTCAAGACCGTGAGTCCCGAGCTCCTAGCACCGCAAAAGCTCCCCGAAGAGTTTAGGCAGGCTTTTTTGAACGGTTCGCTCTACGAGAGAATCTCCATCAGGACGAGTGACAACCCCATCAAAACGTACTATTCGTTTGACACGGATCCCGAGGATGAATTTGACGAGTACACCCATCCAAGCATCCGTATCACATTGATGGGCAAAACGAGCTAGCCACCCAATGTGACAAAGGGACTGTCCCTTTGTCACATTATTCGGAGCGTAGGGCTTCCACAGGGTCTTTCTTGGATGCGCTGCGAGCCGGCAGCAGGCCGGCAACGACCGTCAGCAGCACCGAAATTACAATGAGCATCAGCGCGTCTTGAACGGGCAGGCTCATCAGGTTGGGCACCTGCTTGGCCGCAAGCGCCCAGGCATTAACCGGAAAGCTCACGGCCACCACGACGACAATGGCAAAGACGCCGGCAATGAGGCCTTCGATAAAGGTCTCGGCATTAAATACGTTGGCCACGTTGCGCTTTGACGCGCCGATCGCGCGCAGGATGCCAATCTCCTTTTTGCGCTCCAGCACGCTGATGTAGGTGATGATGCCGATCATGATGGAGCTCACCACCAAACTGATACTCACGAATGCGATGAGCACCAAGCTGATAGTATTCACGATGTCGGTCACCGAGCCCATGATGATGCCCATGTAGTCGGTATACGAGATTGCCTGCTCATCGTGGCCAGCAGCTTTGACCTGCTTGTTGTACGCATCGATGTAATCGAGCACGCGCTCCTTGGCCTCAAAGTCGCGCGGGAAAATCTTGACCGAAATGGGGTCCGCCTCGTCCGCATAGCCCAACGTGGTCAGATTGTTGTCGTAGGTGAGCTTCGACGCCTTGGCATAGCTCATCATGAGCGAGCTCAGATCCTCGGCGTCCATGTTGAAGTGGATGGCACGAGCAAAGGCGCCCGCATCCACGCGCATGGCGCTCGCCAGGTTGGCAAAACTCGAAGACATCTGCGTCGCCATTTGGTCTATGAACCCTGCCGCACCCGCCTTGAGCTGGGTTGATACCGTCGTCGCAATCTGCTCGCTGACCGCCTTCATCACCTGATCCATAGACTGCTGCAAATACGGAGCCAGCTGCTTTTGCACATAGTCGCCCATCACCTGCTGCAGACGCTCGGCCAAGGCATCGCCGCCCAACGCCTTGAGCTGAGCCAGGCATTGCTGGGCTGCGGCATCATTCTCAAGATACGCCGAGAATGCGGCAGCAAGCTTTGACGCGTCCTTAAGATCTTCGGGCGACAGCGCCTTAAACTGATCAGACTGCAGAAAGCCCTCAAACAGCTGGTTGGCAAGCGTTCCTACCTGCTGCATCTGCTCGGGCGTGAGTTCCAGACCGTCAAAGATGCCCGAGAAATCTGGGGCCGGCGCTTTGGCCATGATGTCGCTGAAGTCGATGTCCTTCCCAACGCCCGAAAGGTCAAGGTCCAGCCCGGACAAGTCGATACCAGAAAGGTCTATACCGCCGGCCGCACCCGAGAGCGCCGACGTATCGAACGAGAACGCACTCTTCAGCGCCGCTTCGTCCACACCGAACATGCTGCCCAAATCCACGCCCTGTTTGGCCTCGCCTTGCAGTTCATCGAAAGACTTGCCCGTAAAGACATCCGTCTCGGGGTGGGCAAGCTGCTCCTGCACGATTTGCGAATCGGCAGCACGCTCCATAAGCTGGCGAGTCAGCGCATGCGTATAGGCAATGCCCGGGGACAATGCGCTCGCGTTTGCCGCCTCGTTGGGTCGCACCACGCCCACAATGCGCACGTCAATACCGTCGGCAACCTTGGCTTTCATAAAGTCGGCGTCGCCAGACATGTCAGTCCACATGCCGGTCTCTTCGTTTTTGCGATAGGCATCGGCCGGCGACAACACCTTAAACGTCGTGGACAGTGCATCGTCGTAGGTAAAGTCGCTGCCGGTCTTGGGCGTCTTGACCTTGCCGTCGGCCGTCATGGCACTGTTAACCAGGTCGTTGAGCTCATCGATATCCAGCGCGCCGATGCTGTAGAGCGTGTAGTCGCCCACCGTTCCGCGGCTCGAAAGCACCATCACGGCCTCGTTGGCGGACGTAGGCCAATGGCCGGCAACGACATCGTACTGGCTGTCGAGCAGGCTCTGGTCGTCAATCATCTCGTTAAAGACCGACGTTCCCATGGAATCCATGCTCACCGTTGCCGCCGAGCTCGCGCCTCCGCTCATGGCCTCGGTCATAGCGTTGGGAACAAGGCGAACGGGCTTCTCGTCGCCCTTACTCGAACGATAGACAACCGGCGTCACGCCGTAACCATACTGAATAGCGTTGACCTCTTTGTCGATACCGTTGCCGCCGTCGTCAAGCCATGCCTTAAAGCTCGTCATATCGTTAGATTTAACACTTGCGAACATGTCCTTTACGGCCGTGACCACAGGGATCTTATCGGTCCCCTGAGCCTTGCCGCCGGTAGCGCCATCGGACGAGTCCTCGCCCTTGGACGCCTCCTCATCCGTGCCCCCCTGTCCGCCCATCATAGACGACAGGTCGTAATCTTGTTTGGAAATCGTAAGCGGGTAGCTTGAGAGCGTGTCCTCCTCGACCTTTTTGATGTAGCCGTTTACGCCGTTGGAGAGCGCCAGAATCGCCGCGATGCCAATAATGCCAATCGAACCTGCAAAGGCAGTCATGGCCGTACGGCCCTTCTTGGTCATGAGGTTTCGGGCAGAAAGCCCCAGCGCCGTCATAAAGCTCATCGAGGTTTTGCGCGTGGGTTTTGCCTCGCGATGTGCGACCGTGGCCACATCAAAGGGGTCGGAATCGTCGGTGACCTTGCCGTCCGCCAGGCTGACGATGCGCGTGGCGTACTGGTACGCCAGCTCGGGATTGTGCGTGACCATGATGACCAGACGATCGCGCGCAACGTCCTTGAGCAAATCCATAACCTGCACGGACGTCGTTGAATCCAAGGCGCCGGTCGGCTCGTCAGCCAGCACAATCTCGGGGTCGTTGATCAAGGCGCGGGCAATGGCCACGCGCTGCATCTGCCCGCCCGAAAGCTGGTTCGGGCGTTTGTCAACGTGCTCGCCCAGACCAACCGTCTCGAGCGCCTTACGCGCACGCTGGCGGCGCTCGGCATGTCCCACGCCCGTGAGCGTAAGCGCCAGCTCCACGTTTTCCAAAATGCTCTGGTGCGGAATGAGGTTGTAGCTCTGAAACACAAAGCCAATGCGATTGTTTCTGTAGGCATCCCAATCGCGGTCGCTGAAATCCTTGGTCGAGATGCCATCGATCAGCAGGTCGCCGGAATCGAAATGGTCGAGTCCACCAATGACGTTGAGCATCGTAGTTTTACCCGAACCCGAGGGACCCAGGATGGCTACAAACTCGTTATCGCGAAAAGACAGGCTTACGCTGTCGAGCGCTACCTGCGTAAACGACTGCGTAACGTACCTTTTGCAAATAACTCTGAGATCCAGCATGGACGGCAACCTCTCTCGCGCGGGCGCGCTCGCCCGCTCCCCCGCCGTTCACGTTCGGCGCGTTTGTCCTACTCTATCCTCATTTTTGGCCGATACCAGTGAGGAATGTAACGAACCGCGCCAAAAAACGAACGGGACAGCACGCCGCATGGCGCACCATCCCGCATATAACATCCCCGATGCGACAAAGAGGCTGTCACTTTGTCACATTCCAATGCGCGCTACTTTTCGAGCCCGCACGGCATAACGTTAGCGCTGCCGCGGCGAGCCTCAGTCACGGCTGCAAAGAAGCGATAGCCGCCCGAGAAGTTAAAGCACTCAAAGCCATGCTGCGCCAAAATGCGGCAAGCAATGTAGCTGCGAATGCCGCTCTGGCAAATCACGTAGACCGGCTTGGCCCGGTCGAGCTCGCTCAGGCGATTGCGCAGATCATCGACGGGAATGTTTACGAAACCATCGATATGCCCGCGCTCATACTCCCCTTCCGTACGAACATCGAGCAGCTGCACGCTGCCATCGCGTGGCAAGTTGGGCTCATCCTCCCAATGCCACTGCGCCAGTATGCCGCGATTGAGGTTCTCGATCATAAAGCCCGCCATATTGACGGGATCCTTCGCCGATGAATACGGCGGCGCGTATGCTAGGTCCAAATCCTTAAGCCCATCGCCGCGCATGCCTGCCTGGATGGCAGTCGCCAGAACGTCGATACGCTTGTCCACACCATCGATGCCCACGATTTGCGCACCCAGCAGGCGCAATCCCTGCTTCTCGAAGACAACCTTCATGGTCATGGGCGTTGCACCCGGATAATAACCCGCATGCGAACCGGGCGACAGGACCACGCTGTCGCAGTCAATTCCCGCCGCGTGTGCCGCCTTTTCGGATAGTCCCGTGCTTGCCGCCGTCAAGTCGAATACCTTGATAACCGATGAGCCCAACGATCCGAGGTAGCAGCTGTCCATGCCGGCTATGACATCGGCGACGACACGCCCCTGCTTGTTGGCGGGGCCGGCGAGCGAAATGACCGCGTCCTCGCCGGTCACCTGATGCGTGACCTGCACGGCATCGCCCACGGCATACACGTCGGCAGCAGAGGTCTCCATGCGGTCGTTGACCACAATAGCCCCCTTGATGCCCAGTTCGAGCCCCGCCTCTTGCGCCAGATGGCTCTCAGGTGCCACGCCAATGGCAAGCAGCACCATATCGGCTCCGATAGGGTCATCGCCCGCAACATGGGTGACAACGCGGCCATCAACTTCCTCAAAACCTGTCACATCGGCCTTGAGGCGCAGATCGATACCGTGCTCACGCACCTCGGTATGCAAAAGGGTCGCCATGTCGTAATCCAGGTTGTTCATAAGCTGGACGGGACGCTGCAGAAGGGTCACCTGGAGCCCCAGCTCGCACAGATTCTCCGCCGTCTCGACGCCAATGAAGCCGCCGCCGATCACGACGGCACTGCTCGGTCGCCGCTCTCGAACATAACTGTGAATACGCAGCGTGTCCTCAACGGTGCGTAGGCTAAAGATTTTATCCGAGTCGATGCCCGGCAACGCAGGGCGGATCGGCTTTGCACCCGGCGACAGGATGAGCTTGTCATACGTCTCGACAAATTCCTCGCCCGTCAGCATATTGCGAACCTCGACCGTATGCGAATCGGGATGGATGGCAAACACCTCGTGACTCGTCTTGACCGCAATGCGAAAGCGATCCCAAAAGCCCTTGGGAGACTGCAGCGTCAATGCGCTCTCTTCTTCTATCACGCCGCCAATGTAGTACGGAAGCCCACAATTGGCATACGATACAAAACCCGTGCGCTCAAAGATGACAATTTGGGCCTGCTCGTCGAGTCTGCGCAAACGTGCCGCCGCCGATGCGCCGCCCGCGACGCCTCCAACGATAACCACCTTCATAGCTAACGCACCACCTTTCCCGTGTAGCCGCTTATGCCGCCGATATTCTTGACACTGCCATACCCAGAACGCTTAAGAAAACTCACAGCTTGGTTGCTTCGCGCACCGCTCGGGCAATGCACGAAAAGCTGCGTGCCCTTTCGACGTATACCCATGATGCTACCCCGAAGCAGAAAAAAGAGTCGCTGTTTCCAGCGACTCCCCTTCAGTTGTCTGTCCCACGGACTTACTGTTCGCTCTTCGCGAGTGCCTGATCGATCAGTTTGTTGAGCGCCTCGCGCTGCTCAGCGGAGTTGATGCCGCCCATGATCGGCTCTCCCACAATGTTACCGTTCTGGTCGATCACGTAGGTGGTCGGGAACGAGTACAGGTTGGAGGTGAACTTTCCGGCCTCGCTGTCCGACTTAAACCAGATGTTCTTATACGTCACGCCCTTCTTGGAAAGCACGTCCTTGGCATCGGCCACCTCGTCTTTGTTGCCATCGAGCGTAAAGGAATTAACGCCCACGACCTGGCCGCCCTTCTCGGCAAGCTCCTTGTTGAGCTTCTCCAGATCGCCCAGCTCTCCCACGCACGGCTTGCAGGTGGTAAACCAGAAGTTCATGACGGTGACCTTGTTCTTGGAGAACAGCTCGTCGCTGTTTACATCGTTGCCGTCCAAGTCCTTGCCCTTAAAGCTGGGGAACTTCGTCTCCCCGCTCTCGCCGTTAGTCATGCCTGCGGTCGAGGCATCGACGCTCTCCCCCTCGCCGGGCGTGCTGCCGCATCCGGGGAACTCCTTCTCCAGCGCCATGAGCTTGTCCTCGATCTCCTTGACCTGCTGCGCGCCGGCCTTAAGCGTCTTAAGCTCGTCAGCCGCAAACTGATCCTTGGCGCCCTCGATGGTATCGAGCAAGAAGTCACCGTAGTTCTTGCCGTCCTCAATCATGGGAGTGTCTTTGTTGGCCGCAAGGAACACCTTTTCCCATAGGGCGTTATCGCTCGCAAAGATCTCGTTTTCCTTTTGCAGCAGCTGCTGGTACAGCTCGGCCGCCTCCTCGGCACTCGACGGCTTTTGCGCTATGAGCTCGGCAATCTGCGCATCGCCGCTCGTAGCACCCTTCGCGTCGCCCTTGGGGGCAGAGCACGCCGCGAGAGTCAGCGCCAGCACGGGCAGCATCAACAGAGCTGCAATTTTTGACAGTTTCATGGTTCCTCCGTTTATATCGAAACTTATATAGGTACCTATTTGTTTTCGCAGGCTTGCGTGGACTGCGCGGGTTTGTCGCCCGTCACACCCAGCCCATAGCGAAAGCTAATAGCATCGACGGGGCACGCGCCCACGCATTTGCCGCAACGAATGCACTCGGCATGGTCGGGCGTACGCGTAACGTCCACGTCCATTTGACACACCTTGGCGCACTTGCCGCACGAGACGCATTTGCACTGGTCAACCTGGATCCCCAGCAAAGACACCTTGTTCATGAGCGCATAAAATGCGCCGAGGGGGCAAATCCATTTGCAGAAGGGGCGATAGAACAGCACGCTCAGCACCGCAACCACAATGAGGATCGCGAGCTTCCAGGAAAAGAGCTTTCCCAGCGCGGAGCGGATTCCCACGTTCATGATGGACAGCGGAATCGCGCCCTCGAGCACACCTTGCGGGCAGATGTACTTGCAAAAGAACGGGTCGCCCATACCCACATCGTTAACCACCAAGACGGGCAGCAGCACCACGGCAAACAGCAGCACGGCATACTTGATGTACGTGAGCGGCTTGAGCTTTTTCGTGGAGAGCTTTTTGCTGGGAATCTTATGCAAAAGCTCTTGTAGCCATCCAAACGGGCACAAAAAGCCGCATACAAAACGTCCCAGCAGCACGCCGATCAGAATGAGCGTTCCGGTGACGTAATACGAGAAGCTAAACTTAGACGAGCCCACCACCGACTGAAACGACCCGATGGGGCACGCACCCGAGGCCGCTGGACACGAGTAGCAGTTGAGGCCCGGCACGCAGACGGCTTTGCCCGCTCCCTGGTAGATGCCGCCCTTGGCAAAGTTAGGCAGGTGAATATTGGTCGCAAGCGTCGCCGCCGCCTGAATCAATCCACGAAATCGCGCTAAAAGATGCGATGCAGTGTTTTTTCTTTTATCCAATTCCGATACACTCCAAGCACAGCCTGATTGCCTTGGCCAGCACGGCATCTGCCTCGCCGCGCATAATTCCAAAGCCAACCATGGCTACCCCAACGATCAGCAAAGCCACCTGCGCCACAGGCTTAATCGCTTTGAACAATCTGACCACTCCTTTCGTTTCGCGACCCATTGGACCATACCGACTATAAAATCCGTGTTAAGCGTGAATGATTATGCAAGGAGAACGTTATGCGCATCTTGGTCATCGAGGACGAGCGGGCGCTGTGCGATGCGATCGCACGCAGCCTGCGCAACTTGGCCTATAGCGTCGACTGCTGCTACGACGGGCAGCAGGCCCTCGATCTGCTCGATGTCGAGACCTTTGATCTTGTCGTGCTCGACCTCAATCTCCCCCATGTCGACGGCATGACCGTGCTCAGGCAACTCAGGACAGCTGATTGTGAGACCAAGGTGCTTGTGCTCTCGGCACGTGGCGAGGTCTCCGACAAGGTAGCGGGGCTCGATGCGGGCGCCAACGACTACCTCACCAAGCCGTTTCATCTTGACGAGCTTGCGGCAAGGATTCGCAGCCTTACCCTCAGACGCTTTACACAAAGCGACGTTGTTCTAACCTGTGGATCGCTGAGCTTTGACACCAAGGCGCGCCTCGCCACAGTGGGCGACGAGATCCTGTCCCTCACGCGCAAGGAGACCGGCATCTTGGAATACCTGATGCTTAACCAGGGGCGGCCGGTGAGCCAGGAGGAGCTCATCGACCACGTATGGGACAGCAGCGTCAACAGCTTTAGCAACGCGACCCGCGTGCACATCTCGTCGCTGCGCAAAAAGCTGCGCGGCGCGTTGGGGCACGACCCCATCCGCAACCGAATCGGCGAAGGCTACGTTATGGAGGATGGCAAATGAAGCGGTTGTCGCTGCAGTGGCGCATCACGTTGATGACGGCACTGCTGATATGTTCGACCTGCGTACTTATGAATTGCCTGGTTGGCTACTCCGGCATGCGCTACATGGACTCGATTGGTGCAGAAGCGTCGGCGCACAGCAAGGTGGAGGCGGCCTCGCCCAGCTCATTTGACCCGACAAACAAAGAGCTCGACGACGCGCTGACCATCGTCGTGAACGACGCCCAAGAATCGTTTGGCGCGACGAGCTGGTATATAACTGCGGCGGTGACGCTGCTCGGCGGCGTGCTGGCCTACTTTGTAAGCGGACATGCGCTGCGGCCGTTGCGCTTCTTTGCGACGCAAGTCGAGAGCGTGCGGCCCGACAACCTCGCCGACACAAAAATCAGCGAGGACGTGCCCTCTGAACTCAGGCGCTGCAGCGCGTCGTTTAACGACATGATTGCCCGCCTTGACGAGGGATTTTCCGCACAAAGACAGTTTACGGGCAATGCGGCGCACGAGCTGCGCACGCCACTTGCGCTCATGCAGGCCCAGGTCGAGCTGTTTTGCGCCGAGCACCCCGACGTCGACGCCGATACAGCGAGCCTGCTCGGGCTGCTGCAGGAGCAGACCGAGCGAATGACGCACATGACAAAGACCCTGCTCGAGATGAGCGAGCTGCGCAGTGTCCCTTGCAACGATGTGATTGACCTAGCGCCGATGATCGAAGAAGTGCTCACGGACCTGGCACCCCTTGCCGAGCAAAAAGACATCACGCTTACAAGTGAGGGCGACGCGCAAACGATCGGCAGCGACACGCTGCTCTATCGGTTGCTGTTCAACTTGACCGAAAACGCCATACGCTATAGCGCGCCCAACTCGACCGTGCAAATCAACGCCTGCGCCGAAGGCGACCGCGTGCTGCTACGCGTGCGCGACCAGGGGCCGGGCATTCCCGAGCAATACCAGACGAGCATCTTTCAGCCCTTCTATCGCGTCGACAAATCGCGCAGCAGGGCATACGGCGGCGTGGGGCTGGGGCTTGCGCTGGTCTGGGAGATCGCCGCACTTCACGGCGGCTCCATCGAGGTCGAAAAGAGCTCGGAGCGCGGAACGACCATGCTCGTGACTCTTCCCACTCGCGCACTCGGCTCATTAAAATAACGAACGGGATGGCACGCCGCGTGGCGTACCATCCCGCACATAATATCGAGGATGTGACAAAGGGACTGTCCCTTTGTCACATCTGCTAGTTCTCGTCGCCTACCAGCTGAGTTAGCTTACTCCCACTCGACCGTGCCGACGGGCTTCGGCGTGAGGTCGTAGCACACGCGGCAGATGCCGGGAACCTCGGCGGTGACGCGAGCGGTAATACGCTTGAGTAGCGCCCAGTCGAGCTCGGGAACCTCGGCGGTCATGACATCGACGGTGTTGATGCAGCGGATGATGCAGGGCCAATCGTAGGCGCGCTTACCCTCGCGCACGCCGGTGGCGCGGAAGTCGGGCACGACGGCAAAATACTGCCAGATGGTCAGACCTGCCTTGTCGATCTCCTCGCGGACGATTGCGTCGGCCTCGCGCAGCGCCTCGAGGCGGTCGCGGGTAATGGCACCGAGGCAGCGGACGCCCAGGCCGGGGCCGGGGAACGGCTGACGCTCGACCATGTTCTCGGGCAGACCGAGCTCGCGGCCAACGACGCGGACCTCGTCCTTGTACAGCAGCTTGACGGGCTCGCAGAGCTCAAACTGCAGGTCCTCGGGCAGGCCACCCACGTTGTGGTGAGCCTTCACACCATCCTGGGACTCCAGGATATCGGGGTAGATGGTGCCCTGGGCGAGGAAGCTGACCTCGTCGCCAACCTTGCGGGCCTCCTCCTCGAACACGCGGATAAACTCGGCACCGATGATCTTGCGCTTGGCCTCGGGCTCCTCGACGTCCACGAGCTTATCCAGGAAGCGATCGGTCGCGTCCACATAGACCAGGTTAGCGTCCATCTGGTTCTTGAAGACGTCGATGACCTGTTCGCTCTCACCCTTGCGCATCAGGCCGTGGTTCACATGCACGCAAATGAGCTGCTTGCCGATGGCCTTGATGAGCAGGGCCGCGACAACCGAACTGTCGACGCCGCCGGAAAGAGCCAGCAGGACCTTCTTGTCGCCGATCTGCTCGCGGATTGCAGCGACCTGCTCTTCGATGAACGCCTGGGCAAGTTCGGGAGTGGTGATACGTACCATGTCGTCGGGACGCTTGTTGGGATCCATGCAGAGCTCCTTCTCGGTTCGATGGAAATGCGCCGCGCGTATGCAGACGCACCGTCATATGACCTCATTATATGCAGAACGAGATACGTTTCCCATCGCTGCGACAGAGCTTTTTGCAGGGGCGGCAGTTTTTCTATATCCCAAGGTCAGCTAGACTTCGGTAGCCACCTTGGGAGCATCGCCAATAGACTCTTCCTTTATACGTTCGGCACAATCGTAGGCGATACCCACAAATTCCAGTCCCGAGCAACAAGAGTACAATTGCTGCTAGTGTTGCCAGCTGTTGGGAGATGGAAGATGGACTGCGATGGCTACCCATGCGTTCCCATGCCGTTGATGTGCACCGCCTTTGTGCCGGGGCAGATTGACGCTGCGGTTGCAGGCATTTCCGACCCCGATTCACGCGCCATCGCCACGGCAGAAGCGCTGTACTTTCGCGGACAGGCCGCACTCGCCGCCAAGACGGCGCACCCCTATCTTGACGTCACCGATCCCGCGCTGCGCTATTCCGCATGCTTTATCTGCGGATACGCCAGTCTGTCGCTCAACCGTATCGCCGACGCCCGCCGGTGCCTTGCGGGCATCCTCGATACGCCGGCCGACGAGGAATCGCCCGCCGTCCACGCCACGCATATCCTGTTCGCCTCGGCCGCGAGCGTCCTGCTGCACTTGCCTTCCCCGTATTCTGCCGAAGAGTTTTATCCACTTGCGGCGCACCTACCCGAAGGCCTGCGACTGTTCGCCAGCTACGTGATGGCGCACGCCTTGTATCTGCGCGGCGAATACGGCCGCAGCCTGGGCATGGCGGAAAACGCCCTAATTATGAAACAGGGAAGCTATCCCATCTCGGAACTGTTCCTGCACCTGGCAGCTTCCATGGCATGCATGAGCCTCAAGGACATCGACGCCGCAAAAGCGCACTTCGGAGCCGCTTGGGACATTGCGCGCCCCGACGGCCTTATCGAGCTCATTGGCGAGCACCACGGCCTTTTGCAGGGGCTCATCGAGGCATGCCTAAAAACGCAATACCCTGACGACTTCGCACGCATCATCGAGATCACGTACCGCTTCAGCTACGGCTGGCGGCGCATCCACAACCCCGATTCGGGCGAGGACGTTGCCGACGATTTAACGACCACAGAGTTCACCATGGCCATGCTCGCCTGCCGCGGATGGACCAACGCTGAAATCGCAGGCCATATGGGAGTATCGCCGGGCACCGTCAAAAACCGCCTATCCGGCGTATACGCAAAGCTTGGCATCGGCACACGCGCCGAGCTGGTCGCGCACATGTTGCGTTAGCGACCGGGCTGCCAAGCGCATCGAACGCGTTCCGGAACCCGGCGCTTCGCTCGATCAATTTGGACATTTTGACTCTTGAACGGCACTACCGCCACGAAGCGTCTTCTCGCAAAATTGGATTATTTCCACCGATATTTGCGGGATGGGAGCCCAAGATGCTTGATCGCCGTTCGTTACTTGTTGCTGGAGCGTCCTCGCTGGCGAGCATTATGTTGCCTCGCGTGCCGGGAAGCGAAAATGCCTTCCTGCTGCCGTTCGCGCCCACCGCGGCCTATGCCGACGAAGAAGATCCCTTCAAGGTGCTCGTTCTCTCGCGCACCATGTTTGGTGTGGTCGTGGTCGACGTCGCCAACAAGAATACGCCCATCGCAGGTGCCCAGGTCACGCTCACATCGCGCTATGCCGTAGGCAAGCAGCTCACCGCCACGACCGATGACGAAGGCACGGCCATCTTTGAGATTGCCTCGCTTTCGGAAGGCTACGTAGACGAGGCAAAGCTCCTTGACGCGTACGACTTTAACGGCGGCATCTCCATTAGCATGGCGGGCTACCGCGATGTCGAGATTCCCCTTGCGCGTATCCAGGGCGGCACCGCCATAACCGCACCCACACGTCCGCTCTCCGATGGCGAGCCGTACTTTCGACAGCTCACGTTCGACGAATGGGACATCCAGTACGCCGACGCCACGTTTATGGCAATGCCAGCGGACGAAGCAGCAAACGACCAGCCCGACACGCACGCTTTTACCGTGCAGGCTCATCTGCCGCAGGGCGGGCAGGCAACATTGCATATCAATAAAGTGATGCCCGCTGCGGGCAGCTCAACCGAAACCGTCACGCAGATTGGCCACGTCAAGGCCAGCGCATCGGTCGCGGATAATCTGGCGACGTTCACACTCGAAGACAAGTTCCTCGATGCAGCGTCGAGCCTTCTGGAGGAAGGATGCAAGTTGCGCTTTGTCCTCGACTACCAGGGCAAGACCTATACGCTCTCCTCCCCCATGGCCGTTGTCACCGCGCCGGCCGCAAAGGCAGAATCGGGCTCGACCACTATCGTCCCCACTACCATGGACCAAGAGATCACCCCGTTTGATTTCCCCGCGGCGTTTCCCGGCATCGGTGGTAATAAGTTCACGTGTTGGATGCCCACATTTCCGATCCTCTTCGATTTCTCGTTTGCTGGATACGTGCTGTTTGGTGGAGGATACAAACCAGCCAGCTATATGAACGATTCGGGCAATCCGGATCCGGAGTACTGGAAGAAATCGCCGCGCGAGTCGGGCGCCAAGCAGGCAAACCGCTACCTCGACGAGATGGAGGGGAAGTGGAATCAGTACAAGAGTATGAGTGCCGGTTCGGGCACCGATCCAAGAAACACCAAGCTCCTTCGCCACCATTGCACGCCGCTGTTCACGATGGATATCGCCACACAGCTGTACGGCTCGCTTGCCTACGATTGGGTGGGCAAAACCTGGGGTAACAACAACGACCCCGCATACGGCAATATTAAGGCCCTCTTCCAGGTAAGAACCGACCTCAATTGGACCGAGCAGTTTACCCTAGGACCGGTGCCATTTTTCCTAAACGTCAACCCTTGGGTGCTGGCGAAGCTGGCGCTCGCTGTGGGTGCCCACACGCACGGCAGCGGCGCGGCGTTTTTTAAAAACATTTCGCTCGACTATTCAAACACGTCGGGCTCGTTCACCATCCAGATCGGGCTTGCCGTCACCTTTGGCGCCGGCGTTGCAGGCGTCGCTTCGTCTGCCGTGCGCGGTGCTGCATCCCTCACGCTGTTCATTGGGTACGAGAAGGCAGATGGACACCAGCTTCCGCGGCTGCGCGTAGGTGCAGACGTCGATGTCGATGTGATACTCCAGTTCGTAATGTTCAAGTGGACCACCAAGGCTTGGTCGGGGTCGTGGCCCACACTCATCGATTCGTGGAATATGTCGGCGAACAATGGCGACCAGTATGTACTCCAGCGCTCTGAGCTGGCATTGGGTGGAAATACGCCTTATACGTTGGATGCCCGCTTCGGCACGCCCGGCAACATCGAGGCGGGCGGCGTGCCGCAATTTATCGCATCGGCCACCATCGTCACCAACGCCGAGCTGCTCGCACGCGCCGAGGTTGCAGCCGCCGCGATAAACATCGCGCCTACCGTACGCGATTGGGATCAAGCGGTCACGCGCATTGAACTCGAGGCGGATGCAGAAAGCGACGACACGGGACAGGTTGAGCATTTCGTCCACGCACTGGTAGAGAACGACGAAAACGCCGCGCCGATGTATGAGTACACCCATATCAGGCAGGCGAAGGACGCCGTTGCGGAGCCCAACGCCAATTCTGCCGGCGTGTCGGAGGACGAGCGTGGCGGCATCAAGCCCTCGAGCGACAACGTGCTGTTTTCCGGCGTGCTCAGCGAAGCCCACATGAAGCTGGCAATGATTGCCGGCGCAGAATGCCTATTCCGTATCGCCTCGGTGCGCTACGGCGACAATGGCCGCTCGCGCCTGGTGGTGCACACAAAGGCAAACGGCACGTGGTCCGCCCCCACGCCCGTGGACTTTCCCCTTGGGTTTGGCGAGAACGACGTGGAGCGCGACGGCATATACGATTACGACTTCGACGTGGTGGAATATACGGACGGAAGAGGAAACCAGGACGCCTACGTGCTGCTGGTCTCGGGCGAGCGCCGCGACGGCGACAACACCCTTTTCGATACGGCGAGCACATCCGGCATACTGTCCGTTGTGCGCCTGCGCATAAGCAACGACGGAGTTCGCGTGAAATCGCACACGTCGTGGCGCAGCATCTCGCGCGGCCGCCTTCAGGAGGATGGCTACCATTGCCTGCAGTGCCCGCGCATCACGGTAGGCAAGACGCTGGTCGACGGACGCCTGTCGGGTGCCTACCTCCACCGCCGCGGAACCACCGCAGAAAAGGCGCTCGGCAGCGAGGCCGAGGTTGCGCTGGAATGCTTTACCCTGTGGTCGGATGATTTGGGCGACAGCCTGACGTTCCGCCAAGTTCTTCGCTTTCCGCAAGCACCGTCGAGTATCGAGCTGAGCGAGCCCGAGAATATCAACGGCAAAATGGTGGTGCCCGTTGCGTACGAGACCGCAGACGGTTGCGGCTGCGCATCGTACGCCGTGATCGGCCAGTCCATTGCGGGCTGGGGCGTTATGCCACCAGACGCCACGGTGCCCCATGCGGTGCCGTGGCCACAACATTCGGGCTTTTTGGCCACCGTCAACGAGCAGCTGCAGCATATTACTTGGACGCGAGGCGCATCGGCATTTGCAACGCAGCCCGTGGGTGCCGCAGGCTGTGGCCCGGCATCGTTTAGCGTAAGCAACAACGGCAGGTGCGCGCTCTATGTAGAGAACACCGATGGCAAGGTGGGGCAAACCTACGACGAAGAAGGCAACCCGGTAGCAGTGATGGGCAAGCACTTCCGCATCTTCGTCAGCACCTTGGCAGGCGATCTGTTCACGGAGCCGTTCGTGATGTGCGAGCTGGACCATCCCATCGATCAGATAACGACATTTTTGACGTCGGGAGGCATGCTCTCCGCGCTCGCCACGCACATTGTGAGCGCGGAGAAGAGCGAGGCAGAGCTGCACGGCATCGAAGTGCCTCTGGTGGCGTGTGCCACTCCGACGGGCGCGGTCGCTACCTCGGGCGCGGTGGTGCCCGGAGCAGCAGGCGAATCCTTCATGGTCACGGTGCGAAACGACGGCAACACTTTGCTGACTGCCGGCACAATCGATCTGTACCGAGAGGGCTCCAGCCAGCCGTTCTCCAGCGCATCCATCGGATTCGGAGCGAACGCACGCATGGCTTCGATCTACGATCCAGAGCTTGCCGAAGACGCTTCGGCCAACGACATGGCACACGTAAAGTACGCGCTCGAGACGCTGGGCGCACGTTTTGCAACGCACCCGCTGGTAGCCGACAACGGCAACGCCGTGCTGGCACCGGGTTGCACGGCACAGTTCCGCATGAGCTTCGCCATCCCCGAGAGCTGGAGCGACGAAGTGGGCAAACGCGTCACGCTGTATGCGAAGGCGCGTAATCTGGTGGCGCTCGATCCCGTAACGCTCGAGGAGATCCGACCGGGCGCAAACTCGGCGCTGAGTGCCGTTCTGCACGAGCTTCATGTGCCCGACGCGGCATGCGAACGCTCAGAAGTTCAGGTCGGCGTATGCGACAGCGCGGATACGACAGGACTTCACGACGCCCCAATGACGGTAGACGGCGATGGTGGCTCGAGTGGAGGTGGTTCCGACGGAAGCAGCTCCGGTGGCGGCAGTGGCTCTGGCAGCGGCAAGGATCACGGCAATAACAAGCGCTCCAGAAAAGCGGGCACGCTCGCCGGCACGGGCGACAGCAACGTCCCCCTAACCGCAGCCGCAGCAGCACTCGCCGCAGCTGGTGCCGGCCTTGTCGCCTACAGCGTCCGCCGCACGGCGCTCGAAAAAGACACCGCCAATGAGGTCAATTCGGATAGGCCTCGCTAGCTCCTAGTTACTTTTGTGTGAGACGCCGACTCGGCTCATCGAACACCAAAAGGGGCTGGCCCCGATAACTCGGAGCCAGCCCTGAGTCGCCTGACGTAAGAATCGCGGCGTTACTTGAGCTTCAGTGCCTCCATCATGGGCACGGCGGCATCCCAGTCGATCTTCCAGCCAATCGACACGCGGACGGTCTCGCCCGTCGCGGGAGCCGTCGCAAATAGCGTATGGCCGTTGTCGGGACCGGTAAAGCGCAGCCACGTTATGCCGTTGTACTCGACCTGGTCGGTTGTCGTTTCCTTGCCTTCATAGATCTGCTCCAGGCTTGCAACTTCCTCCTCCGGCGAGCGCGGGAAGATGCTGATGTTCAGGCGTCCTCCAGTCTCGTCGTGGAAGAAGTTTGCCTTTTCGCGATCTTCGTCGGACGAATCCAGCGTGTACCCATCGGCGGCCTCGATGCTGTACGATGCGCAGTCGATGCCCGTTAAATCTGCCTTCTCGCCAGAATCGGCCACGCCGCCGGCCGCCTTGAACTCCTTGGTCTCGCATCCCGTGGTGTCAAAGTGCATGGCCTCATAATTCTTGGCGGGGGCGTAAGCGTCTACGAACTCGACAGTGATGGGCCCGTAGTACGCCGTCTTGGGCGCCCAGAAATACACGTACTCAACGGTCTCGCCCGGGCCGATATCTGGCCTCTTGGAAAGATCGATGCCCTCGTGCAGCTCATCGGGAGCCTCGCTTGCAACGTAGTCGAGCACGGCCGCCTTGCCGGAAGTAAACAACGGGTCGCCTGCCTCAAGATCGCCCTGGGCAGCATGCACGTTAAAGGAACTGAACGTCCTGTTCTTTGTGTTGTTGTTGGTAATCTTGATGTGCAGGTAAAAGCCGTCCTGCTTCTTGGCATCACCGCGATAGAACGTACCGTGAGCCACCGACTCATAGGTAATGCCTGCCACCTCGACCGTCTGCGACTCATAGGCCTTGGGCTTCTCGGCCTTCTCCTGCACAGGTGCGCTCCCGCCCGAGCCACTCGGCGCATTACCGCCGCAGCCGGCCACCGTACATGCCAGCACGGCCGAAAGCGTCACGGTGGGAATTCCTAACAGCAGCTTCTTCGTCATGGGCTTCATCATCCTCACCGCTCCTTTCGGCTTGCAGCTCATCCGTTGCCCGAGTCCCAAGTCGACCCCGTGGCATCGGCTTCCGCTATGAGCGTATGACGAAACACGACGCCGGCGAAGTGACCCACGGCCCAAATAACGACCCGCCAGCGTTCCTTATGGGCCAAAGGGACTCGCACACGCACGCCCGTGGCCCATAAAACGAGACGCTTGTCCCAATGTTCGATTCGGAACAACAATCCGCACGACACGTTTTACCCGTTAATCCGAACGATTGTTCGATGGATTTCGTGTTGGGTGGAATCGCCCAAGGGCTGGGCTATGCTACCTTGACTATCTATATGACTTAAACGCAGCAAAGGAGTATCGAGAGAGCGAGCATGGCAAAAAACACCGCAAACTATGGTAACGACAGTATTCGTCAGCTCAAGGACGAGGAGCGCGTACGCCTGCGCCCCGCCGTCATCTTTGGCTCGGACGGGCTCGACGGTTGCGCGCATGCCGCCTTCGAGATCCTGTCCAACGCCGTTGACGAGGCGCGCCAGGGCTACGGCAAGCTCATCACCCTTACCGCCTTTCGCGATGGTTCTATTCAGGTAGAGGACAACGGCCGCGGCTGCCCGCTCGACTGGAACCCCTCCGAGAAGCGCTTTAACTGGGAGCTCGTCTTTTGCGAGCTCTACGCCGGCGGCAAATACAATAACAACCAGGGCGGCGACTACGACTTCTCGCTCGGTACCAACGGCTTGGGCTCGTGCGCGACCCAATATGCCTCCGAGTATATGGACGTCACGGTTTGGCGCGACGGCAATAAGTACTCCCTGCACTTTAAGAAGGGCAAGGTCGTCGGCGCCAAAAAGAAGGCACTCGAGATCGAGCCCACAGACGAGGACCGCACCGGTACCACCATCAAGTGGCGTCCCGATCTTGAGGTCTTTACCTCGATCAGCATTCCCCACGATTGGTATCGCGAGACCATGCGCCGCCAGGCCGTGGTCAACGCCAACGTGACCTTCCGTCTGCGTATCGAAGGCGACGATGGCGAGTTTTCCGAAGAGGACTTCTGCTATCCCAAGGGCATCGAGGACTATGTGCTCGAGAAGGTCGGTACCGACTACCTTACTGAGCCCTTCTTTATCGAGGCCGACCGCCGCGGTCGCGACCGCGAGGACCTGCCCGACTACAACGTAAAGATCACCGCGTGCATGTGCTTCTCGCGCACCTTCATGATGCAGGAGTATTACCACAACTCATCGTGGCTCGAGAACGGTGGCTCGCCCGAGAAGGCGGCTCGTAGCGCTCTGACCAGCGCCATCGATGCCTACATCAAGCAACAGGGCAAGTACAACAAAAACGAGAGTAGCATCAAATGGCAGGACGTCCAGGACTGCCTGGTTCTGGTAACCAACTGCTTCTCCACCCAGACGTCCTACGAAAATCAGACCAAGAAGGCCATCAACAACCGCTTTATCCAGCAGGCCATGACTGCCTTCTTTAAGGAGCGCCTCTCGACCTACTTGATCGAGAACAAGGACGCCGCCAATAAGATCATGGAGCAGGTGCTCATCAACAAGCGCTCGCGCGAGAACGCCGAGAAGACGCGCCAGAGCATCAAGACCAATCTGCAGCAGAAGACCGACATGGCCAACCGCGTGCAGAAGTTCATCGACTGCCGCTCCAAGGACAAGAGCCGTCGCGAAATCTACATCGTAGAGGGCGACTCGGCAGCAGGCGCCATCCGCACCTCGCGCGATGCCGAGTTCCAGGGTGTTATGCCCGTCCGAGGCAAGATCCTCAACTGTCTGAAAGAGGACTACCCGCGCATCTTTAAGTCCGACATCATCATGGACCTCATGCGCGTGCTGGGCTGCGGTGTGGAGATCAAGGACAAGCGCATCAAGAACCTTGGTGCCTTCGACCTGGACAACCTCAACTGGAACAAGGTCATCATCTGTACGGACGCCGACGTCGACGGTTATCACATCCGCACGCTCGTGCTCACCATGCTCTACCGCCTGGTGCCCACGCTTATCGACGAGGGCTACGTGTATATCGCCGAGTCACCGCTCTACGAGATCAACTGCAAAGAGAAGACCTACTTTGCCTACACCGAACTCGAGAAGAACGGCATTCTTAAGGAGATCGGCGACCAGAAGTGCTCGATCAACCGCTCCAAGGGTCTTGGTGAGAACGATCCGGACATGATGTGGCTCACCACCATGAACCCCGAGACGCGTCGCCTGATCAAGGTGGAGCCCGAGGACGTCACCAAGATGGAAACCATGTTCAACCTGTTGCTGGGCAACGACGAGGCAGGCCGCAAGCGCCATATCTCCGAGCACGGCAAGGAATACCTGGACCAGCTGGACCTGCAATAGCAGCACATCGATAACGACGGCCCATAAGAAGTTCAAGAGGAAATCGTGGCAAAGAAGAAGACGAAGAACCAGCCAAAGAAAAAGCAGGTCAACGCCGAGAACGTCATCGGCCTGCACTCCGAGGTCACCGATCAGCCAATCACGCAGACGCTCGAGGTCAACTACATGCCCTACGCCATGAGCGTCAACGTCTCGCGTGCATTCCCCGAGATCGACGGCTTTAAGCCCTCGCATCGCAAGCTGCTCTACACTATGTACAAGATGGGTCTGCTCAAGGGCGAGCGCCAGAAGAGCGCCAACATCGTGGGTCAGACCATGAAGCTCAACCCGCACGGCGACGCCGCGATCTACGAGACGATGGTGCGCCTGGCGACGGGTAACGAAGCGCTACTTGCCCCCTTCGTGGAGTCGAAGGGCAACTTTGGCAAGTACTATTCGGGCGACCTGAGCTACGCCGCCTCGCGTTACACCGAGGCCAAGCTCTCCCCCATCAGCACCGAGATCTTCAAAGACATCGACAAGGACCCGGTCGACTTCGTCGACAGCTACGACGGCGCCATGAAGGAGCCGCGTCTGCTGCCCACCACGTTCCCCAACATCCTCGTCTCGGCCAACAAGGGCATCGGCGTCGCCATGGCATCCGACATCTGCGGCTTCAACCTCAATGAGGTCTGTACCGCCACGATGCACTACCTGCAGGATCCCGACTGCGACCTGCTCGAGTACATGCCCATGCCCGACTTCTCGACCGGCGGCGAGATCATCTACCGCCGCGAGGAGATGGAGAAGATCATCGAGACCGGCCTGGGCAGCTTCCAGATCCGCTCCCGCTGGCGCTGGATTCCCGAAGAGCGCATCATCGAGGTCTACGAGATCCCCTACACCACCAAGACCGATGTCATCATCGAGCGCATCGTCAAGCTCTCCAAGGAGGGCAAGGTCAAGGAGATCGCAGACATTCGCGATGAGACCGACCTTTCGGGTCTGCGCATCGCTATCGACCTTAAGCGCGGCGTCGACCCCGACAAGCTCATGGCTAAGCTCTATCGCTCGACCACGTTGCAGGATTCGTTCTCGTGCAACTTTAACGTGCTGGTCGATGGTTACCCTCGCGTTATGGGTGTGCGCCAGATTCTGCACGAGTGGGTCAAGTGGCGTATTGAGTCCACACGTCGCCGCATTAACTTTGACCTGGGCAAAAAGTCCGAGCGCCTGCACCTGCTGCACGGCCTTGAGGCAATTCTGCTCGACATCGACAAGGCCATCGCCATCATCCGCGGCACCAAGCTCGAAGCCGAGGTCGTGCCCAACCTTATGAAGGGTTTCGATATCGACGAGACCCAGGCCGAGTTTGTCGCCGAGCTCAAGCTCCGCAACATCAACGAGGAGTACATCCTCAACCGCACCAAGGACATTGCCAAGCTCGAGGGTGAGATCGCCGAACTCGAGGAGATCCTTTCGAGCGAGAACAATATCAAGAAGGTCATCAGCGACGAGCTGGCCGCGGTCAACAAGAAGTATGTGATGCCGCGCCGCACGGGCAGGATCGAACCCCACGAGGTCGTCGAGGTGAGCCTGGAGCCCGAGGTCGAGGAGTACCCGGTGACCATCATGCTCTCGCGCGATGGCTACCTTAAGAAGATGACGGACCGCGTGCTCAAGAAGGCCGCTACGCTCAAGTACAAGGACGGCGACAAACCCTTTATCGAGTTCCCGTCCTCCAACACCCACGAGCTGCTGGTCTTTACCAACAAGAGCCAGGTGTACAAGTGCAAGGTCGCGGCGTTTGAGGACACCAAGTCGGCCCAGCTGGGCTCGTACTTGCCGACCGATCTTGAGATGGAGCCCGACGAGAGTGTCATCTGGGTCATCGACCCCGAGGACTACAAGGCCGATGTGCTGTTTGTCTTTGAGAACGGCCGCGTGGTGCGCGTCGCGCTTTCTGGATACGTCACCAAGACCAACCGCAAGCGCCTCAAGAACGCCATCTACGGTGGCAGCAAGCTGCTGTATGCCCAGGTGCTCAAGGAAGATCGCGACATCGCGCTGGTCTCGAGCGACTATCGTTTGATGAACTTCAACACGTCGCTGCTTAAGACCAAGACGACCACCAACACGCAGGGCGTCCAGGCTTTCACGGCCAAGAAGGGCCGCTCGGTCACCACCGTCGGCACGACCGAGGACATCCTCGGCGCCGGCGTCTCCGCCGAAAAGTTCACCGCGCAGAGCCTCCCCTCTGCCGGTGCCCTCATGAAGGAAAACGACATGCCGAGCCTGTTTGACTAAAACAACGGTGGCCAAACCGTCATGGTTGTACAAAGCAGCGGGGCCCGGAGCGCAGCAACATCGCGCTCCGGGCCCCATGCATTACAGCAGCATCATCCCTATAGACAAAATGTCGCATAAAGTGGAACAGACATCAGCCCATCATTCATTCCGAAGGGCTTAGTCGATAGCCTGATTCGGCGCACGCCCGGATGGGTCTTTTTAAGTGAGGACAGGCTTCGAGATCTTGTGTTCTCCCCCGCCTTGACTTCAATCGCAGACAAGCATCCCTGCTTCTCTACTACAAAGTCGATTTCCGCACGATTATCTCGCGCCCAATAATGCAGCGGATAGCCCATGGCTGAAAGCTGTTGGGCAACGTAGTTTTCGGTAAGTGCGCCCATGAATGTGCCGCCGATGCCGGCTAGAATATCGGCGCGTTGAGCACCGGCCTTGGAGACGAGCAGCCCTGTATCCGCCTGATAGATTTTAAAAGCAGAAGGGTTAACGAAGGCCTCTAAGGGGCTTTCGATCTGCCCGACTAGGCTGCAGCGCGCCACCGTACCCGACAATACAAGCCAATCGAGAGCATCTCCAAAGAGAGACGCATTGCCCCCCGCTCGCACTACCTTGTATTGAAATTTACGATTCTCTTTGGCAAGCTGCTGTGGAATGGAATCGAAGCACGCACGCGTCTTTGCGCTCAAGCGTTCATCAGCATATTTATTGGTGTCGGCGGAATATCCGTCGAGAATAATCCGATGCTTTTCGGCCACATCAATGATTGACTGATCATCGATGTACGTTTGGACCGCCTCGGGCATTCCGCCAACAACAAGATACTGTCGATAGAGCCCAAGCGCCTTTTCATGAAGGCTTGGCGCAAGAGGACCCATTATCTCGAATGATGAGCGTATCTCGTCGACCAGCTGATCGTGCCCCATCGCCCAGAGAAACTCCTCGAAATCGAGTGGAGTCATCTCAATCAAGTCGGTCTTTCCGACGGGGAACGAATACGACTGATGGTTAATGGCAACCCCAAGAAGCGACCCGGCAGCCGCAACGTAATACTCGGGAGCATCTTCGCAAAAGTATTTAAGGGAAGTGAGCGCTTCCTCGCATGCCTGGATCTCGTCAATGAACAGTAAGGTTTTGCCAGGCACGATACGCTGTCCCGTACGAGCCTCAATCGCACGTACGATCGAATGAGGGTCAAGACCGTCCGAAAAATCCGCTCGCGCCGACCGGTCGTTCTCAAGATTAACGTAGACAACCGATTCGAAAAGATCCTGGGCGTACGTTCTGAGCAAATAGGTCTTGCCACACTGGCGCACGCCTTTGACCAGCAAAGGTTTTCTATCAGCCCTGTCTCGCCATTCCCTAAGGAGCTCGTCTGCCTTGCGACGCATACGCAACCTTCCCTCATTAACTTCTGTTTGACAATATTTTAACGCGGATTAATTTGTTTTCAGTTATTTTTCTGCGTTTAAAAAATGTTCTATACGGCGCTTGAGGGAATGCGCCCCTATCTCTTGGTAAGGATAGCAAGCATTTCCACCAACGCTGATTGCCATGCGTTCTTCTTGTCCTTAGGCGAGCTTGCGAGCGAGCTCTCGCACCTTTTCCAGCTTGGGCGACGATACCATGCTGTCGCGCTCGGTCATACCGCTGATGGTGACAATGCCCTGGTCCTCCCACTTGCAGTACGCACAGGTTGACTTGTACATAGCGATCGCCGCATCATAGACGCCCTCGCTGTGGCTATCGAGTAAAAGGGCCGTCTTGGTGAACGGGAAGCCCGTAGCACCGAAGGCGTACAGGCGGTCGATGACAGCCTTCTCCTGTGCGGTGATATCAAACCAGTAGATAGGCGAAGCGAAGGCGACCATGTCGGCGTCTTTCAGCGACTCAATCACGTTGGCCATGTCATCCTTCTGCACGCAGACGCCCTCATGGGCGAAGCAGTACTGGCATCCCAAGCAGCCGGCGATCTTCTTGCTGGCAACGCGGACGACCTCGACCGTATTGCCGCCCTCACGCGCGGTCTCGGCAAACGCCTCGACCATGGTATCGGTATTGGCGCCCTTGCGCGGGCTGCCGCTCAATACAACGATATTCACAAGAATCTCCCTTCTTCATGCCGCAGGCGCGCGGCACACATTTTGTTGTAACCAAAACGGATGGAGCTATTCAGACGTCTGTAGATCGCATCTCTCGCTCGCGCTCTCCAAAGAAGGTGCAAGCAGAAGCATCACGGACATTAATCAGCGCCGATATGGATCACGACATGAAACCGTAAGGGTTGGCCAGATGTTGCCAGATTCAGTAGCTCGCAGCAATAGAGCGAATGACGACTTCGGTGATATGATCCGTGTCATCTTGATTGTTCCCGCGCGGAAGGTACAGCTCATGTCCAAGCTCAACATCGACCAGCGATCGATTCGCGATCTTCTCACCGATAAGCGATCAGACTTCCTCATCCCCGACTACCAGAGGCCCTACGCCTGGGGCGAGGACGAATGCGCAACGCTGTGGGATGACCTATTCGCGTTCGCTTTTCCGGGCGATGACTACGAGCGCTTCGACAGCGAGAACGACGAATACTTCCTAGGACCCATCGTCACCTTTAAGAACCTCTCTGGCCAACTCGAGATCATTGACGGCCAGCAGCGCCTCACCACCATCATGCTGCTGCTCCGCGCGTTCTACGACAAGTTCACCAACATGAAGGATAAGCAGTCTGTGAAGATGCGCGAGGCAATCGCCCGTTGTGTATGGAAAACCGACGAGTTCGACGAGCCCGACATGGAGCGCCTCAAGATCGACTCCGAGGTTGCATCGGACAACGACAAGAATGAATTCCTCGAGATTTTACGAGAGGGCAATGTAGGCGATGGCTGGAAGAGCGCCTATGCCCGCAACTTCGCTTTCTTCCAGAGGAAAATTGAGCAACTGGTGAGCGAGTGGCCCACCTACACCGTCTACATGGCCACACGCGTCATCAACAATGTGATACTGTTGCCCATTGAAGCGGAATCGCAGGACACCGCGCTACGCATCTTCTCGACTCTAAACGACCGAGGGTTGCCTCTCTCGGATGCCGACATCTTCAAGAGCCAGTTCTACAAGCATTATTCCGACACGGGGCGCAAGGACGAGTTCATCCGTCGCTGGAAGGGACTCGAGGAGGGAGCGAACGCTATCTTCCGGCCCATGCGCGGCACACCAACCGATGAGCTATTTACGCGCTACATGTACTACCGCCGCGCGAAGAAAGGCATCCGCGACACGACCACCGCATCGTTGCGCGACTTCTTCGGTGCCGATGGTTACGCCATGCTCAAGGAGGACGCCACGCTCGCCGATCTCGAGGCGCTGCTCGGCTTCTGGAAACGCGTCGACGCGCAGGAAGGGTTCAGCGAGCGCGTGCTCCGCAGGCTCTTCGTGCTGAACTACGCCCCCAACGGCATGTGGACCTATCTGCTAAGCGTCTGGTTCCTTGCCAACAGCGACAGCAAAGGTGTCCTCGATGACGAGGCACTCTACGGCTTTCTAAACAAGATCACGGCATTCATTTTCGCCTACGCCATTGAGCGACCCGGCGTGAACGCGCTGCGTTCGCCAGTGTATCCCGAGATGATCAACATCGTGGAGCACCGCCCGGTGGAGTTTCCTAACCACCACTTCAATCGCGCAAATATTGCTGAGCGATTCCGAACCTACGTGTTCACCAACGGCAGGCCTGTAACAAAGTCCATACTCACTTGGTGGGCGTACGCAGACCCAGATCAACCACTCATGGACCTAGACACCACGCTCGAAATTGAGCACATCTATGCCAAGAAGCGCAACGAGATAGACCCGCTCGTCGATCAATCCAGCCTGGAGGCGCTGGGTAACAAGGCGCTGCTCGAGAAGCGTGTAAACATCCGCGCGGCCGACTACAGATTCTGCGATAAACGCAAATACTATGAGGGATACACCGACGGCAATGGCAAGCGCAAAGCCGGAACAAAGATCACGGAACTCAAGCGCCTGGCACAAGTCATGGGAGACTTCACCGAAATAGACATCGCGACTCGCACGGCACGGATCATCGATGCCTTCGTGGACTACCTGGGCGACAACGGACTTTTGAGCTAAGGAGCGAACATGTTCGAAAGACTAACCAAGTACGCTGGCAAGCTGGCGGGCAGAAACATGAATGTCGAGTTTGGGGGCGGGACGTTCGGACTCGAGGATTTCGTCGACGATTTCTATGGACTGGACGGGTTCGCGGACACCAGCTACTTCGAGACGCTTGAACGCCATAGCATCGACACCTCGGAAGGTATAGACAGCTGCGACATCGACCATGGGGACATTGACCTGATACGTGCATGCATCACGTGGTGCGTTCGTGGCGACCGCTTCTGCGACGGACTCCTTGCCGCGCAAGCTAGGAGCGGGTTTCTGGACCGCTGCCTCTCCCGGCTGAAGGAGCTCGACGAGGGCTGAACGGCAGCCACGAAGACGTCTGGCGCTGCGACAGCACAGCGATGCGACAATGCCATGCCGTCCACTCCGTCATGCCACCAAATCAAAAGCGGAACCAACGCTCAATCTTGAGATGCGTTAACCAAAGGACTCACGTTTCTGCCGGGAAGTCGAGAACGCGGGGCACACTGTGGCGCTTTATCCTCAGCTCATAGCTGCACTGCTTACTTGAAATGAACCCGTGGTCAAGATGAACTGCAGGAATCATGGCGAGTCGCAACCGCTCGCAAGCCTCCTTCGGAATAGGTGCTGAGCAGCTCCTGGGCATGGGCGAATTCGGGCCCCCGCCTCCAACTAAGCAGGCGGTTGACCGCGAGATTTCCCTGGACGTTGTGGACGAAGAGCAGATAGGCGTCCTCGCGCGAAAGCCCAGTCTCCTCCATGATCGAGGGAACCATCTGCTCGGCGCCGCGCTCGACGACGCGCTGTGCCACCCGGGCGTACGCGTCGTCATCCGAGTAGAGCAGATAATAGTCATCGTTTGCCGGCGGACGCTGGCAGAGGGCACCCGCCTCCGTTCCCTCGAGCGGCGGCACCGCCGCCAAGGCCTCGTCGATAAGCGCGTCGAGCAGGGCGAACTTGTCCTCGTAGTGCAGATAGAACGTGCCACGGTTGATATCGGCGCGGCGGCAGATATCCGCTACCGTCATCTTCGCGAAGCCGACCTCGGCCAGCAGCGCGAAGAACGCCTCCCGTATGACCGAGAGTGTATAGCGTCGGCGACGATCGATCTTCCCCGCTTCCATTACCCCCTCCAATTGCAACGCTCGACAATGCCCGGCAAACGCTCGTTTATCGACAGCAGGCCGAAGCTGTTCATTGCTCTTAAGCAAATCGACATGGATACTTTTTATAGACACCTGTTTATAATAGCTGAAAGAAGGTATCCAGTGACCCTGTACGAGCAGCTCGTTATCGAGCTCACCAACCAATCGTTTTCCCTTCAGGCCGCCTACCGCAGCGGCGGCACGCCCTATGAGCTGAGTGACCGCGAGCCCGAGCCCTACGACCAGCAAATCGAGGACTTCGCCCGCATGATCGAGGAAGCCGATTGCGTGCTGGCGGGCGGGGCCTCCGGGCTCTCCGCGGCGGGCGGCGGCGACTTCTACTACGAGGACAACGCGACCTATCGCAAGCATTTCGGCAAATTCGCCGAGCGTTACGGTTTCAAGGGCGCTTTCGAGGGGTCGTTCTACCGCTGGCCCACCGCCGAGGCGCGCTGGGGATACCTCGCCACCTTCCTCGACACCACGCTCAACGCCCCGCTGCGCAAGCCCTACAGGGACCTCGACGCCATTCTCGCCGAGAAGGATTTCTTCGTGCTCACCACCAACCAGGACACGCAGTTTGTGAAGCTCTACCCCTGGGAGAAGGTGGCAGAGATCCAAGGCGACCACCGCTTCTTTCAGTGCTCCCGCTGTTGCACCGACGCGGTGTGGGATGCGGTCGAGCCGGTCTCCAACATGGTAGAGGCCATGGGAGACGGCCTTGAGGTTCCGACAGAGCTCGTGCCGCGCTGCCCGCACTGCGGGGCAGAGGCGTTCCCCTGGGTTCGCGGCTACGGCAACTTCCTGCAGGGCGAGCTCTACGAGGAGCAGTACCACAAGGTGTCCGACTGGCTCGACGCGCACGCGCGGCAGAGGATCCTTTTCCTCGAGCTGGGCGTGGGCCGCATGACGCCCGCGTTTATCCAGGAGCCGTTCTGGGCCCTCACGGCGCAGTTGTCGCAGGCTAGCTACATCGCCGTGAACAACAGGACGCAGTTTCTCCCCCGCGCGATCGAGGATTGGGGGCTCGCCGTTCGCGCCGACATCGCCGACGTGCTCGCCGACGTGCGCAAGACGCTGGGGAGGTAGCACATGGAAACGGTGAAAGCAGTTCGCATAGGCAGGGCGCTAGCCGAGGCGGATCTTGTCATCATCGGCGCCAGCAACGGGCTGGACATGGCAGAGGGGCTCAACCTCTTCTGCGCCGATGCTCATTTCCGAGAGGCGTACGGCGACCTCGCTCAGGCCGACGGCATCGGCTGCATACTGCAGGGGCTCGCCTCCCCGGATGCCAGCGTGCGAAGCCGATGGGTCGAGCGGTTCCATCAAAAGGAGTATGTCGAGTATGAGCCCAGCCCGCTCATGAACGGGCTGTGGCGTCTTACAGAGCACGCTGACACCTTCGTGATCACGTGCAATATCGACGGGCACTTCGTACGCGCAGGGTTCAACGAGAACCGCGTGCTCGAGACGGAGGGGAGCATACGCACGTCGATCGACGAGCGGCGTCTCGCCCATCCAGACGCCCTCGCCACGGCCCAGCTCGAGGAGCTCGAGCGCCTTGTGCAAGCCCATCGCAACGGCAGGGTCGCCATCCTCGAACTTGGCGTGGGACTGCGCAACGGCATCATAAAGCACATGCTCGCCCAGATCGCGAACGTCTGCGAGCACGCCACCTACATCGTGTTCAACTACAGCCAGGCCATGGCGCCCGACGCCTCGTGCGAGACGATTCTCGTTGACGGCGATATGACCCCGGCTTTCGAGGAGATTGCCCAATGCCGTCTCTAGAGAGGGAAGCGTATAGGCTTCGAAGCCTTATCGACGATGCCGACGCCATCATCGTCGGCATCGGCTCGGGCATGTCAAGCGCCGCCGGGTTCAACCATTACAACCGCGCAGGCATGGCGCGCGCCGGAATGACGGACTGGCAGCAAGCCTTTGGCTTCAAGAGTCATTTTGACGGCTTTTACCACCTCTACCCCAGCCTCGAGCAGCAATGGGCCTACTACGCGCGATATATCGATTTCATGCTGCGCGAGCCGACCTCGCAGCCCTATCTCGACCTACGGTCCCTCATCGGCCATAAGGATTACTTCATCCTGAGCACCAATGTAGACACCCAAGTCGAGAAGACGTTTCCCACCGAGAGGATCTGCAACTATCAGGGAAGCTTCGCGCACCTTCAATGCAAGCAGCCATGCTGCGACGAGCTCTTCGAGGCGAGCCCCTACGTCGAGCGCATGCTCGCGGGCATGGCGGGGTTCGAGATCCGCAGCGAGGACGTCCCCCGATGCCCGCACTGCGGCTGGCAGCTCGTGCCGTGGGTGCGCGACGACACGTTTCTGCAGGGTGCAGTATGGCGCGAGAGCCTCGGACGATACGAGCGCTTCGTGCGCGAGCGCAGCGATTGCCGCGTGCTGTTGCTGGAGCTCGGCGTGGGCGAGATGGCCCCCGGCATCATCACGCTCCCGTTCTGGAGCATGACCGCAAAGCTGCCGGATGCGCACCTGCTGAGCGTAAACATCTCGGGCGACTCGGCTCCGCTGCAGCTTGGAAGCAAGGCAGAGGCGATCCAGGCCGATTTGGGCGCCCTGCTCTCGGTGGCGCGGGCAGGTGGCGAGTAACGCGGAGCGGTAGACGCGCAATGAGGTTTTAGTCGCAGCCTCCGAACGAGAGGGCTCGGAGGCTGGTATTCCTGAATCGCAGGTCACGATGGGTTATCGGAATCGCGAAGAGCGGATACCGCCAGTAAGCCCCCTTCGGAATAGGCGTTGAGCAGCTCCTGGGCATGGGCGAACTCGGGACCTCGTCTCCAGCCGAGCAGGCGGTTGACGGCCAGATTGCCCTGGACGTTGTGGACGAAGAGCAGGAAGGCGTCTTCGCGTGAAAGCCCTGTTTTCTCCATGACCCAGGGAACCATCTGCTCCGCTCCGCGTTCTATGACGCGCTGGGCTACGCGAGCGTATGCGTCGCTGTCCGAATAAAGCAGGCGATAATCGTCGTCTGCCAGCGGACGCTGGCAAAGCGTTGCCGATTCAACCCCCTCAAGCGGGGGAGCCGCTGCCAATGCCTCGTCGATAAGCGCATCGAGCAGCGCGTACTTATCCTCGTAACGCAGATAGAACGTTCCCCGGTTGATCTCGGCGCGGCGGCAGATGTCCGCCACCGTCATCTTCGCGAAGCCGACCTCGGCCAGCAGCGCGAAGAACGCCTCCCGTATGACCGAGAGGGTGTAGCGCCGCCGGCGGTCGATCTTGGTTTATCCCATCGCCTCTCCAATCTGAGTCGTTTGACAATGTCCAGTAGCTGTTCGTTTATCGACAGGTGCACGCGTTTGTTCATTGCCCCTGCGAAAATCAACAAGGATACTGTTTATAGACACCTGTTTTTTATAGCTGAAAGGGAGCACGGATGACCCTGTGCGAGAAGCTCGGCATCGGGCTTGTCAGCCGATCGTTTTCCCATCGGGCCGTCTATCGAAACGGCGGCACGTCATACGATTTGAGCGATTGCGAGCCTGCTGCTTGCAAGCAAGATATCGAGGCTTTTGCCCGCAAGGTGGGGGAGGCTGATTGCGTGTTTACGGGAGAGGCAGGTAGGCAGGCGTTATGAGCATCTGCATCAAAAATCAGATTCAGAATATGAATATCGTCATCGGCTGCACGGTGGGGTGTCCATATTGCTATGCCCGTAACAATGTGAAACGTTGGCATATGATTGACGACTTCGCTGATCCTGCGTTCTTCCCGAGCAAGCTCAAGATGATGGAAAAGAAACGCCCGCAGAACTTTCTCCTTACCGGCATGAGCGATCTCTCCGGGTGGAAGCTGGAATGGCGAGACGAGGTATTTGCAAAGATCCATGAGAATCCACAGCATCAGTTCCTGTTCCTGACCAAGAGACCCGATTTGCTGGATTTAGATACCGACCTGGAAAACGCATGGTTCGGCGTTACGGTGACGAGGAAAGCGGAGCTGTGGCGTATCGACGCCCTTCGGAAAAACGTCAAAGCAAATCACTTCTTCGTTACTTTTGAGCCGCTATTCGACGATCCCGGTACGGTCGACCTTTCCGGAATCAACTGGATCGTCGTCGGTACCATGACCGGGGCGCAGAGCAGGAAGGTTCATACGGAACCGGAGTGGGCATGGTCTTTGACGGACCAGGCGCACGCGCTTGGCATTCCAATGTTTATGAAGGAAGACCTCGTCTCTGTCATAGGGGACGAAAACATGATTCAGGAATTGCCGGAAGAATTCGAAAGAGTGCTGGAGGTGCAGAGAACATGGCGGAAGTGATCGATGGAATCCTCATCAATGAGGTGGAAGCAAAGAACATCATGACCAAGTCCAGCCTGCCGGTAGGCGGCTACTCGGTCAATCCCTATGTAGGCTGCACGCATGCCTGCAAGTATTGCTATGCCTCCTTTATGAAGCGCTTTACCGGACACAAGGAGGAATGGGGCACTTTTCTTGATGTGAAGCATTGGCCGGAAATCAAGAATCCGAAGAAATACGCTGGACAGCGGGTGGTTATCGGTTCTGTGACGGATGGCTACAATCCACAGGAGGAGCGATTCGGGAATACCAGGAAACTCCTGGAGCAGCTGATTGGCAGCGATGCAGATATTCTGATCTGCACAAAGTCCGATCTTGTGGTACGGGATATCGATCTGCTGAAGAGGCTTGGACGAGTGACCGTTTCATGGTCGATCAACACGCTGGATGAGAACTTCAAGAACGATATGGACTCCGCGTCGAGCATCGAGCGTCGTATCGCTGCTATGAAGCAGGTGTATGACGAAGGTATCCGTACGGTCTGCTTCGTGTCCCCGGTATTTCCCGGCATCACGGATTTTGAGATGATTTTTGAGCGAGTAAAGGATCGGTGCGATTTGTTTTGGCTCGAAAATCTCAATCTTCGGGGTGGTTTCAAAAAAGCGATCCTGGATTATATCGCCGAGAAACATCCCAATCTCGTACCGCTTTACGATGAGATCTATAACAAGCGCAACCGTAGCTATTTTGAAGCGCTTGAAGTAAAAGCCGAGGAAATGGCCAAGAAGTACGATTGCCCCTTTGTGGACAACGAAATGCCTTATGGCAGAGTCCCCCAGGGGCATCCGGTGATCGTGGACTACTTATATCACGAGGAAGTCCGAGGGTCAGATAATAGCGGAAAAAGAAATCGTTAAACGGAAACCGACGACGATTCGCTCGAGCGATTAGCGTCCACGCGTGGCTTCTGCCGATTGGCGCAACGGGCGACGGATTAAGGGATCGCTCGGGCGGATGATCCCGCTGCAGTACAGGCGGTCGCTCAATTTAGCGGCATGAGCGTTTTCGCACGGAAAACCAGTATCCCCTGTGCCGAGTTTAATCGTAGCGAATACAATGGGCACTGAGCATCAATCGAAAGTAGTCAAGAGCCTTTTCGACGGCTTCTACCACCTCTACCCCAGCCTCGAGCAGCAATGGGCCTACTACGCGCGATATATCGATTTCATGCTGCGCGAGCCGACCTCGCAGCCCTATCTCGACCTACGGTCCCTCATCGGCCATAAGGATTACTTCATCCTGAGCACCAATGTAGACACCCAAGTCGAGAAGACGTTTCCCACCGAGAGGATCTGCAACTATCAGGGAAGCTTCGCGCACCTTCAATGCAAGCAGCCATGCTGCGACGAGCTCTTCGAGGCGAGCCCCTACGTCGAGCGCATGGCGGGGTTCGAGATCCGCAGCGAGGATGTCCCCCGATGCCCGCACTGCGGCTGGCAGCTTGTGCCGTGGGTGCGCGACGACACGTTTCTGCAGGGTGCGGCCTGGCGCGAGAGCCTCGGACGATACGAGCGCTTCGTGTGCGAGCACAGCGATCGCCGCGTGCTGTTGTTGGAGCTCGGCGTGGGCGAGATGACCCCGGGCATCATCACGCTCCCGTTCTGGAGCATGACCGCGAAGCTGCCGGATGCGCACCTTTTGAGCGTAAACATCTCGGGCGACTCGGCTCCGTTGCAGCTTGGAAGCAAGGCAGAGGCGATCCAGGCCGATTTGGGCGCCCTGCTCTCGGCGGCGCGGACGGGCGACGAGCAGCGCAGTTCATCGCGCCGTGTTTCATGCGTGGACGCTTAAATCAAAACCACCCCTAGAAGGGGTGGTTTGCTCTTAGGGTATAACCCTTGGATTTCCGGCACGCGTCTAAAGGCGCCGGCCCTCACGGGGTTCGGGCCGCACTGCAGATTGACCCGTGACGGGCCGGTCAAACCGGCGCCATTTACGCCCCGGCCCCCTATCGAAGGGGTCCTCGTACTCCTTGGCGCTCAGCCGGTCGAGCGCGATGTCGGCCTTCTCCTGCTCCCGGATGTACTTCGCGATCGTGGCCTCGTTCAGGCCGACGGTGGACACGCAGTGGCCCTCGGCCCAGAACTTCCTGTTGCCGAATTTGTACTTCATGTTCGCGTGCCTGTCGAATACCATCAGCGAGCTCTTCCCCTTCAGGTAGCCCATCACGCTGGACACGCTGTACTTCGGCGGTATCGCCAGCAGCATGTGGACGTGGTCGGGCATCAGGTGCCCCTCGATGACCTCTATCCCCTTGTACTGGCAGAGCTTCCTGAAGATCTCCCCAAGGTCGGACCTTATTTGGTTGTAGATGACTTTGCGCCTATACTTCGGCGTGAACACGACGTGGTACTTGCACGTCCACTTCGTGTGCGACAGGCCGTAGGCCTTCTGGGCCATACGCCACCACCGCCCTCTCGACTCGGATTCCTTGCGGCCTGAACAATCGCAAGTGTCCGGCGAGGGGGCGGCTTTGTAAAGCCGTTTGGCCCCACCCGCATAGCGGGTGGTTTCTGATGCGGCGCGCTGCGCGCCCCGCACAGGCTAAAGCCTGTAAATAAAAATGCCCCCGATTCCAAGTGGAAATCGGGGGTATCTCATCGGGTGGCTTTCAAGCAGTTTGCAAAACTGCAGGTCGCAGACCTTCATTGCTAGTAGGAGAAATGAGTAGTCTCGGGTGGCTTGCCCATGAGTTGACGAATAAGTTGGAGCTTCGCCATTGGCTCAATCGCTTCGCGCGCTCGATAAACTTGTTTAGTAAAAGGCGGATCGGTCACCGATGGACGCACGACGAGAAACACGTACCTCCAGTGGTTCAAGCACGGCGCGCGTGAGGATCTCTGCAAGCAACCGCCTGGTACGCTACTGTTGCCAGCGTGGCTTAGCGGACTGGCGAATCCCGCCCCGTGCGCGTCATCATCCAATCAAATGCCCTGGCAAGCAGCAGCACCGCCAATCACACTACGTTCTTACGGCGCCCTCTGCGATAAAATTAGCGAATTGTGTTTTCGCCTCGCAGCTACGGAGACATTAGATGATTACTCTGGACAATCTTCGCGACGCACTTAGGGCTCTGTGCTACGAGCCCTCGGGCGACGGCACCGTTTATCAGAAATCCTGGGAAGAGACCAGCGCGCAAATCACGGTCGATTTTTCCAAGAAACGCATCGGCTACCCGAAAGACCTGGGGTTCAAAGTCAACAAAGACACAACTTGTAACTTTTCCGATAACGAGAACTTCGTCGTACTCGCCTGCGTAACCATGCTCCTCGACAAAGGATATCGCCCCGAATCACTTGAGCTGGAGCGCGAATGGGCCCTTGGGCACGAACAAAAGAGCGGCCGCGCTGATATCTGCATTAATGACGAGAGGGGCGACACACTCGCAATCGTCGAATGCAAGACCCCTGGAACCGAGTTCAAAAACGAATTCAAGAACATGCAGTCAGACGGAGGGCAACTCCTCTCCTATTGGCAACAAGAGCGCGCGACTCGCTGGTTGGTACTCTTTGCATGCGATTTCATCAACAACGAAATCGTGCCAGACCAGGTTTCAATTAACTGCAGCGATGACGAGAACTTCATCGCGCTCGCCAAACGCGATGACACCATTGCGCTCTACCGCGACGCCCATACAGTGGAACAGCTCCATCAAGTTTGGACGGAAACGTACAACCAACAAGTCGAGGGAAACATCCTCTTTGGCGATAGGTCGACGGCATACCACCCGATGGTTCCTCCCCTTCTCAAGAAGGACCTTGTCGACTTCAGGGCCGAAGACAGCATCGTCAACCGCTTCGAGGAAATCCTCCGCCACAACAACGTCTCCGATAAAGAGAACGCCTTCAATCGCCTTATCGCGCTCTTTATCGCGAAGCTCCAAGACGAGCTCTCGAAAATGCCAACCCAGGAGATTGAGTTCCAATACCGCCAAGGACGCGACACCTACGAAACGCTCCAGGACAGGCTCCAGAGACTCCACTCAGACGGCATGAGAAAGCTCATGCGGGAAGAGGTCCTGTACGTTCCCAACGACTACGCCGAAAACCTCATAAGCAACTATACGGGCCAGCACCGCAAGAAGCTCATCGAGGAGCTGAACGGCACGCTGCGCAAGCTCAAGTTCTATACCAACAATGACTTTGCGTTCAAAGACGTCCACAACGAGGAACTCTTTCTTCAGAACGGCAAGGTACTCGTAGAGACGGTGCAACTTCTACAGCCGTATCGCATCGTAGGAACTCAAGACATTCAATTCTTGGGCGACCTCTTCGAACAGCTCCTTAATCAGGGCTTTAAGCAAAACGAGGGCCAATTCTTCACACCTGTGCCCATCACCCGTTTTATTTGGAAGTCACTCCCACTCGACAGCATCGTGCAGGACGAGGCTGGTGCCGTGCACTATCCACGCGTTATCGATTACGCCTGTGGCGCGGGGCACTTTCTCACAGAAGGATTCGAAGAAATCTCCGACACCGCATGCCAATATGATCCGACCATAGAGGATGACCTCGGAGACGCCGACTGGGTCAGAGACAATCTCGTCGGCATCGAGAAGGACTATCGACTCGCTCGCGTTTCCAAGGTCTCGTTCTACATGCATGGCGCAGGGCAGAGCAACGTGGTCTTCGGCGACGGACTTGAAAATTATCCCGACAAGGGAATCGACAGCCGAACCGACAGGGGACGCTTCGACATTCTTGTCGCCAATCCCCCGTACTCTGTAGCGGCCTTCAAACCGCATCTCAAGCTTCACAACAACGAACTCAAAGTGCTGGAAACCATCAGCGATAGCGGCTCGGAAATCGAGACCCTCTTTGTCGAGCGTGCGGCACAGCTTGTTCGGCCCGGAGGCTACGCCGCCATCGTCCTCCCCACCTCGATCCTCGACAAGAGCACGAGCTCGAGTTTCATGGCCGCACGCGATGTGCTTTTGAGCTCCTTCGAGATCGTCTCCATCGCCAGGTTTGGATCAGGCACATTCGCGGCCACAGGAACAAACGTCGCAATTATGTTCCTACGTCGCTTTGACGAGATCCCGCCCCGCAATGCGAACGCACTTGATTTCGTTGACGCTGTTTTTGAGCGCAGGAAGCTCACTGGCTGGAGAGACGAAAGCGCTTTCAACGCTTATCTCGGCACAATTAATGTAGACGGAGATACTTACCGGGCTTTTCTCGCAGGAGAGGCTAACTGGAACGAATGGGCAAACACTCGCCACTTCAGCGTTTATTGCCATCTTTTCAAATCATCGAAGGAGCTCAAGACCCTTCGGAAGAGCAAGACTTGGAAGGCGGCCGACAAGAACTCACGGCTCAAAGCAGAGAACGAGCTGTTCTATCGCCATGCGCACAAGGAAGAGCGCAAACGCCTGCGCGTTTGGGGTCTCGTCTGCGGCGAACAGACGCTCATCATCAACTCACCTAACACGACCAAGGAAATCGCCTCTTTCCTTGGCTACAAATGGAGCAATCGCAAAGGCAACGAGGGGATACAGCCCATCGATGGTGAGGGCGTGCTCTATTCGGACAACGAATCGGACGACACGAACTCGCTAAGCGGCATCATCAGAGCATGGTTCTCCGGCGAGCAAGTTGAGCCCGGCGACCTTGCCCAGTACTACTACTATGCCAAGACCGCCGATTTCATTGACTTTGATGCCGATAAGTTCGACGAGACTCTTACGATTCCCCGCTCTTTCTACAAGCCCCGCTCGTTCGCCCAGGGCACCGTAGTCAAGACGCTTAGAGACATCACATCCTACGTTACCAACAGCGTGGCCCAGAGTTCCATCACCACCGACACTTACGTAACAACGGAAAACATGGTCAAGGACCGTGGCGGCATAACCACCTATAGTGGAGAGCTTCCGGCAAGTGCTGGCACCGCATACAAGAAGGGAGACACGCTCGTCTCCAATATTCGCCCCTATCTGCAGAAGATTTGGCTCGCAGACCGCGATGGGGCGTGCTCCAAGGACGTTTTGGTATTCCGAAGCATAAATACCGACAGCCTATTGCCCGAGTTTCTCCATCTGCTCCTGTGGCAGAAGGACTTCTTCGACTACGATATGTCCACCTTCACGGGAACCGGCAGGCCTCGCGGAGACAAGGATGAGCTGCTCAAATACCCCATCCCAGTCCCGACGCTCTCCGAGCAGAGAGCCCTCATCGACGATTTCAATCGCTTAACAGATGAAATCAATAGCAAACGACAGCAAATCGCCGCTCTCAAGGAGAGCGTCAAATCACGGTTTGTCGAGATGTTTAGAACCAAGACACACGCATCATGGCCAATCGAAACAATCGGCAACTACAGCATAGAAATGCACTACGGCACTTCAGCAAAAGCCGGCGCCGATGGCGATTATGTCTACATCCGAATGAACAATATCACCGACGACGGCATCCTTGACCTAACCGATACAAAGCGAATCACCCTAAAGGGCCAAGCTCTCGAAAATGCTACCGTCCGCTATGGCGATATGCTTTTTAATCGAACCAACAGCATTGACAAGGTTGGGAAAACTTGCGTTTTTCATCAGTCAGAGACCATGGTTATTGCTGGGTACATCGTGTGCGTAAGGTTCGCTGACCACAGCTCTGCCGAATATGTATCTGGTTACCTGAATTCAAAGGAAGGAAAGCGAGTCCTTCGTAATATAGCGAAGGGAAGTGTCCATCAGGCAAATATCAGCGCAGCAGACTTGGCCGCTATTCCCATTGCAATTCCCCCGTTGTCCCTCCAACAGGAGTTCGCCGACTTCGCTGCCGAGGCGGACAAATCGCAATTTATCATCCACCAAGATCTTCACGGCTTTTGAAAAGACAGATAGTTACATGTCCAACGCTACAGAAGCCCGAGGACCGTCGCCTTTGATAGCATCTCGTAGGCTCGCGGATATGTCTCTTTGTCGCGCTCGGCCATAAATGCCCAGTTCGCCGTCACGTCAGCCGCCCTCACCATAGCCACCTTGGAGGAGTCGACATAGGAGACTGGAATCTTGGGCAGCCAGTCGCTAAATACAGGAGGGTAGGAGGTCTGCCACGTTGGGTTGAACATGCCGCAGCGCAGCTCCTCATCAACCGATTCTGCCAGGTTGTACTTTCCGTCGATCGAAGTCGAATGCTCGTCAACCACAACAGAAACTGCATCAACCTCGCTCGCGGCAATTCCCTGAAGCCTCAGCGCGTCAACGATGCCGGACTTCACGCCACGCTTTAGAGCGTAGTCAAGATACCTTTGCTTGCGCCTTTTCGAGCTTGAATTCTCAGAGCAACTGCAACACCCCTGAGTAGTGGACCTCGTAGGGCGTCCTGAACCCCAGGCGCTTGTGGGGCCTGCGGTTGATGGCATCGTACACCCGCTCGACCTCCTCGTCCGAGACCGCAGAGAAGCCGGTCCCCTTCGGGAAGTACTCGCGCAGCAGACCGTCTGTGTTTAGTCAAGCCTGATTTTCGGGTTGGGGCTGCGGTGGAAATCCTGGTCCTCTTTTGGTCCAGGATTTCCACCGCAGCCCCAACCCGTAAATTGAACGCTATCAAACACAGATGCCGTCGCGAAGTCGATGTCGCGCGTGACGCGGCCGTCGGGGATGCGCGCGAGCAGCCCGCTTCCGCCCTTGAGGATAAACCGGCCGTCGGGGTTGCTGAACACCCTGCGCAGGAACCGGTCGCGCAAAGCCCGACGACAGCCGTCCCCGGGGTCACCGCCCCTGTCGCGAACGGCCCTCTTCAGGGCCCTGTCGAGCTGACCGCCGTTCTCGTACGTCATTCTTCCCGCCTCCTAGCTAACGAATCGTACAGGCTGGCCCCCGCCGGCATCCCGGCTTTTGCCCCCCGGCGTCGATTTTCTCCCTCAGCGCGCCCTCGTCTTCGACGAGGCCCCTTTCGAGCGCGTCCGCGAGCACGTTCGCGACCAGGCTCAGTTCCTCCCCGGAGTCTATCAGGTCCACCACCGTGAGCCAGGGCCTCGTCGCCGGGATGTCTGAGACGATCGCCACGTCCTTCGGGTCGAGGCGGCGCTTCCTGATGAATCAGGTTCGGGCGCTTAGTCTGCTTTCTCTCGGGCGTGCAGAACTCGTAGGGCGAGGGGCTGACCTCGCCGATGCCGTAGAGCCATGCAGCCGTCGCCCCCATGGCGACGGTGCGCCTCCCCGGGTCGATCGACAGTCAGTCCGCGAGGACGTCCTCCTCCCGCGTGCTCGGCGAGCCGCCCATGCGGTAGACGCCCTTCGCGAGCCTCTCTATGTTGCCGAGCCCTTCCAGCCTCGAGAGCGCGTACCGCTCGACGCCGAGCACCTTCGCCTGCACAGATGTGAAGAGCCCCCTTTGGGAAGAGGCGATGTCGTTGGTGGCTCGTATGACTTCGATTTATTCCATGCTTGCATTGTGGAAAATAATGCAACAATGCAAGCAATACGCTCAGAATACACGGCGTTATTCGGCGGCATTCGGGGTCACTGAAACTGAGGAAACCGATTTTCGCATTTCTTTATTCCCATTTGTTGACCTGGGAGAATGCAATTGAAGAGGGCTTGAATCCGCCTCGCAGTTTCAAGTCAGTTTCATCCGCTCGAAATCGGCCTTCGGGGGACCCGAATTGTGAATTATTCCCGCAGGGCCTAATTATTCCCGTACCGCCGAGTACTCCGTTGTACCGCCCAGTAGGGACACACGGGAATAATTGGGTCGTTTTCCCAGGTAGAGATGCAAAAAGAAAGCCCTCGAACCAAAGGGTTCGAGGGCTGTTATTCCCACTATTTCGCTGGTGGCTTTGGTTCTGTCGTCCCGTCATTCCAGTTGCACCCAGTTTTCGGCATCGACACGGAACGCGTGCCGCCGAATGACGCGATGTCGCGTCTCGTCGGCTTCGGGGACAAAAGCTGGGACAACTTCAAAAACTTTTTTCAAACTCAGGGCTTTGAGTTTTTGTTTTTGTCCCAAAGGAGCTTCCGGCCGTGATTCGGATGCCCGATTGGGCGGAATCGCCCGTTTCTGGAACTCAACCGCAGCATCACGCACAAGCCACTCGCAACAACTGCAAATGATTGGTCGAGGGCGGCTTCCAACGCGATTCCAAAGCCGCAGGTCAGGCGACTGCGCTGCTGGCAGGGAAAGGGAGTCGTATCAGGCGGCTTGCCCATGAGTCGACGATGAGGCCTTCACCGAATGTCGAGAACATGCTGGTAAAATAGGCAATACTTTTTATGACAGGAGAACGAGCATGGCCGAACCCCACGATAGGAAGCCGATCCTCACGATCGAGCAGCAGATAGAGCACCTCAAGCAGAAGGGCGTAGCCTTCGAGCTGTGTTCCGAGGAAGAGGCCGAGGACTACCTGCGCGACAAGTGCAACTTCTTCAAGCTCGCATCCTATCGCAAACTCTTCTCGAAATACGAGGGAGGCCCGCGCGACGGCCGCTACGTAGACCTCGACTTCGGCCAGCTACGCCTGCTCGCGGCGCTCGACCAGGAGCTACGCCACGCCCTGCTCGGCATGACGCTCGACATCGAGCACTTCCAGAAGGTGACACTGCTTCGCGAGATGGAGGACCGTGGAGAGGACGGCTACGCCATCGTGGCCGACTACATGGCATCGCTTACCACTGCAAACAGGGAGTACCGCCTGCGCGAGCTCAAGATGAGCGGCCGCAGCCCCTACAGCTCGAGCCTCTACGCGAAGTACTCCGGCGACATGCCTGCCTGGGCCTTCCTTGAGCTCACCTCGTTCGGCACCCTCATCGACTTCGTGCGCTTCTGCGCCAGGCGATGGGGCGACAGGCGCTTCGAGGCCTCCCACTACGACCTCAAGCGCGTGAAGTCCGTCCGCAACTGCGCCGCGCACGGCTCGTGCCTGATCAACTGCTTCGCCGAGAGGGGCGCCGCCCGGGGCTCGGCGTCCAGTGGCGTCTCCCGAAGGGTCGCCGCCGTGGGAATCCCCAAGGCGACCAGGAGGAAGTGGATGGGGAATACGGCCATGCAGGAGGTCGCGACCGTGCTCGTGGCGCACTCCGGCTTGGTACCCGAGGGCTCCTCGCGCTCGCGCGCCGCATCCGAGCTCGCCGAGATGTTCGCCAGGGCCGACGGCGAAACCGAGGCGCTGCCCGACAAGGGGCCCGACGCCGCAGCTCGCTCCGCGCTCGAGTTCCTTCGCAGGTTGACAGAATCGCTCGGGTTGGTAGAATAGCCTGCAGATAGCAAAACCTTCACGGTTTTAGGGGCGGACTTGCGCAAGCGACTCTGCCCTATTTTTATATTCACTCGCTATAGGAGACGGGTGATACCCGGATCAATGACAGGACTGAGAAGCCCGGAATAATGGAGCCAGTTAGAAACCCACGGGTTTGCGGGGCAGGATCGTGAAAGCGATTCTGCCCTTTTTTCCTCTGTCTGCTCCAAATCAAGTAGTTCGAAGATAGCCTGTAGGTGTCCTCATGGGCGCCTTTTATTTTCAGGGAATCAGTCGTGAGCTAATGAACGCGGCCATCGGCCGCTTCATGAACGAGCGACCGGCTTGACCTAGATCGAACCGCCTTCATCTCCGTCTGGGCGCCGGCAATCAACATCGTAAATCCGCGCGTGCTACAATGCGGGCACCAGAGATGAAAACACAGTCCCCGTCGGGTAGTCGTGGGCGTGCGGGAGTCCGCATCAGTAACCTGCCTCCTTGGTTGTCCCTTCTCTGCATGGTCATCTACATAAAGGAGGAATCAACCATGCAGATCAGCGTGTCGTCCACCCTGACCGTATATCACGACGGCCAGTTTTGGGTCGGGCTGGCGGAGCGCGTCGAGGACGGCAGATACGGCGTTGCCCGCATCGTCTTCGGCACAGAGCCATCCAATGAGGAAATCCTGCAATTCATTACAGGCAAATGGGCGAAGCTCGCGTTCTTCGGCGACGATCCGACCGAGGCGAGCAAGCCCGCGAAGAACCCCAAGAGACGCGCCCGCGAGGCGTCGAGGGCCCTTAAGCAGCCGGCAATGGGCACCAAGGCGCAGCAGGCGCTCGCGAGTCAGCGGGAGGCAATGAAGCGGGAGTCGGTACGCGCAAGGAGCCAACGCCGCGCGGACGAGGCGGAGGCGCGTTTTGAGCAGCGGAAGTTGAAGCGCAAGCAGAAGCATCGTGGGCATTGATACCGCCATCGACCCATATATAGCAGCAGGCGAAGCTTCGATTGAAACTACGCCTGCCACCTGGTGCTATAACGTTATACAGAACGTGTGTTCTACTCCCATTCGGTAATCAAACCGTGCACTTCCATAACCTCTCGTCTACGTGGTGTACCGTCGTCTCCCCCTTTATCAGAGTTGGACTATTTTCGGGTACCCGAGCTAAACTCAAATTGAACTCAACGACGGCTTATCGGTCGGGGGCTTCCTAGCGAGAATATACAGAAGCGCACATTTCGCAGGGAGCCTCCCATTCGTTATTTTATCGGGATGCTGTCAAGGCAGCGTCAATGCGTTTGACCTACACCTTCTCGCTTGTCGAGGCTTCGTCTGCAGAACCATCGGAATCGATACGGAATCGATCGGCATACCATTCATCCGAAGCAATCACCTTATGGAGCATCTAGAGATGCAGGTCGACATAGTGGCAGAACGCCTTGCCGCATTCCACGAGAGGCACATTGTTTCTCTCGTTGGGCTCGGCTCCAAAATTAAACTCGACCTCATAGCCCTCCCCAGGCACACCAATGCTCGACAGAATATCAGTGGAGAAGTGAACGAATCCAGACGTCACCTTGTATACATCTTTTACCTTTGGATCGAACTTCTCGAGTAAGTCTTGTACGCCGACATGTGGATTGGCTAGCTATACTGATATGGACAGCTCCTGGAGGGGTGCAAGAGACGGAAGGGCCGTAATGGGTGAGAAGGGCGAGCGGCCGGAGCGGGTGTTCCCCGGCAGGACAGACCTGTGGTTCATAGCGGCCATGGTGATTGTGGCGGGCGGTTTATCCACGGCGTGTATCGCGTGTTTCCTGAGCTCGAGTCCCGCGCTCCTATGGGGCTGGCTCGCGCTACTACCCGTCCCGGCCCTCGTGGCCCTGGCCGCCCTGCCCGTCCGCAGCAACCGCCTCGAGCTCTACGTCGACCGCCTCGTCGTCGTGTACGCTGGAACGCGTTCGGTGATACCCTACGCCCACGTGCGGGGCGTCCGGCGCACCAGGACGCTCTGGGCGGGGACGGCCAACTCGCTCGACCGCGTCTACATCGAGGCGCCCTACGACGGCGACGCCATCGTCTCGGTGACCGACAACGACGCCCTCGTGGCGGAGCTGAGGCGCAGGTGCGGCCTTGGGCCCGGCGCCTGACGCCCCGAAGGGAGGAGAAGAGGATGGGCGTCCCGCACTGGCCCTACTGAAGGAAGAACTCCCTCGGGGAAGAACTCCCTCGGCGGCACGCAGGTCTGGTACGCGGACTGGGGCGACTGCCCCTTCGACACTGGGCTACATGAGCCCAGTTGAGTTCAGGAACGCAGGGCTGTCCCTGTAAAAATTGTTTAAGCAACCGTTGCAAATCCATTCTCCCGCGCGGAGAGCCCCGGGTAGGCCGAGCTCGCGTCGGGCATGTAGCCCATGCGCCTCCGGGCGGCGGCAAGCCCGCGCCCGCCGCGCTCGCCGAACAGCTCGACCGAGCCCGAGCTGGGGCTGGCGGTGCCAGTGACGATACGGATGAGTGTGGACTTCCCGGCGCCGTTCTCGCCGATGAGCCCGTAGACGCGCCCCGCCCCGAGGGCGAGGTCGATGGGGCCGAGGACGGTCCTCCCGCGGTACGCCTTCGTGACCCCGTGAAGGCGGAGGAGCGTGGCTGTCGTCATCGCGTTCCTTCCTCCTCGTGCGTTTTTGGGCATGCGTCACGGGTCCCCGCGCGGCGCTGGGAGCGAATCGGCGCAGGCCTGAGGCCAGTTGCGTTGGGGTTGAGGTTCGGGTTTCGCCGGCTTACGCAGCTTGGCGGACGGAGCGCCCGGGCTCGCCGCCCCTAGGGCGCGGTGGGATCCGCGACGTCGGAGGTGTCGATCTCGCCCAGATTGGCGAGCTGGCTGATGAACGGGATACTCTCGTGTTCGTCCACCTCGACGCCGCCGAGCACGATGGTGCTGTCGCGCGTATCGATTTGGGTTGTGAACACGGCCGGGTCGAAGCCCGAGGCGATAAAGCCAATGCCCGCGAGGACAACACCCGCGGCAACGAGCCCGCCCGCCACAGCGAGGTAGATCTTCTTCGCGCTGGTCATGGTACTCACTCCTTTCTACGCTGCGAGATGCGCGGCAGTGCCGCCCTTCTCGCCCTTACCCTTCCAGAAAGGCGAGGCGGCCTTCCTCGCCCAGAGCGCCGAGAGGCGCGCGATCCGCTTGGATGCCTCCCAGGCGCCCGCGCCCACGAGGAGAGCCACGCCGACGAAAGCGAGCCCGCAGCCCAGCATCACGATCACGTAGGGCACGTGGCCGACGGCCACACCCGCCGCCACGAGCGCGAGCGACACCGCGCCCACGGCCCCGAGGGTCGCGGCGATGACCCACACGCAGAGCGCCAGCACCCAGATACACACGTAGACCGTGACGGCCACCGCCGCGAAGGCCAGCAGGAGCGGCACCCACACCGGCGACCCCACGATGGTCAGCACCCACAGCAACGCAGTGCTGCGCCGGCGCGTCTTCGCGATCGCGCGCGGCACGGCGGGCAGGTCGTCGAGCGTGGCCTCGGCAACCTCCCTGGGGGTGCCCATGGCGGCCACGGCCTCCTCCTCGCTCATGCCGTCCTCCATGCGGTCGGCGATGGCCTCCGCGTAGAACGCCTTGGTCTCCTCCACCTGTTCGGCCGGCAGGCAGGCGAGCAGCTCGCCCAGCCGGCCCAGGAACTCATCGCGCGTCATGGTGCGCCCCCTCAACGTATGTGTAAATCTCCCGTACGGACGGCCACTCGGCCAGGAACTCCTCGATGCGCGCACGCCCATCGTCCGTGATGCGGTAGTACCGGCGCAGCCGCCCGTTGTGCTCGGCGGAGCGCGCCGTGATGCATCCGGCCTTCTCCAGGCGCTTGAGCAGCGGGTAGAGCGTCGACTCCGTGAGCCCCATGCTCGCCGGCACGTCCTTCACGATCTGGTAGCCGTAGGACTCCTCGCCGGAGACGGCCGCGAGCACGCAGGCCTCCAGGAAGCCGCGCTTCATCTGGGCCTCCATCCGCACACCTCCTCTCGTCATATACTGTGCTATACACACTATACGATGCAAGGTATTAGGCGTCAACTACCATCGTGAAGATTCTCCGGTCCCCACGCGCGGTCGTGGGTGACCGCCCGTCCCGAGCGGAAGCCACGGGCGGCAACGCGACCTGAAAGACACCGCATGGTTTAGCAAAATCGATGCCTCCCGCGGGGCGGTGTTCTTTGCCTCCGGGGTGTTCTATTACTTTCTGACCCAGCAGGTCCGGGAACTGGTGCGGGGGATGGCGGACGCTTTCCCCGGCAGTGTGCTGGTCTTTGATGCTGCCAATCGGACGGCAGTAAAGATGATCGCAAAAACATGGCTTAAGACTGCAAAAATCAAAGATGTGGGGGCATATTTTGCGGTTTCGGATGCCGCCAAGGAAATCGGCACGTGGGACAGCCGTCTGCAGGTCACAAGTCGCGGCTATATGCTGGGCTACAACGATTTGAGAGACCCTTCTGTCAGCGGCTTTTTCCGGTTTCTCGCAAGGGTCGGTGACAACGGGATGAAAATGCAAATCGTGAAAATAAGATTTTGAGAGGCAAAAACGAAGCGCATTCACTTTGACGTCGAAGAAGACGGCTTTTACGGCGCATATTGGGCGTGCAAGGACACGCATACAGCAGCGGGCACGGATTCAATTGAAACCGTGCCCGCTATCTGATACTATATTATTTTATCGAACGTCTGTTCTATTCCCACTCGGTGGTTATAGTTTTGCCGTCTCGTCACTCCAGTTGCACCCAGTTTTCGGCGGCATCTCGAAGTGAGTGCCGCTGAATGACGCGACGTCGCGTTTCATCGGCTTCGGGGACAAAAGCTGGGACAACTTCAAAAACCATTTTCAAACTCAGAGTATTGAGTTTTTATTTTTGTCCCAAGGGGCACGGAGAGCCGCCTTTGGAGGCTCGATATCGCCGAAAAACGCCCGTTTTGAAACTCAACCGGTGGCGCGCGCAGACGTGGTGTAAGAGTGTCCTGAGGTCCGTCGCTGCAAGTC
>CAUHJB010000010.1:0-76258 GCA_959606495.1 uncultured Collinsella sp. | reverse complement strand
TTGCCAGACCGGAGGGGCGCCGGGGGCGGGAATCTGGGCGTACACATTTCCTACATATCTTGTGATCCGACTAACGTTTGCCAGCCGTTAACTACCGCTCGCCGAGCATCTCTTTATATAAGGCAATCTCATGGTTAGAGCGGATACGTCCCCCTAGCTAAAGCACAGCCAGCATCGAGCAACTCATCACGTTCTTCCACCGAGAACCCCTCGGCGTAGACGCGCACCACTGGTTCGGTCCCGCTAGGACGGACCAGCAGCCACGTGTCATCCTCGAATGACAGACGCAAGCCGTCCATATGACTAACGTTTTGCGGCACCTTGCCACAAATCGACTTGGGGTTTACGCCCGGCAGCAGGGTTCGTAACGTTTCGGCATCTTCGGCCTCAAGGCGCAAATCGCGTCGACCGTAACTCGTCTTACCAAATCTGTCCTCGAGTTGGTCGACCAGAACGCCCAAAGGCGCGTCCGTCTTTGCCATAAGCTCACACAGAATCAGACAGGCGAGGATTCCATCGCGCTCGGGCATATGCGCGGCGATGCCGATACCGCCGGCTTCTTCGCCGCCCATGAGGACGCCGCCCTTCTTCATCTCCGCCGCTATATATTTGAAACCGACCGGTTTGACGGTCACGCGGCAGCCAAGCGCCTCGGCAATGCGACGCACGAGCGTCGAGCATGAAAGATTGACGACGACGCGCCCCTCCAAATTACGAAATTGAACCAAGTCGCCCAAAACGAGCGCCATGATCTGATGCGGATGTATATATCTGCCGCGCTCGTCAACCGCGCCGATACGGTCGGCGTCGCCGTCGGTCACCAGGCCAGCGCAAGCTCCGTCCTCGATAACCGTATGCTCGCAAGCGTCCACCCAAGGTTCAACGGGGTCGGGGCAGATATCTTCTTGGTCAGACGCCTGCCCGGCGTGAATCTCGTGCACCTCAACGCCAAGCTCGCGCAGCAAGTCGGCTAGATAGCCCTGGGCTGCGCCGCCCATGGGATCGACAACCACGCGCAGGTGCGCGGCGCGGATGGCTTCGCCATCGACAAACGATGCCACCGCCTGCATATAGTCAGGAATGATATCCGCGGTGCGATATTGCCCCTCGATCTCCATTGGCTCGGGAGCCATGGTCTCTTCGAGCTCTTCGATGACATCCTGGTTGGCGGTTGAGCCGTCACCCATGCGAATCTTGAGGCACAGATAACCCTGCGGATGATGGGACCCCGTCACCATGAGCGCGCCGCACGCCTCACCGTCATAAGCCGCCGCCCACGTAAGGGCAGGGGTCGGAACAGGTCGCGAAGCGAGCACGGCGTCTAGCCCGTGCGCTGCTAGCACGCCCGCCGCAAGCTCAGCGAACTCGCGCGCCAGGGGCCGGGTGTCGAACCCTATATATACCGTTTTGCCCGGATTGGTCTTTTGCCACAACTCGCCGACGGCATCGGCGATACGGGCAACGTTATCGGCAGTGAAGTCCTCATCGACGCGAGCGCGCCAACCGTCAGTTCCAAAATGAATTATCGCGCACACGCGCAGACACCTCACAGTGTTTGGATCATGTTACGCATGGGGTATACCCGCAACATGCACTCGGCAACCTGCCGGCACCAGCATTCACCATTTGGGCAAATGCTGCCGAGGACATGCAGGCAATAAAAAAACCGCCCCGTATGGAGCGGTTTTGCCCTTTATATATCGAGCGCCTCGGCCATCGCTGCCGTAGTGATTGCCGTGGTTCCACAGCAACTGCCCACCATTGCGGCACCGGCATGTCTCCATTCGATGCATGCGCGCGCGAAAGCTTCAGGGTTCTCGTGCCATACGGGGCCATCCTGAGTCTGGACCGGATCGCCTACGTTGGGACGCACCGTGACGGGAGTAGTCGCCGATGCAACCATCCTGGGCACCGCCGCATTCGCGGCCGCAAGCGAACAGCAATTAACACCAACCGAGTTTGCGCCGTGTTTTTCGGCGTACAAAACGGCTGCCTCGATGTTGAGGCCATCGCCCAGCAGGTCGCCTTTATCGTCAACGACAAAACTCACCAGAACAGGCATGCCGTCGGCGGCATCTCGGGCGCCGGCAAGCATGGGCTGCAGATTACGGATAGACGTCACCGTCTCGATCAGCAGACCGTCAACGCCGGCATTGAGCAAGGCGTGCGCCTGTTCGCGCGCAATGCCGCGGATTTCACGATACTCGGCAGAGTCCTCGGCAAACCACTCAATACCGATCGGGCCCATCGAGCCCAGCAGCAGCTGAGGGTGCGCCTGGCGAGCATCGTCGACGGCCCCGCGATTGACCTCCGCCACGGACGGCGCAATCTGGTCGTGCTTGAGGGCATAGCTTGATGCCTGAAAGGTGTTGGTAATGAGCACCTGCGCGCCGGCGGCGACATACAAGCGATGAATACGAGAAACGGTCTGCGGCTCTGCCAGATTCCAAAACGCCGGTGGAATGTCGGCGGCATCGTACTCACTCAACAGAACACTGCCCATGGGGCCCTGCGCCAACAAGGTCTCGCTCGACAAGCGGCGCGTAAGTTCCTCGGCACCAAAGCGGTTGTAATAACTCGTATCCATATATATCCCGCTATTCCTCGACGCTGATTCCCTGCTTTTCGAGATAGGCGAGCCAGCGGTTCATCGTGTCCTCGGAAAGCGCATGCTCCATCATGCAGGCCTCGGAATCGGCTCGCTCAAATTCGACACCGAGCTCCTGAACCAAAAACGTGCGGATGAGGCGATGACGGTACCAGATAGCCGTACCAACCTCGCGGCCGCGATCGGTCAGGACTACCTTGCCGTAGTGCGATTGCTCGACAAGCTCGGATGCCTTGAGCGCCGAAACCGCTTTATTGACCGATGCCTTGGAGACGCCAAGGCGCTGCGCGATGTCGACCGATCGCACGCCGTTGGTTTCCCCCTCTTCGCTTTCAATGCGAACCATGCACTCCAAGTAGTCTTCGTTCGCCACCGTCAGATGTAGTTCGCGCGAGCTATTTGTCGTATCCATGATCTTCCGTCCCTTCTGCATTCAATGGCTGATTCTACCCCATCCAAGCGTCGCGGTATGCCGTGGCATACCGTGCTAGAGTTCTTGTTGCACACGACGACCAAGATTGGAGCGATCTTTATGGAAAACACCACCACAAACCCCGATGTCCTCGAGCGCTTTTTGCGCTACGTCCAGATCAACACGCAGTCCGAGGATGCAAACTGCGACCAGGTACCCTCGAGCGCCGTTCAGTTTGATCTTGCCAACGTGCTGGCTGAAGAGCTGCGCGAGCTTGGTGCGGAAGATGCCCACGTGACCGAGCATGCCTATGTCTGCGCGCATATCCCCGCAAGTGCGGGCGCTGAGGACAAGCCCGCCCTGGGCCTGATCGCCCATCTCGACACCACCGAAGTTGCACCGGGCGCCGGCGTGAAGCCGCACATCGTACACTACGAGGGCGGCGACCTGGTCTGCGGCACGGTTGACGGTAAGCCCGTTGCCATGAGCACCGCCAAGCTTCCCGCCCTGAACGACCTCGCGGGTGAGGACCTGGTCTGCAGCGATGGCACCACGCTGCTGGGCGCGGACGACAAGGCAGGCGTCGCCGAGATCATGTCACTTGTCGCGCGTATCGCTCAGGACCCTTCTCTGCCCCATCCCGCACTCGGCATTTGCTTCTGCCCTGACGAGGAGATCGGCCACGGAGCCGAGCTGCTGGATATCGATACCTTTGGCTGCAAGTACGCCTACACGGTCGACGGCGGCCCCATCGGCGAGCTGGAGTGGGAGTGCTTTAATGCCGCTGAGGCGACCGTCTGCTTTGAGGGCCAGTCCATCCACCCGGGCGACGCCAAAGGCCGTATGGTCAACGCAGGCAATCTGTTCTGCGACTTCAACGCGTTGCTCCCCTACGTGCAGCGCCCGGAGTATACGGAAGGCTACGAGGGCTTTTATCACCTTGAGGGTGTATCTGCAACCGTCGATCACGCCACAGCGCGCTATATCGTCCGCGACCATGACGCCGCCAAGTTCCAGCAGAAACTCGACCTTATTGATGCCGCTGCCTCGATGCTCAACCAGCGTCTGGGTGAGAGGCGCGTGACGGTCGAGATTAAGCAGCAGTATCGAAATATGGCCGAGATCGTTCGTGACTATCCCGAGCTTATTGATGTTGCCAAGGAAGCCTACCTTGCCTGCAGCGTTGAGCCCCAAGTGCTGCCGATTCGCGGCGGCACCGATGGCGCGCAGCTGTCGTTCCGCGGTCTGCCCTGCCCCAACCTTTCCACCGGCGGCTATTGCTACCACGGCGTCAACGAGTTCGTCCCGGTCAGTTCGCTCGTCAAGATGACCGACGTCCTGCAGGAGCTCGTCGCCCGTTTCGCATAAGCCTGGCTGCATAAGCCCAAAAGACGAACCGCCCCGTCCTCTACAGAGAACGGGGCGGTTTTTGATACAAGGGGAGTAGTCAACATCGCAGGTTGAGCCAACGTCAGCGAGCGACGTCCAAGGCGAACAAGTTGGCATGAAAAAGGCAGGGCATTGACCTTCTGGTCATGCCCTGCCTTTTGAATGACAAATTGTCGCCTTGGGCGGCGCGCAGCGTCGAGCCGTTACGGCGTTTGGTAAAACGCCGTAACTTAGTAGTTGGCTTCGTAGCCGTTGCCGTCACCGGTGGGCTCTTCGTAGTAGTCCGAATCGCTCGAATCGCTTGAGTCATCAGAATCGTCAGAGCTGACCGATGAGGTTGCGGTACCGTTTGCGTAGTCGTCAGACGTGTTGTTGCTGAGGTCACCGATCGTAGAGCTGGAACCGTCGGAAAGACCCATGGTGTTGGGACCCTTGGGATCCTTGCCGGCATCGACGCGCTCCATCATTTCCTTGAGCTCGTCCTCGTAGACAAAGACGTAGCTCACACCATCGATCATGGTGCTGTCGTCGGCGTACGAGGGCAGGTTGGCCGAGTAGATACCGTCGACATCCATACCGCGCATGGCATTGACCGTAGCCACGATATCCTGAACGCTCATATCGGTTACGAGCATATCGGACAGCGAATTAACCAGGCCAAAGATCTTCGTGGCATCGAAGTTATTGAGAATCTGGTTGGCAAGGGCGCCAAGCACCTGACGCTGGTGGCGCATGCGCGTGTAATCGCCGTCGGCATAGGTGTAGCGGCAGCGGGCATAGGTAAGGGCGGTGGCACCGTCCATATGCTGCTGGCCAGCGGTAATCTTAATATCCAGGTGCTCGGGGTCGTCAACATCATCGGTTGCGTTAATGTCGATACCGCCAACCGAATCAATCAGCGCCTGCATACCGTCGAAGCTGACCTCGGCATAGTGGGAAATCTGAACACCGCACAGCTCGTTGACCGCCTCGACCATGGCCTCGGCGCCGCCAACGGTATGGCAGGCGTTGATCTTCATGGTCTCGCCCTTGTACTCGACCTTGGTGTCGCGCGGAACGGAAATGAGCGTCGCCTGCTTTTGCGTGGGGTCGATGCGTGCCAGGATAATCGAGTCGGCACGATACGTATCCTCGCCCGGACGGCCGTCGGTGCCAAGAAGCAGCACGTAGAACGGATCCTTTGCCTCATCGGTGTCAACCAGAACCCGACGCAGATTGTCGGTAATGACATTAGAATCGCCGAGCTTGCCCATAATGGTGGCAAACCACAGGCCGGCAGCGGTAGTGGCACTCAGCAGCACGCCAAGCACGACAATGAGCGCGACGTGGCGAATCGTGTGGCTACGACGACGTTGGCGAGCTCGCTCGGAATAACGAGCCACGTTATCGCGACTGTAGATCTTGGCCTGCGCACCAGTTGAGGGTCTTCGAGTGGTGGTATCCGCGAGGGGCTTTTTATTAAACATAGGCAACCTGTATTAGTAGATGACGGGATCGGGGACGGTAGCATGCTCGACATGCGCGCCAAGCGCCTGCAGCTTTTCGACAAACTGCTCGTAGCCGCGCTTGATGTGATGGATAGCCGAAACCTCGGTCGTCCCGTCGGCGATCAAGCCCGCTACGACGAGGGCCGCTCCGCCGCGCAGATCGGGCGAGGTAACCTGTGCACCCGAGAAGCCCTTGACGCCATGAATCATGGCATGATGGCTCTCGATACGAATGTCGGCACCCATGCGCACCAGCTCAGAGGCAAACATAAAGCGATTCTCGAAGATGTTTTCGGTAATAACGGAACTGCCGTCGGCAAGGGCGGAGAGCACCATAATCTGCGCCTGCATGTCGGTCGGGAAACCGGGGAACGGAAGCGTCTGGATGTCGACCGGCTTGATACGCTCGGCACGGTTCACATGGACGCCATCCTCGACGCGCTCGCAGTCGATACCCATGAGCTCCATCTTCTTGAGCACCATGCCCAAGTGAATGGGGCAAAAGCCCGTGACATCGACACCGCGATCGTCGGCCATCAACGCACCGGCAACGATAAAGGTACCGGCCTCGATGCGGTCGCCCACCACGCGATGGATAACGGGATGGAGCTCTTCCACGCCTTCGATAGTCACGACGGGCGTACCGGCGCCAACAATCTTGGCGCCCATCTCGTTGAGCATGTTAGCGAGATCGACGATCTCGGGCTCGCGGGCGGCATTGTCGATAACCGTGGTGCCCTGTGCGCGCACAGAGGCCATGATGAGGTTCTCGGTCGCACCGACGCTGGCGAACTCGAGCGTGACGGTGGTACCGCGCAGACCTTGGGGCGCATTAGCGTTGATGTAACCGTGGGCGGTATCGAACTCAACGCCCAGGGCCTCAAGACCAAGAATGTGCATATCGATCTTGCGAGCACCCAGGTTGCAGCCGCCCGGCATGGCAATTTTGGCGCGATGGAAGCGGCCCAGCAGGGGTCCCATGACGGCGGTGGAAGCGCGCATCTTGGCAACAAGCTCGTAGGGGGCCTCCCAAGAATCGACCTGAGAGGTATCAATCTCGAGCGTGTGCTCGTCGAGGACATCGATCGTGGCGCCCATACCCTTGAGCACCTTGCCCATCACGTGGACATCGGAAATATCGGGCACGTTCTGCAGCGTCGTCTTGCCCGGCGCCAGAAGCGTTGCCGCCATGAGTTTGAGTGCGGAGTTCTTGGCGCCCGAGACGGGCACGGAGCCTCCGATGGCGTGGCCACCCTCAACGCGGATAATATCCAAGGTCTACCCTTTCAAAAAGCATGCCCGGGGTGGCTGGGCCATCCCGGGCATGATGTGTTCGCAAATGGTCGAACGCTAAATCGTTTGACTATTGGGCAAGCTTGAGCTTACACCATGCGATTTCATTATAGAGGTAGGCGCGGCGTGCATCATCCTCCGACAAATTACCCAGCTTCTCTTCAAAACCTTGAATATCAGCTTTAAGCTTGTCGGCATCGACGGTCGCCAAATCGCAAGCGCGCTCGGCGAGAACGGTCACGACATCGTCCGCAACCTGGGCATAGCCGCCGGCCACGGCAAACGTGTGGTCGACAGTGCCCATGGCCTTATCGGAAACGCGAACGTAACCGCGGTCGATCGTGCAGATCTCGCTGGAGTGAGCAGGCAGGACGCCAAACTCGCCATCCGTGGACGGAATCGACACAAACGCAGCGTCGCCCTCATAGGCGCAGCTCACGGGGCACACGATGCGGATACGCATAACCTACTTCTCCCCCATCTTGCGGGCGCGCTCGCGCACGTCCTCAATCGTGGAAGCATAGCGGAAAGCCTGCTCGGGCAGGTCATCGGCCTTGCCGTCGACAATCTCGGCGAAAGAGCGGACGGTATCCTCGACGCGGACGTAGACACCGGGGTTACCGGTGAACTTCTCGGCGACGTGGAAGGACTGCGAGAGGAACTGCTGAATCTTACGGGCACGGTTGACCGTAAGGCGCTGCTCCTCGGACAGCTCGTCCATACCCAGAATGGCGATGATGTCCTGAAGGTCGGAGTACTCCTGCAGGAGCTCCTGGACCTTGACGGCGACACGGTAGTGCTCCTCGCCGACGATCGAGGGATCGAGAGCGTCGGAGGAAGACGCGAGCGGGTCGATAGCCGGGAACAGGCCGAGCGACGAAATGCTACGCGAAAGAACCGTGGTGGCGTCGAGGTGCGTAAACGTCGTGGCAGGCGCCGGGTCGGTTAGGTCGTCTGCGGGGACGTAGACAGCCTGGACGGAGGTAATGGAGCCCGTCTTGGTCGAGGTAATGCGCTCCTGGAGGTCGCCCATCTCGGTTGCCAGCGTGGGCTGGTAACCAACGGCGGACGGCATACGGCCCAGCAGTGCGGAAACCTCGGAACCCGCCTGGGAGAAGCGGAAGATGTTGTCGATGAACAGCAGAACGTCCTGGCCGCGATCGCGGAAGTACTCAGCGGTGGTAAGGCCGGCCAGACCGATGCGCAGACGCGCTCCGGGCGGCTCGTTCATCTGACCATAGACCAAGCAGGTCTTGTCGATAACGCCAGACTCGCTCATCTCGAGGAAGAGGTCGGTGCCCTCGCGGGTACGCTCGCCGACGCCGGTGAACACCGAGGTGCCGCCGTGCTCCTGGGCGAGGTTGTTGATGAGCTCCTGAATCAGAACGGTCTTGCCGACGCCGGCGCCGCCGAACAGGCCCGTCTTGCCGCCACGGATGTAGGGCTCGAGCAGGTCGACGGCCTTGATGCCGGTCTCGAAGATCTCGGTCTTGGTGGTGAGCTCGTCGAAACGGGGCGCTGCATGGTGGATGGGGTAGAACTCCTCCACCTCGGGCATGGGCTTGCCGTCGACGGGCTTGCCCATAACGTTCCAAATTCGGCCGAGCGTCTTGGGGCCAACGGGCATCTTCATGGGCTCACCGGTATCGGTGGCGATGAGGCCGCGCTGCAGGCCGTCGGTCGAGGACATGGCGACCGTGCGGACGACGCCGCCCGGAAGCTGGCTCTCGACCTCGAGGATCGTGCTCAGATGACCGATCGGGGTCTCGGCCTCGACCGTGAGCGCGTTGTAGATCGGGGGCACCGCGCCGTCAAACTTGACGTCGACGACAGGGCCGATGATTCGCACGATGCGACCATCACCGGCAGTCGTCTTCTTGGTGGCTTCCTCGACCGCAAGCTTTACGGTGTTATTAGCCATTACTGTTCCTCCAATGCTGAGGCTCCGCCGACGATCTCGTTAATCTCGGTCGTGATCGAAGCCTGGCGCACGCGACTATACGTGCGGGTAAGGGTCGAGATGATCGCGGTGGCGTTTTCCGTCGCGGAGTGCATGGCCTTGCGGCGTGCACCCTGCTCGGCAGCCGCCGAATCAATCAGGGCCTGGTAGATGACCGTCAGGATATAAGACGGCACAAGCTTGCCGAGAACATGCTCGGGAGAGGGCACGAACTCGAACGTGGACGAGATGCGCTTAGGGGCGTCGGTCTCGTTCTTACGCGGACCGTGGGCCATAGCGATCATCTCGGGGTCGAGCGGCAACAGATGCTCGACGCGAAGCTCCTGATCCACGCGGTTCTTGGCGTGGTGGTAGACAAGCTCGACACGGTCAAGCTCACCGGCACGATACGCATCGCAGATATGAGAGGAGATCATGCGGGCCTGATTGAAATCGGGCTCAGAGGAGTTGCCCTCAAAGTGCATGACAACGTTTGCGCGGTCACGGAAATACGTGGCCGGCTTACGCCCGCACGCGATGATCTCGCACTCGATGCCATCGTTCGCCCAAGAAGCGGCGAGCTTTTCGGCCGTGCGCTCCACCGTCGTATTGAAACCGCCGGCAAGGCCGCGGTCCGAAGCAATGACGACAATCAGGCCACGCTTAACGCTCTCATGCTTCTGCAGCATGGGATCGGTGCCCGAACAGGAGGCGTCGCCGGCGACCGTCAACATGACGTCGGTCAGCGCCTCCTTATAGGGCTCGGCCTGCTTGGAGCGATCGAGGGCACGACGGATCTTGGCCGTAGAGACCATCTCCATCGTGCGCGTGATCTGCTTGGTCGTGGTAACCGAGGAGATTCGCTTCTTAATGTCGCGAAGGTTGGCCATGGGGCTTAGTTCTCCTCTGATCCAGAAACATCCGAATGGTGCTTGGCCATGAACTGCTGCTTGAAGTCGCCGATGACGCGCAAGAGCTCAGCCTTGGTGTCATCATCGATCTTCTTGGCGCGAACCTTGTCGAGCAGCGAGCCAAAGCCATTGTCCATGTACTCGATGAGCTCGGCACGGAAGGGCAGCACGTCGGCGATCTCCAGGTCATCCAGGAAGCCCTCGTTGCCAGCGAACAGCGTAACGATCTGCTCGCCAACCTCAAACGGCTTGTAACGCGGCTGCTTCAGGAGCTCGGTCATGCGAGCACCATGGGTCAGCTGCTTCTGAGTAGCCTCGTCGAGGTCGGAGCCGAACTGCGTAAAGCCAGCGAGCTCCTGGTACGAAGCGAGGTCCAGACGGAGGTTGCCGGCGACCTGCTTCATGGCCTTGGTCTGCGCATCGCCACCGACGCGGGACACGGAGATGCCCACGTCGACTGCCGGGCGCTGACCCTGGAAGAAGAGCTCGGACTGCAGGTAGATCTGACCATCGGTAATGGAAATGACGTTGGTCGGAATGTAGGCCGAGACGTCGCCGTCCTGGGTCTCGATGATCGGCAGTGCCGTCATGGAGCCGTAACCGTTCTTCTTGGACATCTTGACGGCACGCTCGAGCAGACGAGAGTGCAGGTAGAAGATGTCGCCAGGATAGGCCTCGCGTCCGGGCGGACGATGCAGCGTCAGCGACATCTGACGGTAGGCCACAGCCTGCTTGGACAGGTCGTCGTAGATGACGAGCACGTGGCCGCCGGGGTTGGTCTCGCTGGCGGGCTTGCCGTCCTCGCCGTTGTACATGAAGAACTCGCCGATAGCGGCACCGGCCATAGGCGCGATGTACTGCATAGGGGCGGAATCGGCAGCGGTGGCCGAAACGATGATGGTGTAGTCGAGCGCACCGTGCTGAGCGAGGGTCTCGCGGATGTTGGCAACCGTGGAGGCCTTCTGGCCGATGGCGACATAGATGCAGACCATGCCCTTGCCGCGCTGGTTGAGAATAGCGTCGATGGCGATGGCGGTCTTACCGGTCTTACGGTCGCCGATGATGAGCTCACGCTGACCGCGGCCAATAGGCACCATGGAGTCGATAGCGAGCAGACCGGTCTGAACCGGCTCGCACACCGGGGTACGGTCGATGACGCCGGGGGCCTTGAACTCGATGGGGCGACGGTGCGTAGCGACGATGTCGCCTAGGCCGTCGATGGGCTGGCCGAGCGGATTGACGACGCGGCCGAGCATGGCGCGGCTCACGGGGATATCCATAATGCGGCCAGTGGTGCGGCACTCGTCGCCTTCCTTGATGGAGTCGACGGCACCAAACAGAACGGCGCCGACCTCGTCACGGTCAAGGTTCTGGGCAAGGCCGAAGACGGTCTCACCGGTATCGGAGCTCTTGAACTCCAGAAGCTCGCCTGCCATGGCGCTCTTGAGGCCGGAGACGCGCGCGATGCCGTCGCCTACCTCGTCGACCGTTGAAACCTCATGCGTATCGACCGTCGCGGAGAGGCTCGTGAGCTGCTCCTGCAGTTTCTTGGCGATATCCTGGGCATTGAGGGTTTCGGACATTAGGCTTCACCTCCGTACGAATTAGCAGAGTTTGCGAGGGTCTCCTGCGCGATGCGCAGCTGCGTCTTGACGGAAATGTCACGACGCTCGCCGCGGGCCTCGAGCACCAGGCCGCCCACGATAGACGGGTCGACCTGCTCGATAAGGAATACCTTGCGGCCGAAATCCTGCTCGCATTTCTTAGTGATGGTTTGACGCAGCTCGTCGTCGAGCGGGATCGCCGTGGTGACGGTCACGCCCACTACATCCTCGTCTTCCTCGGCAACATACTTAAAGGCAGCTGCCACCTTGGGAAGAAGGTCGAGCTGGTCGCGCTTGGACATGGTGCCGAGCACGGCGATGATCTCGGGGCTGGCAGAAGCCAAGCGCTCGATCATCTCGAGGTCCTCGAACACATGGTTCTCGGCCTTAGCGGCTTCCAGAAGGGAGCGCGCGTAGGTCTCGAGCACCTTGTCCTGATAGCGGCTAGTCGGCATTCAGGCTACCTGCTTCCTGGATGTAGCGCTCGATGAGCTTCTTCTGCTCGGCATCGTCCTCGAGTGCCTCGCCCACGATCTTGGTGGCGACGGCAACGGACAGGTCGGCGATGGAGCTCGCGGCACCGGCGTAAATGGACTTGCGCTCGTCCTCGACGGTCGTATGGGCCTTGGCGATAATCTCCTCGGCCTCCTTGTGAGCAGCCTCGATGATACGGGCGCGCTCGGACTCGGCGTCCTTACGGGCCTCGAGAACGATGTCGGCAGCCTGACGACGGGCGTCGGTGACGATCGAGTCGGACTCAGCGCGCTTGGCGATAGCCTCCTGCTTGGTCTTCTCGGCCTCGTCGAGGCTCTCCTCGATCTTCTTGCCGCGCTCCTCCATGGTTTTCATGATGCCCGGCAGGGCGACCTTGGCCAGCACGATCCAGATAATCAGGAAGGCGATAAGCGCCGGGATGAACTCCGCCATCTTAGGGATGAGGATGTCCGCACCGGCAGCGCCGTCCTCGGCGAACGCGGAAACCGGCATGAGCAGCGCGGCCGCGGACGCGGAGAGTGCGATCGCGCTCTTCTGGGATGAAAGATTCATACTTGACGCTCCGTGCTATTTAACGATCAGCGCGACAACGAAGCCGATCAGAGCCAGAGCCTCGCCGAAGGCGGAGCCCATGATGAAGACGGTGAACACGCGGCCCTGGACCTCAGGCTGACGGGCCATAGCACCCGTAGCACCCAGAGCAGACAGGCCGATAGCAAGACCAGCGCCGATAACACCGAGACCGTAACCGATAACTCCCACGATTCCTCCTTTGTCGTGCGTGTCTTATTTCACGCAGGATAACCTTTTTATAACTGCCGGGCTCCATGGGTACGGGCACCGGCGGTTTAACGAATTGCCTTACCTTTAAGGCGCGAACGGAAGACTACTCCTCCTCTGCGACCTCCTCTGCCTCGGAGACATACACGGCGGTAAGGACCGTGAAGACGTAAGCCTGGATGGCGCCGACCACAAGCTCGATCGCATAGATCAGGATGAGGATGGCAAGCCAGGCCAGCGAAGGCAGGGCGCCGACGGCGTGCGCCGCGGAAACCTGCTGAAGCAGCGGCTGCATGAACATGCTCGCCATGATGGCGAACGAGCCCATGACCACGTGTCCTGCGAACATGTTGCAGAACAGACGGACGGCGAGCGTGATGAGGCGCAGGAAGGTCGAGAAGAGCTCGACGACCCACACGAGCACGTTCATCGGGAAGCTCACGCCCTGCGGGGCGAGGCTCTTGATGTAGCCGATCACGCCGTGAGCCTTGCATCCGTAATAGATGAAGTACACGAAGGCGAAGATGGCGAGCGCGGCGGTGGAGCCGATTGCGCCGGTGCCGGGCTTCATTCCCGGGATCAGGCCGATCATGTTATTGATCAGGATGAACAGGAAAAGCGAGCACAGGAACGGGAAGTGCTTCTTCCAGTTCTCACCCACGACGCCCTTGCCGATATCGTTCTCGACGTACTCGATGATGTACTCGAAACCGTTGACGAAGAAGCCCTTGGGAACCAGGGTCTGCTTCTTCTTGAACACGGCCAGGACGATCAGGAGCACGATCGTGGAGACGATCAGCCAAAACGAGTACTGCGTGATGCCGCAGCTCAGATCGCCCACGACAGGGGTGGAGCTGAACTCGCTGACCAGATGATTAATCTCATCAGGCAGCTTTTCAAAAATTTCCACGACTTACCTTTCGACCTCATGAGGATCTCGCAGCGCCTTGGCGACGCGAACCGCGCAGGCGGCCATAAAGGCCACGAAGCCGATCGCCTCGCCCAGGAGGAACATGCGAAATGCCTCTCCGAACAACACAAACACAACCAAGGTAAAGACGAGCAGGGCGATTGCCGAGACCGCCAGACTCACCATACCCTTGAGCATGTCCGCATTCTGCTTATCGTCAAGAACCGGCTTGAGCGTAAAGACAAAGGGAAGGAAGGCAATTGCGCCCGCGATGGCGCCTGCAACGATAGCGAGCAGATCGGCTATCTGAAACACTGGCGTCCTCACTTTCCTTTTTTAACGCTTCCCAGAACAGTTCCCGCCAAACATTGGTGACTATTGTACGAGCCAATCGCTAAAGTACAACCGAAAAAGCATCGGTTAATACGCACCTGTTCGTTTTCTTAAGACCTTCTTTATGCCGCAGGTAGGTAATACGTTTTTCTCGAACCCCTCTAGGCTAAACGTCCGTTAACAGGAGTGCGCGTGGACGTCTTTTGCTCGCCCGCGCGCACCATTTCTTCGTATTTGTGACCGTAGCCGACAAGGCCCGACAACTAGAGCGTGCCGTAGATGCGGTCGCCGGCGTCGCCCAGGCCGGGAACGATGTAGGCGGCCTCGTTGAGATGGTCATCGATGGCGCACGTATAAATATGTACGTCAGGATCCTTCTCGGTCAGCGACTTGAGGCCCTCGGGCGCGGCGACGATGCACAGCATGCGGATGTCCTTGACACCGCGCTCGCGCAGGTAGCTGATAGCCATCTCGGCCGAACCGCCCGTGGCGAGCATGGGGTCGACAACCAGGCAGATACGCTGGTCGATATCCTTGGGCATCTTGCAGTAATACTCGTGCGGCTCGTGGGTGACCTCGTCGCGCTCCATGCCGATGTGGCCCACGCGAGCGGAGGGCACCAGGTCGAGGATGCCGTCGACCATGCCAAGGCCCGCACGCAGGATGGGCACGATGGCGAGTTTCTTGCCGGCGAGCTGCTTAAACGTTGCGGTGGTGATAGGGGTCTCGACCTCGACGTCTTCCATAGGCAGGTCGCGCATGGCCTCGTAGCCGTCAAAAAGCGCGAGTTCGCGCACGAGCTGACGGAACTGGTTGGTGCCGGTGTTTTTGTCGCGCAGGATCGACAGCTTGTGCTGGACGAGCGGGTGATCGACAAGCGTCACACGGGACGCATCGTAGGTGACGGTCATGGGTTGATTGCCCCTTTCGTTGCGGCCGCAAAACGGCCTTGCTGACAAGGCGCGCAGCAATGTTGCCGCCGCACGCCATGCATTAGTTTAGCGGTTTGTTGTATCGAGCAGCCCATCGCAGCCCTACTGTGCGGTACTGAGCGAGCGCCTGACTGCATCACACCAGCCCGCAAGGTTTTGTTCGCGGCGCTCGGCGGACATGTGGGGAAGGAAGGTCCTAACGATCTGGGCATTTTGCTCCAGCTCTTCCAGGTCTTCCCAATAGCCGACGGCAAGACCCGCCAAGTACGCGGCACCGATTGCCGTGGTCTCCACCGTCTCGCATTGCAGCACGGGAATATCCAGCAGGTCGGCCTGGAATTGCATGATGAACTCGTTGCGCGAGGCACCGCCATCGACAGACAGGCGCTCGATCGAAAGCCCCACGTCCTGCTCCATGGCGCGCAGCACGTCGTAGCTCTGATATGCCATGGATTCGCAGGCGGCACGTACGATGGTCGCACGGCTCGAGGCGCCGGTCAGACCGCACACGATACCGCGGGCATGCGGGTCCCACCAGGGAGCGCCCAGACCCGCAAAGGCGGGAACGAAGTAGCAGCCCTCGTTGTCGCTAATCGAAGCGGCGAGTTGTGCCGACTCGCTCACGCTCGAGATGATGCCCATGTTGTTGCGAAGCCAGTTCATGGTGGAACCGGCAGCAAAGATGGAGCCCTCGAGCGCATAGCTGATCTTCCCGTTCGCAGCGATACCGATGGTGGAGACCAGACCGTTCTTGGATTCGACGATCTCGTCGCCGGTGTTCATGAGCATAAAGCAGCCCGTGCCATAGGTGTTTTTGGTCTGGCCGGGATGGAAGCAGCAGTGACCGAACAGCGACGCCTGCTGGTCGCCCGCCACACCCATGATGGGCGGCATGTTGGTCATGATGTCGCTCGCGACGCGGCCGTAGTCACCCGAGCTCCAGCGAACCTCGGGCATCATGGAACGTGGAACGTCAAAGAGCGCCAGCAGGTCGTCGTCCCAATCGAGCGTATGGATATTAAAGAGTGCCGTGCGGCTGGCATTGGTGTAGTCGGTGGCAAAGACCTGGCCGCCGGTGAGGTTGTAGATGAGCCAGGTGTCGATGGTGCCAAACATGAGGTCGCCCGCCGCCGCGCTCTCGCGTGCGCCGTCGACGTTGTCGAGAATCCACTGTACCTTGGAGGCCGAGAAATACGGGTCGAGCGTGAGTCCCGTGCGGGAGCGCACCAGCTCCTCGCAACCCTGTTCAACCAACGCGTCGATTGCCGGCGCGGTACGGCGGCACTGCCATACGATGGCGTTATAGATCGGCTGACCGCTCACGCGGTCCCAGACCACCGTGGTCTCGCGCTGGTTGGAGATGCCGATGGCGGCAATGCGGTCGGAGTGGATACCGCTCTTAAACTGGACTTCCATCATGACGGCGATCTGGCTGGCAAGGACCGCCATGGGGTCTTGCTCTACCCAACCGGGACGTGGGAAGCTGGTTTTGACGCTGCGACGTGCCTGCGCGACGATGCATCCGTACTCGTCGACGATGGTCGCAAGTACCGAGGTGGTGCCGCAGTCGAGCGCCATGATGTAGGAACCGCCAAAGTTAAACGAGGCATCTTCCATGCCCAGGCTGCCCAGATTCAACGACATCGCTTACACCTTTCTATTGCATCGGGTCGGACAGGACCCGTTCGATCTCTGATGCGGGAAGTGCGCCTTGGCGCAGGATCTGGAGCCCGCCGTGCTGGAACGACACGATGGTCGAGGCGTCGCGACACGGGGTCTCACCGGCGTCGACGGCAACATCGACCCCCTCCAGGATGCGCTCCTCCACCGTGGCAAAACTTGCCGGCGCGGGCGCGCCATGCGTATTGGCGCTGGTGCAGGCAAGAGGGCTGCCGCAGGCGCGGATGAGCGCTTGCACCACGGGCGAGGCCGAAGCGCGAAGCGCCACCGTGTCGTCGGCGGCGCGCATAAAGGTCGGCACGCAGGGGGCCGCCTTGACCACGATAGTCAGGGCGCCCGGCCAGCATCGTCGGGCGAGCACGCGGGCCTCGTTAGGAATATCCACGCCATAGCGATCGAGCGCCTCGGCATCATCGACCAGCCAGGCAACCGTTTGGGTGAGCTCGCGCTGCTTGAGGGTAAAGATACGACGATAGCCGGTACCGAGCGCGGGGACCGCGGCACCGTTGACGGTGGCCTGCGGATCGCGCGGCCACGATGGGAATTCGCTTGTATCTTGAGGCACGGCGTCCGAAAAGGCGTTAACTGCCACAGCGACACCATAGACGGTCTCGGTCGGGATCAGGGCCAGACCGCCACAGCCGAGCACCTCGGCCGTACGCTCGACGGCAAGCCGATGCGGCTCCCGCGCTCCCTCGTATACCCGATAGACCGTCTGCATGTGTATGCCAGCCCCTTACGCTCTGGTGCAAGTTTGTTTACTGTGGGGCATTCTCGCACGAAACGTTCAATCTATTTGCCCAGAGCGCATGTTGGTTTGGTGAGCGGCTCTAGTAGTCGGTGAAAGTGAGGGGGTTATTGGACTGCGACGAACTTCTTTGGCCTGCCGGCGTGGCGTTCTTGGGCGGCGTAGCGCTCGATGCTGTCTATCGTTATCATCCGACGGCCGTCGACGAGTTCAATATCGAGCTTTCCGGCTTTGACCAGCGCGGTAATCCGCGGAGCGGAGACTTTGAGGTCCAGCGCTGCGTCTTTAAATGTTCGGCACGCCGCTTCCCGAGCGTCCTCGTGGTCGATTTCGACCGAAAGGGCCACGACCTCGGCCGAGCGTTCGTACCCCGCCGGAGTCAAACCGTTGTTGAGGTCATCGGCCAAAAACGCCATCAGCGCCTCGGTGGCATGGGCAATCGCTTCTTCGCGCGTATCGCCATCGGCAAAGGCTCCGGGAATCTGCGGGAAGCTAGCGCAGTAACCATCGTCTTCTTTTATGAGAACGCAGTCATAGGTAAATCGCTGCCTCATTTTGCCTCCAACTACCATCCAGCTTGGCGACGAATACTTGCCCACGCGCCCTTCTTTGGTCGATCACCACCAGAGCCGTTCACGGTGACAACGCGGTCACCAGAAACATACTTAGCATGACTACCGACCTGCGCGACCTTCGCGAATCCATCGTGCTTGAGTAGGGCAATGATTTCCCGAAAGGTAGGAAGTTGCATGGGCCGACCTCTTTCAGCCGTCCTAATTATAAACTACTTTATAATTTTTGCTAACCAGTTAATAAATATTACTGGCGCTGCTTGGGCTCGGTTACGATGGCTCGGACGATGCGGGGGCGATCGGTGAGGTCGCGGACGATGCGCACGTCCGAAAGGCCCGCTTGGCGACAGAGCTCGGCCGCGGCGTCGAGGGCGCCCTCGTAGAGCTCGCAAGCAAACAGGCCGCCGGCGCGCAGCATATAGGGTGCCGCGTTGAGCAGACGGCGGAAGATATCGAGACCGTCGGCACCGCCCTCGAGAGCCAAATCGGGCTCAAAGTCCTTGACCTCGTGCGGCAGCGAGCGCATGACGTCGGTCGGGATGTAGGGTGGGTTGGAGACGAGCACGTCGAAGGTGCCCCACTCGTCGTGGGGAATGGAGCTCACCAGGTTGGTGAGGCTGAAGGCAACCTCATCTGCCGTGAGGCCGAGCGCGTCGCGGTTTTTGGTGGCCAGATCGATAGCGCGCGGCTCGATATCGGTTGCGGTGCAGGTGACATGGCCGCGGCGCTCCCAGGCAAGGGAGAGCGAAATGCAGCCCGTGCCGCAGCCGACCTCGAGAACGCGGGCAGTGCGGGGCTCGACCGGAGCGGGCGCGGCGGCATCCTGAGCTGAAGCCGTCTCCTGGTCGGCACCCTCGCTGGCGATGCCGTATTCGTCGAGCTCGGGCTCGGCGGCTTCCGCAGTCTCGGCTTCTGCCGCCTGCGCGGCGGCTTCCTCGGCCTCGCGATCGGCCAGTTCCTCGGCATAGGCACGGCTGCCCAGTACGTCGCCGCCTAGCGCCGCCTCATCGGCAGCCGTCAGGTTAGCGGCACGGCGCTCGGCAGTCGCCCGTTCGTCTGCCAGCGCGGCCTCGGCCTTGCGTGCCTCCTCGACCTCATCGTTCCAAGGCAGCTCAACACGCTGACGGGCAGCGGCCTCGGGGCTCAGTACCTCGGCATCCAGATAATTGAGGACTTCCTCGACGAGCATCTCGGTCTCGGGGCGCGGGATGAGCACGCCGGGGGCGCACGCGACGTCGATCATGCGAAACTGCGTGCTGCCCGTGATGTATTGCAGCGGCTCGCCCTTAGCGCGGCGGACAACGGCCGCATGCATGGTCTCGAGCTGGGCCGCGTTAAGCGTCTCGTCCATACGCATATATAGGTCAATGCGCGCCAGGCCCGTGGCGGCGCACAGCAGCCACTCGGCAGAAAGACGGGGGTGCTCCTCGCCGCGCTCGGCCAGGTACTCCTTGGTCCACTCGAGACAACGCTTGATGGTCCAAATCTCGTTTGCCATGGGGCCCTCCCCTCTTAAGCGCCGGACGGCGCGCGAATGTCGGAGCAGATTGTAAGCGAGGCCAGCGCTTGGCAAGGGGCGATTGAAGGCGATTATCGAGAATCAGCCCAGAATTTTGCTTGGAGCCTGCCTAGAGTGTTCATTCGTCGACGTCTAAATCTGCATCCGTCAAGCTTTTGGCAAGGTTGACCCAAAACTGACCAATATCTAACCAAATACTTGCCACATCGCTTGACGCGCGACCCATCAAAAATCGCTCCGCGACTTCTTGAACGATATTTTGAGCAATATTTTCGATAGCGGACTTATGCCGTCAATTACCTTAAGCAGGTAAGCAGCTCAAATGACATCACAGCCGACTGAATAAAATATCAAGGCAATGTCACCAATGACTCCCTACGGATCATTTGACAACCAAGGAAACGCCGATGTTTTGGCAATGCCAGCGAGCGCCACCCAGAGCGAACAAGTTGGCATGAAAAAGGCAGGGCATAGACCTTCTGGTCATGCCTTGCCTTTTGAATGACAAATTGTCGCTCTGGGCGGCGCGCAGCGTCGAGCAGTTACGGCGTTTGGTAAAACGCCGTAACTTAAACAGCCTGTGCCAGCTTCTCGGCACGCTCGGCGGCGGCGAGCGCCTCGATGACGGTGCCGAGCTGGTCGCCCAGGAGGACGCCATTGTAGGTGGAGTTGAAACCGATGCGGTGATCGGTCACGCGGTCCTGGGGCTGGTTGTAGGTACGGATCTTCTCGGAACGGTTGCCGTGGCCGATCTGGCTCTGGCGCTCGGCACCGAGCTCTGCCTGCTGCTTCTCGAGCTCCATCTCGTACAGACGGGCGCGCAGCATCTGCATGCAGACCTCGCGATTCTGAATCTGGGAGCGCTGCTCCTGCGACTGCACCACGGTGTTGGTGGGCAGGTGGGTGATGCGCACGGCGGAGTAGGTGGTGTTAACGCACTGACCGCCAGGGCCCGAAGCGCAGTAAGTGTCGATGCGCAGGTCAGACTGGTTGATCTGGACGTCGATCTCCTCGGCCTCGGGAAGCACGGCGACGGTTGCCGTGGAGGTCTGGATACGGCCCTGGGACTCGGTCTTGGGAACGCGCTGGACACGGTGTACGCCGGACTCAAACTTCATGACGGAGTAGACGCGGTCGCCCTCGACCTTGAACTCGATGGACTTAAAGCCGCCGGCCTCGCTGGGGCTGGAATCGAGCACGGTGGTCTTCCAGCCACGCGACTCGCAAAAGCGCTGATACATCTTGTACAGGTCGCCGGCGAAGATGGCCGCCTCGTCGCCACCGGCGGCGGAGCGAATCTCGACGATGGTGTTCTTGTCGTCGTTGGGGTCGCTCGGGATGAGCATGTACTTAATTTCTTCCTCGAGCTGGGGAAGCTTGGCCTCGTTTTCGGAGATGTCCATCTGGAGCATCTCCTTCTCATCGGCATCGGTAGTATCGTGGAGCATTTCCTTGGCAGCCTCGATGTCATCGAGCGCGCCGATGTACTCGCGCGAGGCGGCGATGAGGTCGGACTGGTGCGCGTACTCCTTGTTGAGACGCGTGAACTCCTTGATGTCGGAGGCAACGGCCGGGTCGGAAAGCTTTTTCTCGAGCTCCTCATAGGCCTTGATGATCTTTTCGAGCTTGTCGCGCATGGCGGGACTCCTTTATATGCGTGAAGGTGAAAATCGGCAGAATTGATGGGGCGCATGGCGCCACTGCGGGGGTAAGCCCAGCTAGAGCATGTCGATCTTCAGATACATGCGCATCCCTTCGCGTGTGGGGTACATAGTTGCGATCTAACCCATACATGATAGCGTGCGCAGGCAAACCTGCATATAACCCGCACGGAATGAGTGGACGTAGCCGTTGGGTACGTTCCTTAACGACTAGTCGTTTAAGAGCGTCCCCAACGGCTAACAAAGGGACTGTCGCTTTGTCACATTCTAGAGCGTTTGAAGCAGAGCGACGAGGAAGCGGATGCCCTGGAGGTAGGCGCGGCGGGTGATGCGCTCGTTGGTGCCGTGGACGCCGCGATCACACTCGTCGTCATCGACCACAAACGCCGAAAAACGAATGCATTCGGAGCAAATGTGCTGGTAGTTGGCAGCGTCGGTCGCGCCAATCACGGTCGAGGGAACGATACCGATAGGAGCTCCGCCCGCCGCTGATGATCCGTTTTCCTCCGTCCCCTCTGGATCACGGAAATAGCGGGCGGCGATGGCGCGGACGGTCTCGAGTCCCGGTCCGTCGATGCGCGGAGACGGCGAGGGTTCGGAGCTGCCAGGACCGAGCTCGATCTCGACACGGTCGGCGAGCCCCGCCTCGGCAACGGCGACGCGGCAGCAGGCCACGACATCGGCCACACTCGTGCCCTCGAGCATGCGGAAATTGATATTGGCCCACATATCCTGCGGCATCACGTTAGCACCGGTGCTACCGCCCTCGATTTGGGTCGGTGCACAGGTGGTGGTCACGAGCGGATAGAGCTTCTTGCTGGCAAGGCACTCGCGCACGATGGCGTCCTTGTTGGAGGCAATCTCGTCGGCCGTGCAGAGTCCCAGCTCGACGAGCTGTGCGACAAGCAGGTCCGTGACGCGCGTCGGCCATTCGATATCGCAGATTGCGGCGATGGCACGGCCGAGCACCTCGAGCGACGTGCCGCCGTAGGGGTTGGAAGAATGTCCGCCCTCGCTACGCGTCCTCAACACGATATCGGCGTAGCCCTTCTCCGCGAGATCGGCATGCATAAGCCAGCCCTCGCCCGCGCCGTACTCGGCAGCCGGAACGATGCGGTAGTCGCCCTCGTCGATCAGGTACTCAAGCTCAATGCCGCGCTCCTCGAGCGCGCGGCCGATGGCGCCTGCGCCGTACTGCGTCGTCTCCTCGTCCTGACCAAAGGCCAGGAGCAGCGTGCGCTCGTGCTGCCAACCGTGCGCCAGCGCATACTCAACCGCCTCGAGAATACCTGCGACCTGGTCTTTCATGTCGATGGCACCGCGGCCCCAAATGTAGGCGTCGTCCACATGTCCGCTAAAGGGGGCGTGCGTCCAATCGGCCTCAGTACCCGGCACCACGGGGACCACGTCCATGTGACCCATGAGCAAAACGGGCTTGAGGGCAGAGTCGAAGCCGGAAAGCGTCACCAGCAACGAATGATCGATGAGCTCAGCCTTACCCGCCGCAAATACGTGCGGCCAGGCCCGCTGCATATACGCGCGCAGGTCGTCGAACGGCTGCCAGTCCACCGCCTCGGCATCCATGCTCGAAATGGTCGGAAACGCCAGCACGCGGCCCAAGCGCTCGCACGCGCCGGCCTCGTCTATATCGGCAAAATCGTCCTCATGCGCAAAGAAGCGCCAAACCTCGGCCATGACATCCTTTCGATTGTGATGACGAGGGCCGCCCCACGGGAGCGGCCCTGCAACGTAAGTGTTTGCGGTCGGTTATTTGTCCTCGAGATAACGCGAGAGGAACTCGCGGGTGCGCTGGTGCTTGGGGTTGCCGAAGAGCTCGGCCGGTGCGGCATCCTCGAGCACCACGCCCTTGTCCATAAAGACCACGCGATCGGACACCGTGCGTGCAAAGGCCATCTCGTGCGTGACGACGACCATGGTCATGCCGTCGGCAGCGAGCTTGCGCATGACCTCGAGCACCTCGCCCACGATCTCGGGGTCGAGCGCTGAGGTCGGCTCGTCAAACAGCATGATCTGCGGATTCATGCACAGGGCACGAGCGATGGCCACGCGCTGCTTTTGACCACCGGACAGGCGACCCACGGCGGCGTGCGCGAACTTTTCGAGTCCCACGCTCGTCAGATGCTCCATCGCGACCTTCTCGGCCTCGGCCTTGCTCATCTTTTTGAGCGTGACGGGCGCGAGCGTGCAGTTGTCGAGCACATCCATGTTGTTGAACAGGTTAAAGCCCTGGAACACCATGCCGATGTCCTCGCGCAATTTGTTGATGTTGCAGCGCTCGGCCGTGAGGTCCTGGCCGTGGAACCAGATGTGGCCCGCGTCCGGGGTCTCGAGCAGGTTGAGGCAGCGCAGGAAGGTCGATTTGCCCGAGCCCGAGGCGCCGATGATGGTGACAACCTCACCGGGATTGACGGACAGGTCGATGCCCTTGAGCACCTCGAGCGAACCAAAGCTCTTGCGCAGGCCCTCGACGCGGATGAGCGGCTCTTGGTTTTGCACGGCTGCCGCAGTGCCGGTAGTGGCGGTATCTGCCATGATGATTCTCCTCGTCTTAAGCCTAGTTAGAGCTGGGCAGCGTGGCCGGAGCCTCGGCGCCGAGCTTTTTGCCAAAGGCCTCGAGCAGGCGGCTCGCCACGAGCGTCAGGATCAGATAGACCACAAGCGCCACGCAGTAGACCTCCATCTGGCGGTAGTACACGCCGGCGACGGTGGTGGTGGCGTACATGAGGTCGAACACGCCGATGACCGAGAGCACCGACGAATCCTTGATGTTGATGATGAGCTCGTTGGTGAGCGCCGGGATCGCGTTTTTAATACCCTGAGGGAACACGACCTTGCGCATAGCCTGCCACTGCGACAGGCCCAGCGAGCGCGCAGCCTCGGCCTGGCCGGGATCGATGGACTCGATGCCGCCGCGCAGGACCTCCATCATGTAGGCGGTAGAGTTGAGCGAGATGGTGACGAGGCCAGCAGTGAAGGTACTCCAGATCTGGTTGGCCTGGGCGGTCTCGAAGCCCATGCCGCGCAAAACGGTGAAGCCCGCGTAATAGATGAGTAGGCCCTGGACCATCATGGGCGTGCCACGCACGATGGTGGAGTAGATGGTCGCAAAGCCTCGGCCAATGCTCTTAAAGAAGCGCACCAAGTCGTTGTCCACGCGATCGAAGGTCTGAATGCGCAAAAACACAAAGAGCAGCGCAAGGAAAAAAGCGATGACGGTACCGAAGGTCGCAAGTGCGATGGTGATCTCGATGCCGCGGATAAAGAAGTCCCCGCTCTTGTAGGTCATGTAGACCAGGCTCGACAAAAAGTCGCTGGGGTTGGAGTCCGAGACAATACTCACCTGCACCAGGTCGATAAACGACATGACGCAGCGGTCGACAAAGAAGATCGCCGCGATGACGACCACGACATAGCTGCCCAGGCGCGCGCCGCGACGGAAACGCTCGGATGCAAACGGTGACTTTTCGCGATAGTCGCTCCAGTGCATAACCTTGGTGACGAGCGCTGCCGCCGACACGACGATCCAGGCCCAAAGAATCGCCCAAAGGCAATCTTGGAAGATGCCGGTGGGCGCCAAAAAGCTCAGCGGCGTGGGGTTGCGCTGGCTAAATGCCAAGCCGAGCGCCGCGATAACGCTCGTGCCCAGGTACACATAACGGTGGTCGGCCTTGATAAAGGAGGCCAGACGATTGATGCCTTTCATGCTGCCTCCCTATGCCGGCTGACGGTCGAGGCACGCGTCCCACATCTGGTCGCGCTCCTCCTGGCTGATGCCCTTGAGCGTCTTATCGATAAGTTTGAGCAGCTTGTCCGAGCCCTTGCGGCAGCCGACGTTTGCCGTAACCTCCTGCTTAAAGCCCTCGCCCTCCGCAAAGCGAATGGGCACGATGCCCGGGTTTTGGGCCATATAGCCCTTCTCGTTTTCGGTGTTGTAGGTCACAGCGTCACAAGTGCCCTGCAGCAGGTTCGAGAACACCGTGGGTACCGAATCGACCGGATTTTTGTGGACGACGCCCGGGATCTCGTCAATGACGGTGTCGAGCATCGTGTCCTTTTGGCCGAGCACCGTGGCGCCGCTAAAGTCGCTGAGCTTGGTCGCGTTTTGGTAGGGCGAGCCCTCTTTTACGAATAGGCCAAAGTAGCCGATAAAGTACGGATCGGAAAAGCCGACGGACTCCTCGCGCTCGGGCGTGGCGCTCATGCCGGCAATGATGAGGTCGATCTGGCCATTGTTAAGTGAATCGATGAGGCCCGAGAAGCTCTGCTTGACGGCAACGGGCTCACCGCCAAGGGCCTTGCAGACGATCTTGGCGATCTGCACGTCGTAGCCGTCGGCATAAGCGCCCTGCACGTTATCGATGGGGATCGTGAACTCGCTGGCCTCGGAAACCTGCCAGTTGTACGGGGCGTAGGCCGCCTCCATGCCAATGCGGATCTTATCCTTGCCGATAACGGAATCGGACAGGTCGTCGCGACCGCCGCCTGTCGTGGGCTGAACTACTTCCAGCGTGGAGGGGCGCTGGCAACCGGCAAGTGCGCCGGCGACGACAGAAGCGCTCGCAGCGAGAGCGCTACCCAAGAAGATGCGACGACTGCACACCGGCTGTGGATGCGCGTCGCGTTGATGGGGAGAATGCATAATCTGCCTTCCCTGTTGAATCGTATGCTGACGACTTAACAGGATATACGCCAGCGACCAGCAGCGCAGCACAAGCTCGAAAAATTAATAGACACACGGTAGTCATTGGGAGCGTCGATGTTTTGGCAATGCCAGCGAGCGACGTCCAGAGCGAACAAGTTGGCATGAAAAAGGCACGGCATAGACCTTCTGGTCATGCCGTGCCTTTTGAATGGCAAATTGTCGCTCTGGGCGGCTCGCAGCGTCGACCGGCCCGCCGTTCGTCAGAACGGCGAAACCTAAGGGCGCAGCGTCGACCGGTCCGTCGTTCGTTAGAACGGCGGAACCTCTAGAGCAGGGTGACGCTAAAGCTGCGGACGTCCGTCTCGCCCGGCGCCAGCGTGATCGTGTTGACCTTGTGCTCAAAAAAGTCGTCCTCGGTGTCCATGGTGGTATGACCGGTCCAGGGCTCGAGCGCCACAAACGGAGCGTCGTTGGCGGCAGACCACACGCCGATGTACTTAAAGCCCTCAAAGTCGATCTTGACGCCGTGGCCCGACTTGCGACCGCGCAGCGTGAGCGTGGAGCCCGGGGTATCGGTGAACATGATGGCGTCGTTATCGAAGCTGCGGTGCGTGATGGGCAGCACGTCCGAGTTGTCGGGGGCCTTGTAGCTGCCCTCGAACGTCATAAGGCCATCGGGCGTGATGATGGGGGCCTCGTTCGTCCAGGCCTCGGTAAACGCCAGCTCGTAATCCTCGAATGCCTCGTCCTCGGCACCGGGGGCGGGCACGTTAAACGCGGGGTGGCCGCCCACCGAGAACGGCAGGTCCACGTCGCCGGTGTTGGTGACGGCAAAGGCCTGTGTGAGCGTGGCGTCGCCGGTCAGGGCATAGGTCATGTTGAGCTTAAAGTGGAAGGGGAACGCCTGGAGCGACTCGGGCGTGTCGGTGATCTCGTAGGTGACGGACGAGCCGTCCTCGGAGACCTCGGCCAGCTTGTGCTCCACGATACGCGCGACGCCGTGGCGCGGCATCTCGCAGGTGCCGGCCGCAGACGTCGCCGTGTTGTTACGCAGCGATCCCACGATGGGGAACAGGATAGGCGCATGCTTGCCCCAAAAGGCCGGGTCGCCCTGCCACAGATACTCGTTGCCGTTGAGGGCAAGGCTCGTGAGCTGGGCGCCCATGGAATCGATGGCCGCGGTGAGGCCGCCGCGCTTGATGGTAGTGACGGTGGACATGCTACTTCCTCCAAAAGTAAACAACAGTGTCGAGGGCTATTGTCCCACTCTTGGCGGCGGGGTTGAGCGACAGGTGCAGTTATTGAGCAATAGCGTAAAGGTCAAACCCACCCTGAGGCGTGCTATCGACCGTATCGGGCGCCTGTGAATTAAAACTCACCGGAACCATGCGCTTTGAGGCGCGGTAACGCGTGCCGTCGGTGGCGACAGGCGGCTCATCAACCGTGAGTTCGTAGTCGCCGGGCTTGAGCTCGATACCGTCACCTTCGGAATTGACGTATTGGTACTCGTCGATCGCTTGCCCCTTGAGCGTGCGGCCCACGATGTGGATGAGCATCTGGCTGTCGCCGCGCGCGGTGTCCCACGTCGCGCCGTCCTTGACCTCGACCGACACATGTACCGAGCGCGTGCGGCTGAGCGATTGCTCGACAGACATCTCGACCTTGGCGGCGTCTTTGCGCTGCTGCTCGACATGACCCCAGATGCTGCCGATCGCCGAGCAAGCGATGACGCCGGCCATAAAGGCGATGAGAATGGGGCCGAGCGGAGAGCGACGGCCCGCGTCTTCCTCGCGAGCCAGGTTGGGGCGATGGGTGGGGGCGGGCGCCTGGGCACCCTGCGCGGGCACGTCGAGTATGCTGAAGGATGCCGTGCTGCCGGGGTCGATGGTATGGCGCGGCTGTGGGGTCTTTGCCGGCGAGATCGACATATCAGCCGGCTCGCCGAGCGTGGCCGTGGCATCGGCCTTCGCCTCGTCGGCCTCGGCCTGGGCCCAAGCCTGTTCAAAGGTTAGGGGTTCGGCGGCATCGGAGGCGGCTTCAGGCTCGACACCGGCATCGTTGCCGGTCTCGTCCTCGTCGCTCGACACGTCACACGGCGCGGGCTCGTCCCACTCTTCGTCCGGAGCCTCGCCCTCGCTATACCACCATTCAAAGTTATCGATATCCATACGGGGCGCCCCCTTGGCCTCGCAAATAAACACTTGCTAGCCTTATACCCCCAGATGACACGGGAGCTCGCCGGCACAGACAGGAAAAGCGTCACAACATTCGACGCTTTTCCTCGTTTTCGAGATTTTCATCGAATGTTGTGACGGTTTGGGCAGCAGCCACACCACGAATGTGACGAAGGAGCAGTCCCCTTGTCACATCTAGAGGGCGACGGGGATTTGGATGCAGCAGAAGTCCTCCTGGTGGGACTCGTCGTAGCTCGTGGTATCGAGGTAGCAAAAGTCGAAAGCGTTGCCAACGGGCTGGAGCGCGTGCTCGTCCATGCAGGCAACGATGGCGCGGATGCCCTCGGGCTCGTACGGCATACCCCAGCGGCTCATGCAAAGGTATGTGCCCTCGGGCAGCACTTCGATGCCGATCTCTGCCAGCTCGGCGGGATCGCTCGGCAGCAGTTCCTCGACACCGCGCGGCAGCACGGCAAAGGAGCCCGCGCCGGCAATGGGGTCGTCGGAATGCAGCGCCTCGCGACGCAGCATGGCGCCCCAGCCACGCATGGGGCGCGTGCCCGTCAACGCACGCATGCGCAAAATCGCCCGCATGAGCGTGGGATGAAGCATCGAGCGGCCACGCTCGATATCGCCCGGGAACTCCTCAAAGACCACGTAGCGGCGCTCGAACTGCTTGAGCTCCGGCTTGCCCTCCCACTCGCGCCAGTAAACTGCCTCGTCGTAAAAGCTCAGACGCTCCTGCACGCTCGCACGCTCGGCTTTGAGCCCGGCAATCTGCTCGTCGAGCGCCTGCACCCGCGAGCGCAGGTGGTCGGTCATCTCGCTAATGTCGAACGTCGAGGCTAGGCGGTCGATCTCATCGAGTTCGAGCCCTAGGTCGCGCAGCATGCAGATCAGACGCATGAGCGGGATCTGCGTGGGCGAATAGAAACGGTAGCCTTTTTCGTTAACCACGGCGGGCTTAAACAGGCCGATCTTGTCGTAGTAGATGAGCGTTTGGCGCGAAACGTTAAACAAACTCGCCATCTCGCTAATCGCATACATGCCCGTCTGCATAGGTCCTCCCGACACATCCTTTTTGCGCACAAAGCCCGCCGCCCACAGGGGCAGCGGGCTCAAACACTACTCGTATCCTACCCTAAAGACGCCTATGACCAGCGCTTATAGTTTGCGCATGACACGCCGACGGCCTCGAGCGCCTTGGTGGCGATGTGGTGCACCGCGTCATCGAGCGTGGCGGGGCCGTTGTAAAACGTGAGCATGGGCGGCATGAGCATGACGCCCGGTACGCGCGCAAGGCGCGCCATGTTGTCGACATGAATGGCGCTGAAGGGCGTCTCGCGCACCATGAGCACCAGGCGGCGCTGCTCTTTCATCTGCACGTCGGCCGCACGCAGCAACAGATTGTCGCTGTAGCCGCTCGCGATGCCGGCGAGCGTCTTCATGGAGCAGGGAGCCACGATCATGCCGTCGACCGGATAGGTGCCGCTTGCGATGGCGGCGCCGATGTTCTTGTTGTCGTAGACCGCATCGGCATAGCACGCAAACTCATCGAGCGTCATGCCGAGCTCCTGCTCGATGGTGATCTCTCCCCCGCGCGTGACGACAAGCGCCGACTCGGCACCGGCCTGACGCAGGCATTTGAGGCACTCAAGACCCAGCGCGGCACCGCTGGCGCCCGAAACGCCAACGACAATGCGACGAGGACGGACAGAAGACTCAGGCATGACGGCTCCTTAACTACTTGGTAGGGCTACTTACTAGAAAGCAATCTCCTTGGCCCACTTGTCTGTGTCGATCTCCATGAACTGCGAGCGAATGAAGTTCTTCTTGAGGTCGAACGGGACCGTGCAGTCGAAGATGGCCTTGCAGGCGATGCCGTGCTCGCGGATCGTGGGGTCGAACGCGGGGTCGTTGGACGGATCGAGCACGTGGCAGTGGCAACCGGGGATGGTGATGAGGTCCACGTCGGCCTGGAAGCGCGTGGTCATGGCCCACATCACGTCGCTCATATCGAAGATATCGACATCCTCGTCAACAAGGATGACATGCTTGAGCTCGGAGAATGCCGAGAAGGCGAGCATGGCGGCGTTGCGCTGACGGCCCTCGTCATTTTTGCTCGACTTCTTGAACTGCATGATGGCAACGAACTTACCGCCGCCGCAGGGGGCAGCGTGGACGTTGAGCAGGCGGCCCGGGATGGCGGTCTCGACCATCTTGTAGATGGATGCCTCGGTGGGGATGCCGGCCATGGACACGTGCTCGTGCGAGGGACCGATGCAGCTCTCCATGATGGGATTGACGCGCGTGGTGACGGCGGTGATCTTGATCACCGGGCAGACCTTGGCGCCACCGGTGTAGCCGGGGAACTCGGGCATGGCGTAGCCGTGGCCGTTGACGTCCTCGTTGATGGTCTCGTCGTGCATGAGGTAGCCCTCGAGCACATACTCGGCATTGGCGATGCACTTCTGCGGAACGGTGACGCAGTCGGCAAGCTCGACGGCGTGGCCGCGCAGGGCGCCGGCGATCTGCAGCTCGTTAAAGCCGAGCGGCGTGGTGGGCGCCTCGAAGCCACAGCACATGTACACGGCGGGGTCCAGACCGATGGAGATGGAGATGGGCATGTCTTCGCCGCGCTGGCAGTACTCGTCAAAGAACGCGCCAAGGTGACGGCTGCCCGGAGTGATCCACATGGCGAGCTTGTCCTTGTCGACGCAGGAGAAGCGGTGGATGGTCACGTCGGACTGGGAGCCGTCGGGGCTCGTGCCATAAGCGAGGCCCATGGTGATGTAGGGGCCGCCGTCGACGGGCGTGTTGGTGGGAGCGGGAACGATCTTGCGCAGGTCAAAGCCCTCGTCGGTCGCCTTGTACACGACCTCCTGGCAGTCGACGTGCGCACCCTCGGCGATCTGCTCGGGCGCGATCAGGTTCTCGAAGCGCTTGCCGATCTCGAGGCCCAGGTGCTCCTCGTCCAGGTCGAGCAGGGCGGCAACGCGCTTGCGGCTGGCAAGCATGCCGATGCAGACCTTGGCATCGTCAAAGCCCTTGACGTTGTTGAAGACCATCGCCGGGCCCTCTTTGGTCGGGCGCATAACGGTGCCGCCGGCACCGACGTGACGATAGACACCCGAGACCTCGGCGTCCGGGTCGACCTGAGTGTCGGTCTCGAGCAGCTGGCCCGGCATCTCGCGCAAAAAGTCGAGCGCGGAGCGCAGGTCGTGGATCTGGGAAGCATCGGTAGTGGACATAGCATGCTCCTTTCGGGAGAGCGCCCGGCGGCGAGGATGCCGCCGGGCTGGGTAACGTAGTGGGGCCGCGGCGCTCATAGATGGGACGCTCGGCCACTCGCAGTTCGAGCACTCGGCTGCTTACAGCCCAAGCGCTCGACCGCTTACATCAGGCCAAAGAGGTGGAACCAGGCGGCCTCGACCAGCACGACGATAAAGACGACCACAGTGAGGGGAATGCCCATGCGCATAGCCTCTTTGGAGGTGTAGCCGCCGGCGTCCTTGCCCTCGCCGATAAGGATCGGCAGGTTGTGGAACGGCAGGATGTAGTGGATGTTGATGGACGTGAAGACGATGAGCGCCACGGCAAGCGGGCTTACGCTGGAGCCGGCCGCGAAGCTGATGAACGCCGGCACGCACACACCGAGCACGGCCATGACCGAGCCCATGAACATGTGGATGATCATGGAGAGCGCGGCGACAAGCAGGGCGAACAGGAAGATGTTCTCGGGCACGGAGCTGGGAAGCACGACATCGGCGATCCAGGCGTTCATGCCGGTGGCACCGCCCACGGAACCCACGGCCATGGCGGCCGTCAGGAACATGAGGGACTTGATGTCGACAGCGTTCCAGCTGGCGGGGGTAAGGACCTCGCCGATGATGGGCATGGCGAGCGCGACACCGATGGCAAGTGTCACCCAGCCGATGTAATCGCCCGAGACGGTGAGCCACAGCGCGATGGCGATGACAAGCCACACGATGGTGCGGATCTCCTTGACGGAGAGCTTACCGAGCGCGGCCTGCTTGGCCACGATCCGCTCGCGATCGTAGACGAGCTCCTTGCTGGGCTTAAAGAGGAAGAGACCCAGGAACAGGGTACACAGCAGCGCAACCAGCATGGGCACGCTCATGTACAGGAACCAGTCGATAAAGGACGGGCTCATGCCGCCGGCCTCGGCGCTGTACTGCGCAACAAGCGGGTTGAGCGTGGAGTCGCCCGTCAGGAAGAACATGGAACCCGGGGCGGCAGCGGCAAACACGAGGAATCCGAGCTTGCCGCGGTCATCGTCACCGTAGCCGGCGGACTCGGCGATGACCGAGACGACGGCGAGGATGAGGAAGGCGCGGGGGAACGGGTGCGGGATCAGCAGCGACAGCACAAAGGTGAGCGCGAAGATCGAGATGATGAGCGACTTGGCGTCGCGCACGAACTTGAGCATAAACGCATAGGCGATGCGCTCGCCCAGCCCCGACTCCTTGACCGCGCTGGCGATGAGGTAGGCGCCGATGACGAGCCACATGGTAGCTTTGGTCCACGAGCTAAACGTGGAGGCGACCGTCGCCGAGATGCTCGCGGCGCCCGTGTCGTCCACGCACACCTTGAACAGAACGAGCAGCGCGCAGTAGAGCAGGCCCACAAAGCCCGGCTGTGCCACGCCACATGCCCAGAACACCACCGTGGCGAGCGTCAGTGCTAGACAGGTCTGAGCGCCGACCGTGAGCTCGACCGTCGAGCTCAGCTCCGCCAAAGGAAGAAACTTCACCAGCAAAAAGACAACGATACCCAGCACAAAGCCAATTTCGCGCTTGGTGATCTTAAACGCCTTCTTTTCCGCTTCCATCTCCCCACCTTTCTTGTTGGGGGCGCTCCGGATTCGCGGCCACGTTGCCACTTAAAAAGGGGCGCCCGTTATCGGACACCCCTTACGTTGCGCTGTGTTGTGGCAATACAGTCAAGCGGGATTTTTGGATGAGAAGCGATCCTCTGGACAAAAAGCGTCACAACATTCGACGCTTTTCCTCGTTTTCGAGATTTTCATCAAATGTTGTGACGGTTTGGATGTGGCAAAGGGACTGTCTTTTGTTTCACATAGCGAGATCCGTACGGATGGATGGGTCGCTGAGGGCCTCGCGGAGCCAGGGGGCCAGCTGCTCGGGGCGACCCCGCAGGTAGCCGTCGAGCTCGGGCGGGGCGACCGGGCGCACCTCCGAGATCTCCTCTTGGTTGATATGCAGCTCGCCCGGCTCAACATAGGCAAGGTAGACCTCACACCATTCGCACTCGCAACGGCCGTCGCCGTGATCCTCGCGGTACACCACGTGACCGAGGTGCTTGAGCTGGTCGGGCTTGCGCGCGATGCCGAGCTCCTCACCGATGCGGCGCGCCGTGGCGGCCGCGACGTCTTCCCCGGGGAGCGGATGTCCGGCGCAGCTATCGGCCAGCACCCCGCCCCACAGGCGCTTGAGCGGACTGCGGCGACAGAGCAGCAGACGCGCGTCTTCGCCCCGGCCCTCGACCAGAAGCGTCAGAAATGCCTGATGCAGGATTCCCTCGCCGGTATGGGCCTCGATGCGGTCGACGGGGCCAAGCGCCTCGCCGGTCGCGGCATCGACCGCCACGACCTCGGCGCCTGCGCCGCCCTCATCCCAGCCGGCGCGCAGAATGCGGGCTGCGGCCTCCTCGAGCGCGGCGATGAGTTCCTTGGTGGTATCGAGCATGCGCCGCAAGTCGTCCGCGGTCGCGTTCTCCACATGAAAACCCGTGCTTGCAACTACCGGCACGCCAAAGCGCGTGGCCAGCGCCGCCGCAATATCGTGCGCCGGAATTTCGTCTCGATGGCACGGAACGGCCAGGATGCTCACCGTCGCCGTACGGCCGGGCTCGGGGCGAGGAATGGCCTGCGCCGTGGCGCCCAGGTGCGCAAACTCCGGCGAGCAGGCGTACACCGCCATGCCTCGCGGCGTCACCGTCAACTGGGCCTCGAGCGCAAACTTGCCCTCGCCCACTACAACCTTTGTCGTGTGCATACCCATGGGATCTCCTGTCGCCCGCAATGTACCTGAGACCATCTTCGCCTGTATTGCGACTATACAGGCAAGCGCAGCCTGCGACAAAGGAGGCAGGCACCTGACACATTCTGTTAGAGTTGCAGGGATTGAATCCCGCTTATTCATGCAACATTGGAGTGACAACCTTGACCGCCGCAACCACGCCTAAAAGTAAGTCAACCGCCGCCGCGCTCTCCCCCGCGCGCACCAAGCTCTGCCTGGCGCTGCTCGTGCTGTTGGGATTCTCGCTCGGCTGCTCCGAGTTCGTGGTCATCGGTATCGAGAGCGACTTGGCAACGGAACTCGGCGTATCACTTGCTACTGCGGGCCAGCTCATCAGCGTGTTCGCGCTCGTCTACGCCATCGCCACGCCGGTGCTTGCGCTCAGCACGGGGCGATTCCGCCGCTACCAGTTGCTCGTGTACTACAGCATCGTCTTTGTGCTCGGCAACCTGGTCATGGCGTTGGCGCCCAACTTCCAGGTGCTCTTTATCTCGCGCATTGTCCTGGGATCCGTCTCGGGCGCGCTGCTCGCCGTGGGCGTGACGTACATCCCCGAGCTGCTGTCCCCGCAGCAAACTTCGCTTGCCATCTCGGTCGTGTACGGCGCGTTTTCCGTGGCGATGGTCTTTGTCACTTCGATCGGCAAGTTTGTGGCCGACACGCTCGATTGGCACGTGGCCATGTACGGTACGCTGACCTTTGCCGTTTTGATCTGCGGAGCGCTCGTGGCGTTTATGCCGCGCGCCGGACAGACCGACGAACCCGCTACCTTCCGCGAGCAGGCGGGTCTGCTACGCGAACCGAGCATCATCACCGGCATGCTTATCTTTTTGTTTGGCGTGGGCTCGGTCTATGTATTCTACGGCTACGTTACGCCTTATCTTGAGCAGGTGCTGGGTATGGGCACTGTTCAGGCGAGCACCACGCTTATGGCCTACGGCGTGTTCTGCCTGATCTCGAACATCCTGGGCGGATGGATCGACGCACGTTTTGGCATGAAGGCACTGCTGGTTACGTTTGTGCTGCAGGCGGCGGCACTGCTCGGGCTGTTTGCCGTGGGCGCCGCCATGCCGCTCGCGCTGGTCTTTGTCTTTAGCCTGGCGATGCTCATGTACCTGTTCTCGGTCTCATGCATCACGCACTTTATGGACGTGGCACGCAGCCGCCATCCCAAGTCGATGGTACTCGCAAGTTCGGTTGAGCCCATGGCGTTTAACGTCGGCATCTCGTTTGGCACCGCAGTGGGCGGCGCCGTGGTAAGCAGCGTTGGCATTGCGTACGTGGGCGCAGTGGGCGCCGCGTTCTCGCTTGTGGCCTGGGCCCTCACGCTGGTGACGATTAAGCTGGCTCGCTGGGAGCGCCGTCGTCAATCAGCACGGCCCTCAATACGGGCATAGGGGCAAACATAGCCCAAGGTGGCGAGTAACCGGTGAAAACCGCCCAATATGAGTATGTTTATCCGCCTGGAAGCTTCAGCAGTGCAATTTCGTGTATTTGAGATACACGCTTTTCTATTATTTCGTGTATTTCAAGTACATGAAATCGTACTAAACTATGTATCTGAAGTACACGAAATTGGAAAGGCGGCCCCATGCGCAGATCAATCGAGTCCGTTATCGAATCATGGGCGACAAAGGACGCCTCACGCCCCCTCCTCATCCGTGGTGCGCGACGCGTAGGCAAAACGTACGCTGCCGAGGAAATCGGCAGGCGAATCGCCGGCGATGCGTTTGTCAAACTCGACTTTCAGACCGATCTTGAGCTGATCGCTCCGCTGTTCGATTGTCCCACCGACGACGTTGACACCATCGTGGCGCGGATTTCAGACTATAAACGCGCCCCCATTCGCAAAGAAACCACCTTCATCCTGTTTGACGAGGTGCAGCTCTGCGAACGGGCGCTCAACTCGCTTCGCTTTTTTTCGGGTTCGGGCTGGCGCATATGCGCGACCGGCAGTCAGCTCGGCGTCGCCACGCGCAAACGTAAGCTGCCTTTTCCCAGCGGCGTTCGTCAAGAGACCATGCATCCTATGTCGTTCGAGGAGTTTCTCTGGGCGCTCGATGAGGAGCAGATGGCCGATGCCATTCGTACCCACGCCGGCACGCTCGAGACCTACGCCGCGCACCAAGCCGCGCTCAGCCTGTTTCATCGATACCAGATCGTGGGCGGCATGCCCGCCGCCGTCAACGCATATCGCAAGACGTTATCCATCGAGGATGCGCGCGTCGAGCAGCGCGAAATCAACGAGACCTATACCGCCGATATGACCGACCCCGAAAACGGGATCAGCGGCGTGGCGGCACGCAAGGTCTGGCGCTCCATTCCGTCCCAGCTGCTGAGATCGTCCACAAAAAAATTCAAGTACTCCGAGGTCGAACGCGGAGGCCGTCGCGCCAAGCTTATCGAGCCGCTCGACTGGCTCGAAGGCGCCGGTATCATATCGGTCAACAACCTGACCGAAGGCATCGAGCCTCCCCTCGTTCCCTTCGACGACGAAGATGGAAGTTTCTTTAAGGTCTATCTTCTCGATACCGGCCTCATGTTCTACAAACTCGGCATCAACCCGAGGCTCTGGCTCGACCTCAAAGAAGATTCCGCCATAGCGCTATCTTCCGACTTCCGAGGCGCCCTGGCGGAAAACTCGGTCATGCAAGCATTTTCGGGTAACAGCTTGCAGACGTATTACTGGGTGCCGCCGTCGTCTTGGAAGACGACCGGCGAGCTCGATTTTCTACTTCAGACCGACCGTATGGAAATCGTGCCCGTCGAGGTAAAGTCCGCACGCAACGTGCGCGCGAGAACCCTCGGGTCGTTCATGGACAAAGCCCGATCGCCATATGCCTACATTTTGTCCGAGAACAATTTTTTCCGCAGCGAAACCGATGACGGGCGCGAGCTACGCCACCTCCCCTTGTACGCAGCGGGCTTTATTGGAGCAAACTGCCTCAAGAGCAGTCTGTAAGCCCTGCACGACCGCCTAGAAAGGAAACCGCTCATGCAACGCATACTGTTTATCTGCCATGGCAACATCTGTCGCTCGACGATGGCTGAGTCGGTGTTTACCGAGCTGGTGCGGCGCGCCGGGCGCGCGGGCGAGTTTGTCATTGACTCCGCTGCGACCTCGACCGAGGAGATCGGCAACCCGCCACACCACGGTACCGTTGCCAAGCTGCGCGAGGTCGGGATTCCCGTCGTCGCACATCGTGCACGTCAGGTGCGTCGCGCGGAGTATGGCGACTGGGACCACATTGTCTATATGGACGACGAGAACGCGCGTGGCCTGCGTCGCATCTTTGGCGACGACCCCGACGGCAAGATTACGCGCATGCTCGATTGGACCGAGCGCCCCGGCGACGTGGCCGACCCCTGGTACACCGGCAATTTCGATGCCACCTACCGCGACGTACTCGACGGCTGCACCGCTATGCTCGAGCAGCTGTAGGCAATCGAGGTCGCGGGCCACGCCTTTGTCACATCCGGGACTAGCCCTAGACCGGCTTGACCTCCAGCTTTATCCCCTCGGCGCAGGAGTCGCCCAAAACATCCGAAAGGGCCCAGGTCGCATATAGCGGCAAATAGAGAACCGCTCCGTTGCGCTCAACGTTGCCTCTCGAGAAAACAATCCCGAGCCTTACGCCATATTCAGCCGTATCAAGCACATGACCGAGCGCAGCGTGCGCGTGGTAATAGGAGCCCGATTTAACCTCGATCGGAACAGCCGTCCCATCCGGTCCATCGACCACAAAGTCCACTTCACCGCGCTTTTTTGTCTGATAGTAGTAAAGCTGGCGATTTTGGGCAGCCAGCTGCTGGGCCACCACGTTTTCGTAAATGCCGCCCAGATTGGGCTCCTTGCTATCAAGATACGCCGCTTGGGCGACTCCGACGGGGTAGCGCGCCATCAACATGCCCGTATCCGATTGATATAGCTTGAACTGCGATGGCCGTGCCGTCTTGAGCAAGGGCGATTTTGGCTCGGTTACGATATCGGCTTTGAGAGCAACGCCGGCATCGACAAGCCATACAAAATCTCGCTGATACTTCTCGTAGTGAGCCTTGGGGTCAATGGAATTGAGCACGAAGCGCTTGTTTTCGCCCTCGAGCATAATAGGGAGCTGATCGTAAATGCTCTGCACCTGAAGGGCTCGCCCGCTTGCATACTTGGAGATATCCCGCCGGTACTGTTCGTTGAGCTCTGACTGTAGCTGACGAACAGAGGCAAGGTCGCCCTGCGTGTCAAGGAAACGCTGCACGACCTCCGGCATTCCGCCGACAACGGTATAGGTCCTGAAGTTTGCCATCATCGCGTCATGAATGTAATCAGGAACGGGCCTCTCGCTGATACACGCGTCACGTATCGTTTGGCGAGCCCCCTCGCTCACCCCGGTTGCCCAGCAAAACTCCTCAAAATCGAGCGGGAACATCCTAAGCTCGTGGACATACCCCACGGGATAGGACCTGACGCCCTTGAACTGAGTCCCGAGCATTGACCCCGAAAACGCCCAGCGGCACCTCCCGTCCTCAACAAGGAACTTTGCCATCGTCATGATGTCGGGGGCCTCTTGGACCTCATCGATAAACACGAGCGTTTTGCCTGGCGCAATCGACTTTCCCGAAAGAAGCGTCACCCTGCTGATGAAATCATCGGCATTCCGCGCCTCGAGAAGAGCATCTTTTGCCTGGCGGTTTTCCATGAGGTTAAGCTCGATGTAGGTTGCATGGTTGGCTTTGCCAAATGCGCGAATCGAATAGCTTTTGCCAATCTGGCGAGAACCCGTAATGAACAAGGCCTTTTGCTCGGAAGACTTCAGCCAACGCTCCAGCTCTGCCGCTATTTTCCTGCGCAGCATAGGCTCTCCCCTCGGTGTCATCAAATGAAATGCAAAGTTTTATACGCTTGATTATCGATGAAACGCAGAATTTTTAGAACCTAAAATCTGATGAAATGCAGAGATTTGAGATTATAAGCAAAAAGAAGGGACACCACCCGCGAATGTGACAAAAGAACTGTCCCTTTGTCACATTGCGCTCAGCTACTCGTCGACGACCTCGGCAAGCCAAACGTTCAGCGTATCGACCTCGGGGCAGCAGAACTTTGCCGTGCCGGGCTCGTTGCCAGGCACGGTTCCGCCATAGCGCAGGATATCGATATAGGGAAAGCCCACGTGACAGGCCATGGCGCACATCTTGCCGCGATCGCGGTCGAAGTCGAAGACGTCGCCGGGCTTGTGACCATGGTGGCAGCGGCACGCACCCAGCTGATCCACGCAGCTCACGCGGATACGCGGACGCTTGCCACGCGGCGCGCCGAGCGGCCTATTCTCGCCCGCAGGCTTGACGCCGCCCTCGCCAGCATTACTCATGGTCAATCACATCCAGGCAGGCCTCGATGGGAAGGCCAGCCGACTTGTCCTCTTGGTCGGCATTGCGCTCGATAAGCTCAGCCACCACACGCATGGCATCGGACGTCGCGCGCTGCAGACTCCAGCCTGTCATAACGCGGCCGACGAGCACCGCCGAGAACGTATCGCCCGTGCCCGGGAAATACACCGGGATCAGCTCAAAGGGAATCGTGAAGTACTCTCCCGCCACATGGTCGTAGCCGATGACGGCACTCGCCCCGTCGACCTTCGCGCTCGTAATGACCACCGACTTGGCGCCCAGCGCGAGCATGGCGTCCACGAGCGCACGAGCCTCATCGGCCGTAATCTGCTCGGCCATAGGCGTATCGGTGAGCAGACACGCCTCGGTATAGTTGGGCACCGCGTAGTCGGCGCACTCGACCAGGCTGCGCATAAGGCCGATGGTCGATTCGGGCACGCCGGCGTAGAGCCTGCCGTTGTCGGCCATGATGGGGTCGACGAACACCTTGGTGCCTTTTTGCGAACGGCGGTGGCAAAAGTCCGAGATGATGCGCGCCTCTTCCTCGGTCACGATAAAGCCGGTCGAGATGGCGTCGAATTCAAAGCCGAGCTCCTCCCAGATGGCAAGACTCTGACGCACGTACTCCGTGGTGTCGTGGATGTAAAACTTGGGGTAGTTGAGCGTATCGGAAACGAGGGCCGTCGGCAGGTTGTGGATACGGTAACCCATGTGCGACAGCACCGGCAGCATGGCAGAAAGCGCGACCTTACCGTAGCCGCACATATCGTTGATCAGCAGCAGCTGAGTGTTCTTCATGAGTGTCCCCCTTGGGTCGGGTGCGACGCGACGGCGCCATAGTGCGACTAAGTGTAGCGCAGGGGGCGTTGCAAGCGGGCGCAGGCGCCGAGGAGGGCACATTGTTGCGGAAAGGTTACGGAAATGGGAGGCAAAATCGCGGCGGTAGCGGCACAGTAGCTGCCATCTATTTACTACCATTCCAAAACTATGCCGGATTACTACGATAAACCGTTAGCCTCCAACCACAACGAATTGCACTCCGGCAAAACCGCAGGTAGACAGCTTGTGATTTTACGAAAAACAATGCCGAGGTCTGATATTTCGAATTCATCGTAGTAATCCGGCATAGTTTTGGACAAAGCAACTTCGAAAGGGTGTCACCGCAGCCCAAAATGATTCGTTTTCCTCCGTCCCCCACGGATCACTCAACAAGAGCGTCCCCAACGACTATCCCAACAAGGGCAACGCCGATGTTTTGGCGAAGTCAGCGAAAACCCGTCAGAGCGAGCAAGGTGCCTTGAAGCAAGGCGGCATTGACCTTCTGGTCATGCCGCCGAAGTTGAAAGGCAGATTGCCGCTCTGGCGGGTTTGCAGCGTCGAGCCGTTGCGCGGTTTGGCAAAACCGCGCAACCACTAGTTTGGTACCTTGACATTCATTTCTCATGCTCCTAGATTGGTTAGGCACAAAACAATTCCACTACCTAACTAAAGAAAGGAGCAACACTAATTCATGTGCGATGAACCTCTTAACCTTTGTTCGCACGAGCCCGGCGGCGACCCGTCACAGCCGGCGGATGTACCCGAAGCGGTCAGCGCCGAAGACAAACTCGCCAAGCGCATCCTGAGCGGCCTGGGCTTTTGCGGCCATTACATGCATTTTCATGGCGGAGGCGTGTCCGGCAAGGCGCCCATCATCTGCCTGCTGGCCAAGCAGCCCGGCGGCGAGATGTCGCAGCAGGAACTCGGCATGCATTTTGACCTCAAGCCGGGGTCGCTTTCCGAGATCCTGTCCAAGCTCGAGGTCAACGGTCTCATCGAGCGCAGCCGTAACCCCAAGGATCGACGGCAACTCACCATTCGCCTGACCGAAACCGGCCGGGAAAACGCCCGCATCGACCAGGCGGCCCGCATCCGCTTTAGAGAACGGGCCTTTAGTGCCCTCACTCACGACGAGCGCGAGCAGCTCGCCGAAATGCTCGAGAAAATCCGTGTAACCTGGGAGGAACTGGATGATTAAAACCCTCATGGGCAGCATCCGCGACTATATGAAAGTCACCGTTGCCACGCCGTTGCTCGTGCTTGGCGAGGTGCTCTGCGAGATGCTGATTCCATTTATCACCGCCAACCTGATCGACGCCATCAAAGACGGCGCCACCGTAGCCGAGATGCTTCCCACCGCAGGCTTTTTGGTGCTCATTGCGCTGACGTCGCTTGCTTTCGGTGCCGCTGCCGGCGTCACCTGCAGCAATGCGAGTTGCGGCTTCGCCAAGAACCTGCGTCACGACCTGTTCTACAAGATCCAGACGTTCAGCTTTGCCAACATCGATGAGTTCTCGAGCTCCTCGCTCGTCACGCGCCTGACCACCGACATCAACAACGTGCAGCAGGCCTTTATGATGATCATCCGCATCGCCGTGCGCGCGCCGCTGGTATTGATCTTCGCCTTTACCATGGCATTTATCATGGGCGGCAGCGTTGCCATGGTCTACCTGGTCATCATTCCGCTGCTGGGCTTTGGACTGTTCTTTATCATCTTTAAGGTGCGCCCCATCTTCTCGCGCGTGTTCCACAAGTACGATGCCCTTAACGAGTCCGTCGAGGAAAACGTCACCGGCATGCGCGTGGTTAAGAGCTACGTGCGCGAAGACTTTGAGAAGGAGAAGTTCGCGACCGCCGCGCGCGACGTCCAGATGGACTTCACCCGCGCCGAGAAGCTGCTCGCCTTTAACAACCCCATGATGAATATCTGCGTCAACGGCGCGTTTGTCGTCATCATCTACCTGGGCTCCAAGCTCATCATCACGAGCCAGGGCACGCTGTTCGACGTGGGCCAGCTCTCCTCGATCTTTACCTATGGCTTCCAGATCCTCATGAGCCTGATGCAGCTGTCGATGATCTTTGTCATGGTGACCATGGCCGACGAATCGGCGCACCGCATTACCGAGGTGCTGGCCGCCGAGCCCACGATCGCCGATCCCGCTGAGCCCGTGCTCGAGGTTGCCGACGGCTCCATCGACTTTGACCACGTGAGCTTTAAGTATTCCGCGCATGCAAAGCGCCAGGCGCTCGACGATATCGACCTGCACATTAAGAGCGGCGAGACCATCGGCATCATCGGCGGCACCGGCTCGGCCAAGTCCACGCTTGTAAACCTCATCGCCCGTCTGTACGACACCACCGAGGGTACCGTGCGCGTGGGCGGCGTGGATGTGCGCGACTACGACTTGGACGCCCTGCGCCACGAGGTGGCCATGGTGCTGCAGAAAAACGTGCTGTTTAGCGGCACGATTGCCGAGAACCTGCGTTGGGGCGACCCGAACGCCACCGACGAGGAAGTCCGCGAGGCGGCACATCTGGCCTGCGCCGACGAGTTTGTCGACGGCTTCCCCAAGGGCTATGACACCTGGATCGAACAGGGCGGCTCCAATGTCTCCGGCGGTCAGAAGCAGCGTCTGTGCATTGCGCGTGCCCTGCTGCGTCGCCCCAAGATCTTGATCCTGGACGACTCCACCAGCGCCGTCGACACCAAGACCGACGCCAAGATCCGCGCGGGGCTGGCAAGCTATCTGCCCAACACGACCAAGCTCATCATCGCCCAGCGCATCAGCTCCGTGCAGGACGCCGATCGCATCATCGTCATGGAGGGTGGCCGCATCGCGCAGATCGGCAACCACGATGAGCTGCTTAAGACGAGCGAGATCTACCGCGAGACCTTTACCTCGCAAAGCAAGATGTCTGCCGAGGGCGAAGGGGCCGTCGAGGCCGACACCGAGGCATCTGCAACGCAAGCTCAGACCCAGGAAGGAGGCGAGGCACATGAGTAAGGCAACGACCGCCGAGCGCGCGCTCAACCGCAAGGGCGGCACCATGTCGCGCCTCATCAAGACGCTCTTTGGCTTCTACCCCGTGCTTTTGCCCCTCGTCGTCGTCGGCGTGGTGCTCTGCGCCATCATCAACTCCATCGGCGCGACCTTCCTTCAGAGCGCCCTGCAGATTATTAGCGAGTCGTGGCAGTCGGGCGATTGGACGACCGCGCAGCCCAAAATTCTGAAGCTTGTGACCACCCTCGCCTGCATCTACGGCGTCGGCATCCTGTCCTCACTCTTCTGGAACCGCGCCATGGCCATCGTTACGCAGGGCTCGCTCGAGAAGCTGCGCGAGAAGATGTTCAACCGCATGCAGGACCTGCCGATTCGCTACTTCGACACGCACCAGCGCGGCGACATCATGAGCCACTACACCAACGACATCGACACGCTGCGCCAGATGATCAGCCAGTCGCTGCCCAACCTGCTCATGACGACCATCGTCATCGTCACGGTGTTCTTTATCATGCTGTACTACAGCGTGTGGATGTGCCTGGTCATTGTGGCCGGCGTCGCCTTTATGACCTTTATGACCAAGCTGCTCGGCTCCAACTCCGCGCGCTTCTTCATTGCGCAGCAGACCGAACTCGGCGTGGTCGAGGGCCATATCGAGGAAGTCATGAACGGCCAGAAGGTCGTCAAGGCATTCTGCCACGAGTCTGCCGCCGAGGCCGATTTTGACGAGCGCAACGAAAAACTCTTCGAGGTCTCGCAGAAGGCCAACATGTACGCCAACATCCTCATGCCCATCCTTATGAACCTGGGCAACCTGCTCTACGTGCTGGTCGCACTGGCCGGCGGCATTTTCCTGGCGCTGGGCGTGCCCAACCTGAGCATCTCGGGCATGGCGCTGTCCATCGCCGTCGTGGTGCCGTTCCTCAACATGACCAAGCAGTTCTGCGGACAGATCGGCCAGATCTCGCAGCAGATCAACGCCGTGGTCATGGGCCTCGCCGGCGCCGACCGCATCTTTGAGCTCATCGACGAGGAGCCCGAAGCCGACGAAGGCTATGTGACGCTCGTCAACGCGCAGGTGAACCCCGATACCTGGCAGCTCGAGGAGGCCGACCACCACACCGGCATGTGGGCATGGAAACATCCGCACCGCGCAACCGGCGAGATCGAGTACGTACCGCTGCGCGGCGACCTGGTCATGGACAACGTCGACTTTGGCTACACGCCCGACCACGAGGTGCTGCATGGCGTGTCCGTGTTTGCCAAGCCGGGCCAGAAGGTCGCGTTTGTCGGCGCCACCGGTGCCGGCAAGACGACCATCACCAACCTCATCAACCGCTTCTATGACATCGCCGACGGCAAGATCCGCTACGACGGCATCAACGTCAACAAGATCCGCAAGGCCGATCTGCGCCGCTCGCTGGGCGTGGTGCTGCAGGACGTGAACCTGTTCACCGGCACCGTGATGGATAACATCCGCTACGGCAACCTGGACGCCACCGACGAGGAGTGCATCTCGGCGGCCAAGCTCGCCGGCGCGGACGACTTTATCACCCGCCTGCCCGACGGCTACGACACCATGCTCACCGGCAACGGCGCGCAGCTGTCGCAGGGCCAGCGCCAGCTGATCTCGATCGCACGCGCCGCCGTCGCCGATCCGCCGGCAATGATTCTGGACGAGGCCACGAGCTCCATCGACACCCGCACCGAGGCCATCGTGCAGGCGGGCATGGATAAGCTCATGGAAGGTCGCACGACGTTTGTCATCGCGCACCGCCTGTCCACCGTGCGCAACTCCGACGCAATCATCTGTCTGGACCACGGCCGCATCATCGAGCGTGGCAACCACGACGAGCTGATCGCCAAGCGCGGGTATTACTACCAGCTCTATACCGGAGCGTTTGAGCTGGAGTAGGAACGGTTACTGACGGAGGGTGCCCCGAGGGTGGCGGGGTATTTCCTCCGTGCTCAAACATTCTCACTGCGCTGCGAAACTGCGCACGGAGGAATTACCCCGCCACCCTCGGGGCACCCTCCTGCGCACGATCAGCCCGTCGTTTAGAACGGAATAAAAGTTTGTGAGGCCCTGGCCGTTTGGCCAGGGCCTCATTTTGTAAGGAGTCAAAAAACCTCGTCCCAAATGAGCTAGTTGAGAAGCTGGGCCATGGCGTTGACGAATTTTTGGACTTGGAGGGTGGGCTCGAGCGGGTAGTGCAGAAAGACCGGCACCTCGCGACCGCACAGGAACGGCACGCCCACAAAGGCCGGATGCACGCCCGACCACGCTCCGCAAGTGAGCACCGCGTCGCCTTTTTCCTCGGCCTCGTTAAAGAGCGCAAAGTCAAAGCTGTCCACGTCGATCACGTCCACGCCGCCGTCGGCCAAAAGGTCGATACGCAGGCTGTCCATGGCGTCATTGCCGTGCCGAAGTACGCGCAGGCGCATGCCCTCCAGGTCGGCAACCGTGATGCGCGTCTTGCGCGCGAGCCGGCTTGTGCGCGGCACGTCGATATAAAACGGCACGTTGACGATGAGGAGCTTTTGGCAGGCGTCGCCCCAGCGCGGGGTCGAAAAACTCGACTGCACTACATCCGCCTCGCGACCAAGACTGCGCATGACGGATTCGCGCTCATCATAAAGGTCACTCACCGGCACAATCTCAAAGCGCAGTGACGGCTCCAGCTCGTGCACGCCCGTCCACATCGACAGTGTCTGGCGCCCCGGGCACATCATCGACACGCCCAGACGCACGGCACCGCCGTTGCCCGCCGCGCGTCGGGCACGGCGCAGCGCGTCCTCGGACTGGCGCATGATCGAGCGCGCGTCGTCAACCAGAAGCGCCCCCGCTGGTGTCACCTTAACGCCCGAATGCGAGCGCTCGAACAACGTGATGCCAAACTCGGCCTCGAAGCCCGACACCTGCTTGACAAGCGCCGGAGTCGACACGCGCAATTGTGCCGCCGCACGCGAGAAGCTTCCCAGCTCCGCGGCGGCCGTTATGGCCTCGAGTCGTCGATCGTACACGTCAATCTCCCGTTTTCGCGCCCGTGGCCACATGGTGCCACAGGAGGTTGTTTCCGCAGGTCATGCGCTCAATTGAGAATAGACTGCATCGCACAGTGTAAACCTATGGTTAACGCCATTCTAACAAATATGCAATTCACCTGCGCAAATGCAAAGCATACGATAACCAGCGAAAACCACGTGGGTCGGTTAATGGGAGCGACCCACCGGGAGGCATAAGAAGGGAAGTTCCTATGAGCAATTGGCTTAAGCTCGAGGGCGATGTCTGCGCCGTGACCGGCGCACTCGGCGGCATGGGCGCCGAAATCTGCCGCGAGTTCGCCCGCAACGGCGCCAACGTCGTCCTGCTCGATCTGAACGAGGAGAAGGTCAAGGCCGCAGCCGCCGACCTCGCCGCCGAGTTTGGTATCCACGCCGAAGGCTATAAGATGAACGCCACCGACGAGGCCGAGGTTCAGGCCGCCGTCGATGCCACCATCGCCGACTTCGGCCGCGTCGACGTTCTCGTCAACACCGCCGGTATCCTGCGCTTCGCAGCCATGGAGGACCTGCCGCTGAGTGACTGGAACGAGGTCATCAACGTCAACCTCACCGGCTACTTCATCACTTCGCAGCGCTTTGGCCGCGAGATGATCAAGGCCGGCCAGGGTCGCCTGGTGCACATCTCGACCGTCGCCAGTCACTCCCCCGAGACGTTCTCGGGCGTGTACAGCTCCACCAAGGCGGGCGTCAACATGATGTCCAAGATGCTGGCTGCCGAGTGGGGCCCCTACGGCGTGCGCTCCAACTGCGTCGAGCCCTGCTTTGTCAAGACCCCCATGTCGGCAAGCTTTTACGCCGATCCCGAGGTCGAGAAGAGCCGCAGCCGTCTTATCGCCACGCGCCGCATCGGCGAGGTCAGCGATATCGCCAACGCCGTCATGTTCCTGGCGTCCAAGCGCTCGGACTTTACCACCGGCGACGCCATCAAGGTCGATGGCGGCTTCTCCAACATGATGGGCGACCTCACCGCCAAGCCCGGCGGCCGCCGCGCCTTTGCCGACAACTACCTTAAGAACAAGGGTGTCGAGCTTTGGTCCGACGAGTCCGGCGTCGCAAAGCCGACTGACCAGTAAAGCAGCCCGACAGGGAGGACCCGCGGACACGCCTGTTCCTCCCCCGTATCGATTAGAAAGAGTCCAATGGCTTCCACCAACTCCAACAAGGGTCGCGCCGTCGTGCTTTCCGCCGCGTGCGTCACCATGTTCTTCATCAGCTCCATCGCGCTGTATTCCGTCGTGAGCAAAAACCTGCTCGCCGTCTACCCCGAGTGGTCCAGCGCCCTTACCTGGGCTTTCCCGGTCTTTCAGACCATCATGGCCGTGACAGGCATCTTCGCCGGCCGCATCTCCGATAAAATCGGCCCCCGTAACGTCGTGATCGCCGCAGCCGTGTGCTACGGCCTGGGCTGGTTCATGTCCGGCACCGTTACCGAGCCGTGGCAGTTCTACCTGTGGTTCTCGCTCGTCGCCGCCATCGGCAACGGCCTGGGCTACAACCCGGCACTCACCACCGGCCAAAAGTGGTTCATCGATAAGAAGGGCCTCGCCTCCGGCATCACCCTGGCCGCTTCGACCGCCGGCCCCGCCGTGCTGTCCCCGGTGCTCGCCTCGCTACTCATCCCGAGCCTCGGCATCTTTGGCGCCCTCAAGGCACTCGGCGTCATCTTCTTTGTGACGATCGCCGCCTCCGCCCTGTTCCTGAAGGCCCCCGAGGCCGGCTGGCTGCCCGAGGGCTTCGAGGCCCCCAAGGGCGGCGCGCACGCCGGCACCTTCGGTGACCTCACCCCGGGCGAGATGGTCAAGACCCCGCGCTTCTGGGTCCTCATCGTCACCTTCGCCTTTGCTGCCACTGCAGGCACCCTGCTTGTGGGCAAGGTTGCCTCCATCGCCGCCGTCCAGCTCTTCGCCGACCCCACGAGCGCCGCGGCCGTCGCCCTCGGTGGCGTGGTGGTCTCCGTCAACACCTGCGCCAACCTGGTCGGCCGTCTGTCCTTTGGCCAGATCATCGACAAGCTCGGCGCCTACAAGTCGCTGCTCATCAGCCTTGTCGTCACCATCGTCGCGCTCGTCATCATGTCGATGAGCTTTACGCAGAGCATGTTCTTTGTGGCGCTCGCCCTGCTCGGCTTTAGCTTTGGCGCTCTGCTCGTCATCTACCCGCCGCTCACCGGTGGCGCCTTCGGTACCAGCAACATCGGCGTCAACTACGGCATCATGTTCTTGGGCTACGCCGCTTCCACCTGGATCAGCCAGCCCATCACCGCCGTGCTGTATCACGCCGAGGCCGGCAGCGCCGCCTACCAGCAGTCCTTCTATGGCGCCATCGTGATCGCCGCCATCGCCGTCGTGCTCACCCTCTACATGATGGTCTCCGACAGCAAGAAGAAGTCCGCCTAGTTTTACCGATGTGACAAAGGGACTGTCCCTTTGTCACATTCCACCAGCCACCAGCATTAAGGAGTCGAAATGTCTGAGCTCAACCCCGTCCGCATTGCCGTCATCGGCGCCGGCGCCATGGGCCGCAACCACATCCGCTTTGTCACCGAGGAGCCCGAGGCCGAGCTCGTCGCCATCGCCGACGCCTTTGAGGGCGCCCGCGCCACGGCCGAGGCTGCCAGCGTGCCGTTCTTTACCGATCCCGCCCAGATGATGGACGAGGTCAAGCCCGAGGCCGTCATCATCGCCACCCCCAACGACCTGCACCTGGGCGTTGCCCGCGAGGCCATCAAGCGCAACATCGTGCCGCTGGTCGAAAAGCCGATCTCCAACGACCTCGAGGATGCCCAGGCTTTCGCCGCCGAGGCCGAGACCGCCGGCGTGCCCGTGCTCGTGGGCCAGCACCGTCGCCACAACCCCTTCGTCAACAAGGCCAAGGAGATCATCGAGTCCGGTGAGCTGGGCAAGCTCACCGTGTCGAGCTTCCACTACATGATCTATAAGAATGACGAGTACTTTGATGTCGAGTGGCGCCGCAAAAAGGGTGCCGGCCCGATCCTGGTCAACCTGGTGCACGACGTCGACCTGCTCCGCTATCTGCTGGGTGAGCCCGTTGCCGTCCAGGGTATGCAGTCCAGTGCCGCCCGCGGTTTTGAGACCGAGGACTCCGCCGTGGTCAACGTCCGTTTTGCCGATGGCGCGCTTGCGAGCATGACCATCTCCGACGCCACCGCCAGCCCCTGGAACTGGGAGGCAACCGCTCGCGAGGATCCGCAGTACCGCCCCTTCGACGCTGACGCCTACTTTATCGGCGGAACCTTGGGCGCCCTTTCGCTGCCCCGCCTGCACCAGTTCTCCTACAACGGTGCCTCCAACTGGCACAAGCCGCTGCAGATGGAGATCCCGGCCGTGGACCCGGCGCTGCCGCACAAGATGCAGCTCAAGCACTTTGTGAAGGTCGTCCGCCGCGAGGTCGAGCCCGTCGTGACCCCCGCCGACAACGTTAAGACGCTCACGCTGCTTAACGCCATCAAGGAGGCCGCCGAGACCGGCCAGCTCGTCGAGCTGTAATGCCTTAAGAGCGGCCGCGGCAGAAACCCCATGCCGAGTCCCTCGGTCCGCCACAAATAAGCCCCTCTTCTTTGCCCCGCGAGCAGCCTCCTGCCCGCGGGGCATTTTGCTACGTTGCCAATGATTTTTCTGGGACGGGGGACTTTTTGCACCTTAGCTCGATTCGTTCGCCACGAAATGTGCCTATCTACTACGTTTAACCAATCACCCTCATCCATACCGAATTTCGCGAAATAAAAACCGCAGGTAAACGGCTTGCGCATTTTCGGAAAACCGGGGGATGGTCGACCCACACGGTTCAAACGTAGTAGATAGGCCGCTTTCGTGGTTCCGCGCCAAAACAGTCTTTTTTGGGCGAAGTGGCAGGTGGTATCCTTGGTAGCTCTGTGCTGCAAACGCACCTTAAACGCAAGGAGTTTCATGGATCTTATCGCCCAGCTCGCGCGCGAGCTCAACCTTAAGGCCGCCAACGTCGAGGCGGCCGTCAAGCTCATCGACGAGGGAAACACCATTCCCTTTATCTCGCGCTACCGCAAGGAAGCCACGGGCGGCATGGACGACGTCGCCCTGCGCGCACTCGACGAGCGCCTGTCCTACCTGCGCAATCTTGAGCAGCGTAAAGAGGACGTCATCCTGCTCATCGATGCCCAGGGCAAACTCACGCCCGAACTCGAGCAACAGATTCGCGAGGCCACACAGCTCCAGCGTGTCGAGGACCTCTACAAGCCCTACCGCAAAAAGCGCATGACCCGCGCGCAGAAGGCACGCGAGGCCGGCCTGGAGCCGCTCGCCAACATGATCATCATGCAGGCCTCGGCCAAGGGCAGCGCACTCGACGCCGCCGCGGCATACGTCAACGAGGAGGCCGGCTTCGACACGCCCGAAAAGGCGCTCGCCGGCGCGGCGGACATCGTGGCCGAGACGGTGGCCGAGGACCCCGAGAACGTCGCCGACCTGCGCGCCTTTACGCAAAACACCGCCGACATCGTCGTCGAGGCCACCGACCCCGCCGAGAAGACCCCCTACGAGCCGTACTACAGCTATGATGAGCCGCTGCGTCGCATCCCCAACCACCGTGTGCTGGCTATCGACCGCGGTGAGCGTGAGGGCAAGCTCCGCGTGCGCGTGAACGTCGACGGCGCTGCCGCTACGGCACGCCTCGGCAGCCGCTGGCCCCGTCGCCAGGGCGTGTTTGCTCCCGTCTTTGACGCCGCCATCGCCGATGGCTACAAGCGCCTCATGGCCCCCTCGCTGGAGCGCGAGGCCCGCGCCAAACTCACCGTTCGTGCCCAGACCGAGGCCATCAACGTCTTTGCCAAGAATCTCGAGGGCTTGCTCTCGGCGCGCCCCGTGCGCGGCGCCCGCGTGCTCGCGCTCGATCCGGGCTACCGCACCGGCTGCAAGGTCGCCGTCATGGACGAGACCGGCAAGCTACTCGACCACGGCGTGGTCTATCCCACCAAGCCGCGCCACGACGTCGCCGGCACCAAGCGCGAGCTCGCCCGCCTCGTCAAGAAGGACGGCGTCAACACCATCGTCATCGGCAACGGCACCGCCAGCCGCGAGACCGAGGAAGTCGTCTCGGAGTTCATTACCGAGCAGGCACCCAGCCTTCGCTACACCATCGTCAACGAGGCCGGCGCGTCGGTGTACTCCGCCTCCGAGCTCGCCAGCCAGGAATATCCCGACCTGGACGTCACCGTACGTGGCGCCATGAGCCTGGGCCGCCGTCTGCAAGACCCGCTGGCAGAGCTCGTCAAGATTCCGCCCCAGTCCATCGGCGTTGGCCAGTACCAGCACGACCTTGACCAGGCCGAGCTTTCGCGCACCCTGGGCCACGTGGTGGAAGACGTCGTCAACCGTGTGGGCGTCGACGTCAACACCGCGAGCGCAAGCCTGCTGGGCTACGTGTCGGGCATTACGCCGAGCGTAGCCAAAAACATCGTGGCCTACCGCGAGGAAAACGGCGCCTTTACCGATCGCCGCCAGCTCAAGAAGGTCCCCAAGCTGGGACCCAAGGCGTACCTCAACGCCGCAGGTTTCCTGCGCATCAGCGGCGGCAAGAACCCGCTCGACGCGACAAGCGTCCACCCCGAAAGCTACGAGGTGGCCACGGCCGTCCTGGAGCGCGCCGGCGTTGCGGCAAGCGAGCTCAGCCGCGGCGGCGTGCCCGATATCGAGCGCCGCCTGGGCAGCATCTCGGCGCTGGCAAGCGACCTGGACTGCGGCACCCTCACGCTCATCGACATCGTCAACGAGCTCAAGAAGCCCGGTCGCGACCCGCGCGACGACGCGCCCGAGGTAGTCTTTAGCCGCTCGGCGCTTTCGATCGACGATCTGGAGCCCGGCATGGAACTCAAGGGCACGGTGCGCAACGTTGTGGATTTTGGCGCGTTCGTCGACGTGGGCGTGCACCAGGACGGCCTCGTACACATCTCCAAGCTCGCCAACCGCTTCGTCAAGCACCCGAGCGACGTGGTGCGCGTCGGTGACACGGTCAAGGTGTGGGTCGAAAAGGTCGATCGCGACCGCAAGAAAATCTCCCTCACCATGGTGCAGGGGAAGTAAACCGCCAAAGCAAGGGTCCCCCCTCTCGCGACGTGCAAAATCGCGAGTATTCTGCAAATTCCACCGTTCCGGATGCCCCTCAGAGACGAAAAAGCAAGAAACAGCCCCCGTTTTAGCGTCATCAGAGCCAAAACGGGGACTGTTCCATGCTTCACCCAGCTGGTAAAAGCCTTTACCTTGCTGAATACTCTCAATTTTGCACGGCGCAGGCGGGGGTACCTTTGTCCACGGCAGGATATGGAAGCCTATCACCAACCTACCGGCAAGTTCGTGTCGGCAGCCCCGGCCTTTCCTTTGCCTAGCGCGACCCTCGCGAAGCGCGTGAGCGATAGGGAAAGGAAAGGTCGGGGCGAACAACCCTCGGCGCAGCTCGTGTTCGCCCTACGGCAGGATATGGAAGCCCAAAGCGGCGATATCCTTGGCAAAACCGCGCACGGTGTCGAGCGAAACCTCGTACGGGTCGCGGCCGATGTTCTTGCGCTTGGCCAAGATGCTGTTGGGCACTGTGATGATCTGGCAACCGCATCCTTCCGCCTGGTAAATGTTGATGAGCTCGCGCGTGGACGCCCACAGGACCTCGCAGTTGGGCTTGGCGGCGGCCTTCTTGACCGACTCCGTCATAAACGGAATGGGGTCGACGCCGGTATCGGCGATACGGCCGGCAAAGAGCGAAATGATAGACGGCGTCTCGGCGTCAACGGCCTCTACCATCTCGTCGACCTGCGCAGGCGTAAAGATGGTGGTGACGTTGACCTTGATGCCGTCGGCGGAAAGCTTGCACACCAGCTCGGCGGTGGACTCGCCCTTGGTGGTCACGCACGGGATCTTGACGTAGACGTTCTCGGCCCAGGTGGCGATCTCGCGGGCCTCGACCTCCATGGTCTCGGTGTCGTCGGCAAAGACTTCAAACGAGACAGACACATCGGTGATGTGGGCCAGGACCTCCTTGGCAAACGCGCGGTAATCCGTCACGCCGCCCTTCTTCATAAGGGACGGGTTGGTCGTGAAACCCTGAACGTTGCCATTCTCGTACATGTCGAGCATGCCCTCGAGGTTTACACCGTCAGCGAACACCTTGATTGCCATCTGCCTGATTCCTTTCGCTTGCACATGGGCGTTGCACTGCTAAACACTTTACCTACGTTTATCAAGGCGTGAGCTGCGGGTTTTTATCTTCTCGGCGAACGGTATAAACGCCTCAGTGTTTGGATTGATAAATCGATTGAGCATGCAAAAGCAAAGAGTCGCAGTTTGAGCAAACGTCAGAACGCGAGATTCATTAGATGAGGCCGAAATGCTGCATGGCGGTGACGGTACCGTCGTGTACGACATCGTCGGTCACGTAGTCGGCGAGCGCCTTAACCTCGGGCATGGCGTTGCCCATGGCCACGGCCGTCTCGACCGCAGCGAGCATGCCCAGGTCGTTACCCGAATCGCCAAAGCCAAAGGTGCGCGCACTTCCCTCGCGGCCCAGGTACTCCAGCGCTCGCGCCACGCCCACGCCTTTGTCGATACCCTTGGGGCTCAGCTCGCGATTCTGACCACCGGTGTTGCACAACTCAAACTCACGATCGATAAAGCCATCGTCGTTGGCCACGCAAGCCAAACTGGACACATTGAGGCACACCTTGCCTACGCGCAGACGGCCGTCGACGCACATTTCCTCGGCGCTGTGCACCACAGAAGTGCCGATCAGAGACGACTGCTCAACACCCGCGGGTTCCAGGGCAAAAGTAGCCACGTTGGTCTCGAAAAAGGCCTCAATCCCTGCCGCGGCCATACGGCGTGCAAGCTCCGCGATAACGTCCTCGTCAAAGCAGTCCTCATGCACCACGCGGCCCTCGACCTCGAGCGTGGCGCCCGCCATGGCAACGACGCCCGCGGGGTCGAGCGCACGCAGGCTATCGGCGATAAGCCACAGGGGGCGGCCCGTGCAGATAAATGCCTTGTGCCCCGCATCACGCAGTGCATGAAACGCCTCAACCACCGTCTGCGAGGGGCGAACCGCCGAAAAGTCCTTATCGGTCATATCGTCGGGATCGAACGACGTCAGCGTGCCGTCCACGTCAAAAAAGAGCACAGCGGAATCGGGGCACGCATCAATCATATGGGTTCCTTTCGAGGATAAGGGCAAACGGAGCATCCATCATATAATGGAGCGACGCAACCAGAGAGGTCACCCATGGAATTTTACGCAAGCTGCCCCGAGGGCTTTGAGTCCGCACTCGCCGATGAGCTTAAACGCCTCGGGCTTTCGCATGTCCGCCGCCTGAAGGGCCGCGCCACGTTTGAGGGCGAGCTTGAAGAAGGCTACCGCGCCTGTCTGTGGTCACGCTTGGCGAGCCGCGTGTTTGTGGTGCTTGGGCGCTTTGAGGCGCAGGATGCCGACGAGCTGTACGACGGCGTTTACGACATCGCTTGGGAGACCATCATCCGCCCCGGCGCCACCATCGCCATTACCGCCCGCGGCGTGACCGAGCAGCTGCGCAACACGCACTTCTCTGCCCTGCGCGCCAAAGACGCGCTGTGCGACCGCCTGGCCGAGACCACGGGCCGTCGCGCCGATGTCGATGCCGCCGACCCCGACGTTCACCTGCTGCTTTCGCTGCGTCAGCGCCGCGCGAGCATAAGCCTGGACCTTTCGGGCGACCCGCTGTTCAAACGCCTGCCGCCTGCCGCGACCCGCGCCGGCGAGGGCACACACGTGCTGCGCCCCGACTACGCTGCCCTAGTGCTGGCGCAGGTCGGCTGGACCGCACTGTGCGAGCGCGAGCTGACGGCCGATGATTACGAGAATGAAGCCCTGCCCACGCTGATCGATGCCTCGTGCGCCGGCGGCGGTCTGCTGCTGGAGGCCGTGAATATCCTGACCGACCGCGCCCCGGGTGCCGCGCGCAAGCACTGGGGTTTTGAGGGCTGGCAGCTGCATGATGCCGACCTATGGGAACAACTGCTTGCCGAGGCGCGCGAGCGCGAGGCGACGGCGCGCGAGCGCCAGGCGCGCATCGTGGCCGTAGACATCGACCCCGCCGCCCGCAAGACTGCCGAGCGTATGATCAAGTGCGCCGGCTACAAGCGTTTCGTCGACTTTTGCGCTGCCAAACCAGCCACCGTGCTGGACCATGCAGGCGCCGTCGCCGGCGCCGCCGTGGTCGCAGACACCACCGAGACCCCGCTTTCGCTCATGCACGACGCCATGACGCTGGTCGGCGAGCTGCGCCGCGCGCCCGAGCTTACCGCCGCGCCGGTCGCCGCGCTCACCCGCGATGGATTGCTGGCCCGCGCGCTCCACGCCGAGCCCGAGCGCTCGATCGCCGTCATGCCCAATAACGAGGAGGCGGCTATTGAGGTCTGGTCCTCGCTCGACCACGCCGCCGCGGCATTCGAAGCTGCGACCAGCGCAGATGCCGAACAGCAGACCGCAGACGCTCAAGACGAAGCCGCCGACACTCCCATGCCCGAACCTGCCGCCACGCTCGACCTGGGCGACGGCAAGCCGCTGCCCGTGCTCATCCCCGAGTCCGAGCAGTTCGCCAACCGCCTGCGCAAGAACGCCCGCCTGCGTCGCAAGTGGGCAAAGCGCGAGGGCGTGAGCTGCTACCGCGTCTACGATGCCGACCTGCCCGACTACTCCGCCGCCATTGACCTGTACGAAGGCTGCCCGCAGACGCCGGGCCGCTGGCTCGTCATCGCCGAATACGCCGCGCCCAAGACCATCGATCCCACGCTGGCCCAGGCCCGCATGCTCGACATCTTGGCCATCGCGCCGCGCATCCTAGATGTTCCCGCCGAGCATGTGCACGCCAAGGCCCGCATGCGTTCGCGCGGCGGCTCGCAGTACGGCAAGCAGGGTGCCGGCAAGGGCGGATCGGGCGAGCGTGCCAACATCGTGCGCCGTCGCCTGCCGCTCATCGAAGAGGGCGGCCTTACCTTTGCCGTCAACTTTGACGACTATCTGGATGTGGGCATCTTCCTGGATCACCGCGTCACCCGCAACCTGGTGCGCGAGCACGCCAAACAGGCACGCCGCTTCCTCAACCTGTTCGCCTACACCGGCACCGCCACCTGCTATGCGGCAGACGGCGGCGTCGAGGAGACCGTGACGGTCGACCTTTCCAACACCTACCTGGACTGGGCCGAGCGCAACATGCGCCAGAACGGCTTTGTTGGCCCGCAGCATCACTTTGTGCGCGATGACGTGCTCGCCTGGATTCGCGACCAGCGCCAGACGCGCAACCGCTGGGACCTGATTTTTGTCGACCCGCCCACGTTTTCGAACTCGTCCAAGATGGGCCGCCGCACCTGGGATGTCCAGCGCGACCATGTTGAGCTTTTGGCCGGCGTATCTCGCCTGCTCGCACAGGGCGGACATGCCATCTTTAGCTGCAACCTGCGCGGCTTTCGCCCCGAGACGCGCAAGCTCGCACGCGCGGGCGTCGTGCTGGAGGACATTACGGCGCAGACCATCCCCGAGGATTTCGCACGCAACCAGAAGGTGCATCATTGCTATATCGTGCGCCGACTGCCCATCGAGGACGCCATGGCCGAGGTCGGCTTTAGTGCCGAGGAGATTGCCGAGCGAACCGAGGAGCTGCGCAACCCCGAGGCGCGCAAGCCTCGTGCAGCAGCGCCCGCGCACGCGCAGGCCGGCGACCGAGGACCGCGCGGCGACGGCAAGCCCGCCTGCGCAGGCAAGCCCAAAAAGAAGAAGTTCTACGCCAGCAAGCCCAAAGGCAAGTAAACAAAGTTGCGGTGGAATAGTTCCTATAAATGCCTGGCAAAGGCCCAAACAGGAACTATTTCACCGCAACTCATATTGGAATGGCGGTTGGCGATCTAGCCTTGGGTGACCAATCGGTAACCGATGCCCACATGCGTTTGGATATAGCGCGGATGCGCGGGGTCGGACTCGATCTTCTTGCGTAGCGTGCCCATAAAGACACGCAGGCTCGCCAGGTCGCTCTTGGTTGCCGTGCCCCAAATCTCGTGCAGGATAAACTGATGCGTCAGCACCTTGTCGGCGTTATGCGCTAGCAGACACAGGAGCTTGTACTCGATCGGCGTCAAATGCAGCTCCTCGCCATCCATCGTGGCGATGCCAGCATCAAAATCGATATGCAGCTCGCCGGTATCGAACGAGCCCTCGGAGACAACGCCGCCTGTCTGTGCATACGAAAGACGCCTGAGCGTCGTGCGAATGCGCGCGAGCAGCTCCTCGACCGAAAACGGCTTGGTCAGGTAGTCGTCAGCACCGGCATCGAGTGCGCGAATCTTGTCCGCATCCTCGCTGCGCGCCGAGACCACAATGATCGGCATGCCCGACCATGCGCGCACCGACTCCACTACCTTGACGCCGTCCATATCGGGCAGGCCCAGATCGAGCAGCACGATGCTCGGCGCCTGCGACGAGGCGGCGGCGATGGCGGCATGGGCGGTCTCCACGGCCATATGGCGCAAGCCGTGCGCCTCGAGCGCGGCAACGATAAGATTGCGAACGGCGGGGTCGTCCTCAACGACCAAGATGAGCGGTTTCACGGCAGAGTTCGGCACAGCGCTACTCCTTATCAAACGAAACGTCGGCGGCGGGAAGTTCAATCGTAAAGACTGAGCCGTGCGGATCCGCCGCGGCAACCTCTATGCTACCGCCATGTGCCAGCGCAATGGAGCGGCAGAGCGAAAGACCCAGGCCCACGCTGCGATGGCTGTCGGCCAGACCATGGTTGGCGGTATAGAACGACTCAAAGATCCGCTCGCGGTCCTCGGGTGCGATGCCCAGACCATCATCGGCCACCGAGCACGCCACGCGTCCATCGTCGACGCTAATCGAAATCATGATATGCGAGCCTGCAGGCGTATAGGTGATGGCGTTGTTCACCAGATTGACCACCAGCTGCACCATCAGGCGCGCATCGACGTTGACGAGCGCCGGCTCATCGCACGCCACCACCTTAAGGTCGTGCTCGCGCACGGCAGGGTTCACGTGGCGCAGCGCCTCCTCGACGATATCGTCCATGAGCTCGAGCGTGGTCGACAGGCGCATACCGCCGCCCTCGAGCTTGGTGATGGCGAGCAGGTTCTCGACGGTGGCGTTGAGCCATTGCGCATCCGATCGAATGGACAGGAGCAGGCCGCGGCGCGTCTGGCTATCGAGCACGGCCGTGCCAGTCGAGCCTTGGTCGAGCAGCACGTCGGCATTGCCCGAAATACTGGTGAGCGGCGTGCGCAGGTCGTGCGAGATGGAGCGCAGCAGGTTGGCGCGCAGCTGCTCGTTTTTGGCAAGCACCGCCGCTTCTTCGCGGGCCTCCATGGCGCGGGCGCGATCGAGCGCCAGCTCGCCTTCGCTCACGATGGCATCGGCAAGCGCCCGTTCCTCGTGCGTCAGCACGTCGGGCTCGGCAACGATAGCCAGCACGCCCACCACCGAGGCGGGGTCGCCCGAGCGCACGAAGCCGTCGCCCGTGCGAACCGTCAGGTAGATGCCATAAAACGCCGAGCCGCCATAGGTGGCATCGAGCGGCGTTCCCACATAGGCGGACGCCGAGAGCCGCGGCGGCATCTGCGGTGCCAGTTCGTGCACCGGCGCGGCATCGCCCACGGCCGTGTATGTCGCACGCGGCAGCAGGTCATCATCGTCGGCGTCGGCGCTGTACCACACGACCGGACAGCCCGAAAGACGCGCCAGCTGCGTTGCCATGGCATGCACAATCTGCTGCTGATCGGCACATCGCTGCAGCATGCGGTTGGTCTCGAGCACCATATGCGTGCGGCGGTCGCTAGCGGCAGCCTGTGCTAAAGCGCGGCGCAGGGCCAACGCAATCGAGCTCGACACAAGCGAGACCACGAACATGATGAAGAACATGCCGGGATAGACGCGGTCGATAAGCGACAGCGAGTAGCGCGGGTCGACAAACAAGAAGTTGTAGAGCGCCACGGCGGCAGCCGAGCTCAGCAAGCAATACAGGCGACTCCAGGTAAAGAATGCGCACAGCTGAACGGCGAACACATAGACGATCATGATGCTCGGCGCGAGACCCGGATGGTCGAGTAGCGCGCCCACAATCGTCGCTGCGACCAGCAGCCCCGCCGATACGCAGGCGTCATACAGAGGAGTGCGGCGCGTCAGCGTTGTGCGCCGCCACCAAAAGTTATCGGCAATATCCCCGTCCGCACGGACGTCCATCAGCGCCCCGCCCCTCTCTCAAAAACAAAAACCACCACAAAGGGGACAGGCACCTTTGTGGTGGTTTTCCCTCGTGGTGGTTCTAAGTGTAAAGCCTTCTACGACCGGCAGCCGCTAGACAAACAGCACATGCGCGAGCAGTGCGCACACGCACACCGCTCCAAATACCAGTGCCACGATCGAGATTACGCGGTCGGCCATGTCCATGTTGGCGCGATTCGTAAAGAACCGATCTTCGGCGGCGTCGACGCGCGCCTCACGCACCATTTCGACCACCGCCTCGCGGCCATCGAGCGCCTTTGTATCCATGTTTGCCTCCCCAGCCTCAATCTTGTCCATCGAAAACCAACTCCACGCAGCCCGTCGGCGCCTACGGCCGCTCGTTGGGAGCCAGGCGCTGCATCTTATTCACAGCCTTGAACTTGGTGAACAGCGGCACGTACTCAAAGCTCACGTTGGAGTTCTCCAGGCCGTACCAACGCGCGGGCGTGCCGGCGGCGCGGCGAATGATGTACTTGAGCGTGATGGCCGTACGCTCGCTGGGCTCCACATCGCTTTCGGGCGCCAGAAGCTTACGGATCAGGACAAACTTGAACGTGCCGATGTTACCCGGATCCTTGTAGACCGAGTAGTCATGCGTCTGCGGCGGCAGCTCGCCGGTGGCAGCCAAGTCCTGAACAACCTGACGCAGGTAGGCATTCACGCGCTGGTTGATCTTGTAGCCCAGGTACAGATGCACGCGGAACACGTAGTCGGTGCCGAACGTCTCGACCGAATAGGCAAAGGTGTGCGGTTCGTCCATGGTCTCGACATTCACAAACCACCAGGCGCGGGCGCGCTTGGGATGCTTGTCCAAGATCGAATAGACGATATCGCGGTCGATGTAGTCGGTATGGGTGTCCTTGGTCAGGTACACGACGTTGTCGCTCATGCGCTCGTAACGGTCGTCGTCGCGCAGGCGCTTGAGCTGCGGCAGGTAGCTGCGCAGCGGCAGCAGCGTAAACTGGCGCTGCTCGACCGCCGTGCCGTTGTACCAGCACACCATAATGCCCATGATGAGTGCAGCCATGAGGATGGTGAAGTAGCCGCCGTGGAAGAACTTGGTGAGCGAGCTCACGAAGAAGAAGCCTTCGAGCAAAAGGAAGAAGGCCGCGAAAATCCACGGAGCAACCTTGAGCTTGCGCTCCTCGTGCAGGTAGAAGAAGAGCAGCAGCGTGGTGCACATCATAGTCAGCGTAATGGCAAGGCCGTAGGCGGCTTCCATATGCGCCGAGTTCTGGAACAGCAGCACCACGATGACGCAGCCGACAAGCATGACGTTATTGACCATGGGAATATAGAGCTGGCCCTTGGTCTCGGCAGGGTAGAAGACCTGCATGTGCGGCATGAGGTCCAGGCGGCTGGCCTCGGACACCAGCGAGAATGCGCCGGTAATGAGCGCCTGCGAGGCAATGATGGCCGCGACGGTGGAAAGGCCGACGGCAAAGGGACGCAGGCCCGGGGTGAGCATCTGGTAGAAGGGGTTGAGGTCGGCAATGCCCATGAGCTCGGGGTTGGCAGCGTTGTTCATAAGCCAAGCGCCCTGGCCCATATAGGAAAGCAGCAGGCAGCACTTAACGAACGGCCAGGTTGCATAAATGTTGCCGCGGCCAACGTGGCCCATGTCGGAGTAGAGCGCCTCGGCACCGGTGGTGGCGAGGAAGCAACTGCCCAGAATCATGATGCCCGCGTGGTTGTTGGGGCTCAGCAAAAAGGCGATGCCGCGCACCGGGTTGAGGCACAGCAGCACGGCGGGGTGCTGGAAGACAAAGAACAGACCCGTGCCGCCCAGGAACAGGAACCACAGCGTCATGATGGGGCCAAAGGCGTGACCGATCTTGGCCGTACCGATGCGCTGTACCAGGAAGAGCACGATGATGATGGCGAGCGTAATGGCGACGACGCGGCCCTGGTCATCGCCCAGCACGGCATGGACCGCCGGGATGGTGCGCAGGCCCTCGATGGCCGTGGTAACGGTAACGGCCGGCGTCAGGATGCCATCGGCGAGCAGCGCGGCGCCGCCCAGCATGGCAGGGATAATAAGCCACTTTCCGCAGCGCTTGACCAGGCTGTACAGGGCAAAAATGCCGCCCTCACCATGGTTATCGGCGCGCAGCGAGATGAGCACATACTTGATGGTGGTCAGCAGCGTGACCGTCCACACGACAAGGGAGAGCGCGCCAAGCACGAACTCCTCCGTCACACTTCCGATGCCGCCGTTGCCGGCAACGAGCGCCTTGGTTACATACATAGGGCTGGTGCCGATATCGCCGTACACCACGCCCAGCGTGACGAGCATCGCCGAGATGCTCACAGGAATCGCAGCGTGCGAGGCTGCCTCCTTGGCCTTTTGTTCCATAAGCCGGTTTCCTCCCAACTTTAACGTTCGAAGGGATTATAGGTAATCGGCCCATGTTTTAATGCACTGTTTTCCCAGCTAGATAAAGATTTATACAGTCTTTAGGCTACCGCGGCGATATGGAATGTGACAAAGGGACCGTCCCCTTGTCACATTCGTCATTTTCCGAGCCAGTTTTTGAACCACCACTCCATGGAGCGGCTCATCTCGGCCATAAAGGGACTAGTGTGTTTGCGGGTGTAGATATCCACCACGCGCTCGCCCACCTCGCGGGCATGCGGACGGAACATCGCGTCCATCTCGGCCACCTGCGCATCCATGGTCGCGGCATCGGCGCGGCGATAGCGCTCCTCGTGCACCAGGTTCACCACGGGATGCGCGATCGCCGGGCGCTCCTTACGGGGCGTGCCGATGATGAGCATCGACAGCGGCATGGTATAGGGCGGCAGATCGAGCAGCTCGGCAACTTCCTCGGCGTTCTCCACGATGTCGCCAATGTAGCAGCTCCCCAGGCCCAGGGCCTCGGCGGCAACCACGGCGTTTTGCGCGGCGATCACGGCATCCTGAGCCGCGATGGCAAAGTCGCCCAGGCCCGGTGCACGACGGGGCGCCTTGCCCGTACGCTCTACAAACTCGGGCTCAAAGCAGCCCACATGCTCAAACAGATCGATCCACTTGGCATAATCGACCACAAATATAAGTGCCCAGGGCGCCTTGGCGATCATGGGCTGGTGATCGCACAGGTCGGCCAGACGGTCCAGCGTAGCCTGCTCGCGAATGCTCACGATGGAATACATCATCATGGCGCCTGCCGATGGCGCGCGACTCGCCGCATGCAAAATCGCCGCCCGCTGCTCGTCGGTCACCGCTACGGGACGGTCACTGTCATCGCGCGCGAAGGCGCGCGTAGACGAACGGTGCTCCAAAATGTCCAGCACCGCGTTGCCCGTGGTCTCGACCGGATAGCCACACGTATCCACAGCCTTGGTGCAAACCCGCTCGTTCATCGCCTCATCCTCGCCATTTCTTTAAGAAGCCTTTACGTTTCCGTGTAATTCCCGTCCATTATCGCGCAGGTCGCCACTACATTGCGCCACACCGCCACACGTGCGCGTTAATATGGCTGGTTGTTGTGCGCAGCCACCAATTGCAGCGCATATCTTGGTAACAATCGGGTAAACCCCCGCTTTCGTAGGTTTTAAGTTTGTGAGGAGTCTCAGCATGTTCGCTGCCGCCATCTCGCTCGTCGGTCTTGCGGCGACCGTCTACCTTGTCTTGCGCGAGGCCAAGGCCATTCGCGCACAGTCGGGCACCGTCGCCAAAGGCGCCATCGCCTGGAGTGTCGCCTTCGGCCTGTTCCAGCTCTTTTTGACCATTTGGGGCGCCATTGGCCTCGTCGCCCAAAACGAGCCGCTCGCCTTTGTGATGCTCATCCTGACCAACGCCATCCTTACCGGATGCGCCTGGGCCAGCATTGCCCGCGACCGCATCGCCCCGCGCGTCTTTGCGTTCGCCGGGTCCGATGCCCCCGTCCCCACCGGCAAGCTCGCCCGCCTGCGCGGAGCCTTTGTGGGCAAACCGCTCGTCGCCGCCGTCTTGTGCCTGCTGCTCGCCGGCGTCTTTGCGCTGCTGGGCATGGAGGTCTCGTCCAACCACGACTTTACCTGGGTCTACCCCCTGTGCATTCTGCTCGAATGGGCCATCATCACCGTGCTCATGGTCGGCTTGTTCTTCCTATTCCAGCGCCACGGCGCAGCTCCCGCGGTCCTGGCCTTTGCCCTCTTTGTCCTGGGCATTGCCGAGTTCTTCGTCATCACGTTTAAATCCATGCCCATCCAGCCGGGCGACCTTTCGGCCATCTCCACCGCCGCCGCGGTCGCCGGCAACGGCTACACCTTCTCGATCTCGCTGTTCTGCGTGCTGTCCATGGGCTTTACCGCCATCGCCATGCTGCTGTGCGAGTACGCCGGCCTGGTGGCACCGCACCGTCAGAAGGGCGCCGCTAACGCCAAGCGCATGCTGCTCACCAACCTGCTCGTGGCGGTGCTGTGCCTGGGCGGCGTGACCGCGCATGTCACGCTCATCGACTACTACAACACCCTCGGCATCACTGTCTACACCTGGCGCCCGCTCGAGAGCTACTGGCGCGAGGGCTACCTGCCTGCCTTTATTAGTGCGGCACAGTCCATCAAGCCGCCCAAACCCGCCGACTACTCCGTCGACGATGCCAAGGCCACGCTCAAAAAGTACGCCAAGGCCTACGACAAGTCCGACGCGGCCAAGAGCGACGAGCGCGCCGCCGCAAAGGAGCAGTTCGACAGCGAGAAGCCCACGGTCATCGCCATCATGAACGAGACGTTCTCGGATCTGTCGATCTACCAGAACATGCGCGCCGGCTACGAAGGTCCGCAGTACTTTAAGAACCTGTCCAACTGCCTCAGCCGCGGAAAGCTCTACGTGAGCGCCTACGGCGGCGGCACGGCCAATACCGAGTTTGAGTTTATGACCGGCAACTCCATGGCCAACCTGGGCTCGGGCGTGTACCCCTACACCATCTACAACATGGAAACGACCGGGAACCTGGCAGAGCAGTTCAAATCGCTCGGCTATTCCACCACGGCCATGCACCCCAACCACGCGACCAACTGGAACCGCGAGAACGTCTATAAGGACTTTGGCTTTGACCAGTTCCTGTCCATCAACGATTTCCAGGGCGCCGATACCCTGCGCGGCATGGTGACCGACCAGGCGACCTACGACAAGATTCTTGAGCTGCTCGACCAGAACGCCGATCCTCAGTTTATCTTCGACGTGACCATGCAGAACCACTCGGGCTACGATACGGGTCTGCTGCCGGTCGACAAGCAGATGCACCTGAACATCGACACGACCGACCTGGACGCCAAGACCGTCGAGGACGGCACGCTCTCCGATGTCGACGAGTATGTCTCGTGCATCGAGCAGTCCGACCAAGCGCTGCGTTACTTCCTCAACGCCCTGAGCAAGCTCGACCGCAAGGTTGTCGTGGTGTTCTGGGGCGACCACCAGCCGTTCTTCCCGTCCAAGTTCAATGACAAGTGGTTTACCAACGAGGACGATGCCGCCCACCAGGAGCGCTTGTGGCAGACCGACTACATCATCTGGGCCAACTACGACGTTGCCGGCTGCGACCAGACGAGCGAGGTTGACGACTTGTCTACCAACTACCTGTCCACCCAGCTTATGCAGCTGATCGGCGCACCGCTGACCGACTACCAGAAGGCGCACATGACGCTGCGCGAGTCGCTACCCGCCATCAACTCCGTGGGCTACGAGGACGCCAGCCTGCGCTGGGCGCTCTCCTCCAACGTCACCGGTGACGACGCCGCTGCCGCAGCCGCCACCAAGGCGCGCGAGGATTACGCCAAGATGCAGTATTACGAGATGTTCCGCGACGGCAAGAACGTGTACACCGAGCACTTCCAGACCGAGGCCAACGAGACCGACCCCAACCTGGCACCGGGCACGACCAAGATCAAGTAGCGGGTCTATCGACCTGGTTCGTCCGCCCGGGCGGCGCGGAACGTAAGGTTCCCTGCTCGGACAGTCCTGCTCGCACGGAGAGCGCATTAAGTGCTCTCCGGCTCGTGCGGAACTCGCGATGAACCTTACATTCCGCGTCGCCGGGCAGACGCCTCGGTGTTGAAGCGCGGCTTGTCATGAAAGCATCCGCAACATATATAAGTTGAAGGCCACATTAAGTGGCCTTCTTTATATTCGGAAAGTGTGTCCCGGAATCTGCCTTCGGAATGGGACGCAGTTTCCGCTTGAGGGCCTGTTGGGAAAGCGCATCCCACTTCAAGAGTAAATTCCGGGTCGCACTTTCCGCTAAGGCTCTCAACCGGAAAGTGCATCCCATTCCAAGCCTTAATTCCGGGACATAGTTTCCGGACAAGACATCAACCGGAAAGTGGGGACCACTCTGAGCGCCGATTCTGGGACACACTTTCCGAAACACCGCCCATCCGGAAAGCCCGTCCCGCTCTGAATACATCCGGGCATGGAATATCCGCTTATTAGGCCTTCCGTCAATAAAGGGGCGCCCTCCCGAGCGGCGGGCTCGAAGTTCATCGCGAGTTCCGCACGCAAAGAAGGCCACTTAATGTGGCCTTCGTCTTGCGCAGGACTGTAGAGCAGGGAACTTCGTGCCCGCCGCCCGGGAGGGCGTTGCGTTTAGAAGATGAACCTAGCGCTTATCCCTCCGGGACAAAAGAAGTGCGGCTATAAATGCGATGATTGCAAGTGTCAGCAACACCAAAAGCAACGTGAGCGTGTTGTCGCCCGTTGCCGCCAGACCAAGCAAGCCGGGCTTCTTGCTGTCAGCAGACTGCACGGGAATCTTCTCGCCATCGTCCTCGGCGGTAATCTCCCAGCGAATGGTCTTGTTTGCGTCGGCAACCTCGTTGCCCACCGATGTCGGAACGTTTAGCTGCAAATTAAGCACCGTGCTGCCATCGCTCGTAAACGTGGCGATTTGCGTGGGATAAGCGAACGCGCTGCCCGGTGTTCCTGTCTGGAGCCAACCTGCAGAGCCATCGCCCGCCGACGCCGTTAGGGTAATGGGCGACAGCAGGCGTGCCGTCTCGTGATCGACAACGGCACGCACAAACACGCGCACCTGGGACTTTACGCCCGTGGCACGAATCTCTATCTGCTGATCACGCACATCGCCAGGCATCAGATCTTTAAAGGCCAAAAACAGATCGGGCTCCCCCGAGGAGTCCGTCGCCCCCGAGACCGTCAGCTGACGCGCATTTCCGTCATAGGCAATCGCGGGAGTATCGGCAAACGCACGGGCGGGAACAGCGAGCGCGACCACGCAGAAAATGGCCGCGACCATGCAACGCAAGGAGCGCGCAACACCTTTACGAATCGGGAACGCCATACTTACGCACCTCCATGCGGCGGCACCAGCACGTCATTCTCGACCGAGCAACCCCATGCGTCGTGCACGGCCTCATCGGGCGTCGCCTGGACCGCCTGAGTGGAGATATCCACGACAAGATTGCGACCTTCGGTTGCCTTGAGCTCGGTAACCCTATTAATGAGCACGCCGGTTTCCGCGCCGGGAGCGACGGGCGACGTCCAGTAATAGAACCCGTCGCTCGCCTTAACCCAGTTATAAGCCGAGTTCGCGCCCGAGGCATCAGCCACGCTCCACGCAATCTCGTAATCCGCCTCACCCTTCGGCTCCTCCTTCGGCTCATCCCACAGGCGTGCGCCATCCTGGTCCTGCCAGTAGATATCCACTGCAACACGAATATAGGCGGGCGCGGTACCCGTGTTCTTCGCCTTGACATCGCTTTTCACTTTGCCGTTGAGCGTTTCCTGAACCGATGGCGTCACCGACCCGATGCCGAACTGGTTGACCAGCACGCCCGTAACCGAAAGCCAGGCCAACGTGCCTGCCGTACCGGCCAGGAGGATAACCCCCACCAGCAAGGCGATGATGCGCTTGCGCTTGGACATGCTAATCCTCCTTCTTTGCTACGTTGCCGTTGCTCCAAACGTTATGGGCACGATTGCTGCCGTCGATCCATTTGTCGTTCACACGCGTGTTCGTGCAGGTGAACGTGGCATCGTTCGCGCTCGATGCAGCGGAGATAGTCGCCTGCGCCTTATCGCCCGGCTGCTTGCCAGGGACGCCGATTTGGTTGCTGTAGCGCCATGCCCACGCTGAGTCCTCCTCGACGGTGTAGATACCCGCCGGGACCGCAAGCTCGATAGCGCCGGAGTACCAGGCGGAACCGTCCTTCAGCTGCGCATCCGATGACACCGTTACCTCAACCGTGCGCTCCTCCAAGGCGTTGCCGTCCATGCCGGCCCGGGAAACCTTGAAGCGGAACGTCTTGCCCTTCGCCCAGCTATCCTGGGTTTGCTTGACGATCTTGAGCGTATGCGTAGCGGCGAAATCGAACACCGCATTGCCATCGCTCTGAGTGCCGTCGCCCGTGAGCTTGTAGTCCAAACGATTCGTCAGCTCAAACGAGCCCTCGCCTGAACCCGAACTGTAAAGCGAGACATACTTCCCGTTGACAGGCGCAGGAGTCTGGCCAGGAAGACCATAGCCCACGCGGTCAACGTGCACCGTCAGTTGCGTGCCCATGAAGGGCTTTGCAAAGCAAGCCTTGAACGGCGCCTTATCGCTCTTGTCATCTATCGTGTTCGCGGCATTGGGATCAAGCAACCACTTGAGCTGCCCGGTCACATTCTTAGGGCTCGCATCGTCCGATGTGTCGTTAGCGACGACCTTATACGTCACCGGATACAAATCCATGTTGGCTGTAACCGGTTTACCCTTGAAGTCGCTCCACGCCACAGCTTTGTCGCCATTAACCCACTGCCACTCCAAGAACAACTCCTTCAAGCTGCTATCCGCTCGCTCGCCCAGGAATGCGACGATTGCGGAGTAGGCTTCGGGATCGTAGGCCACTTCCTTTGGCTCCATGACGGGTTCACCCTTGTCGTCATAGACCGGGTTGCCGTTCTCGTCCATCTTGGGCACCTTAACTGTCTGAACAAAGCCGGCATTGCCATCCTGGCCACGCAGAACACTCGTATCGTTCGGGTCTACCGTAGCGGTGTAGATGACGTTGCCTTCGGTGTCGTGATAGCGCACTTTAAGCGGCGTCTTCTTGTACACCGCAGTGTAGGTCACGCTCTCAAAGGGCTCGCTGCCCTCGAGGGGATACTTCTCATCGTCAGTCATCAGGGTGTACTGCCCGTCATTGACATAATCGCGCGACCAGCCGACAAAGTCGTACTTGGTGCCGTCAGTGCCCTCAACCTCCTCGGCGGCCTTGACCTCAAGAGAAATCTGGTCGCCGGAATCAGTGCGGCCGAGGCTACGGACAAGATCGGGATTCGCAAGTTTAGAGTCAATGTTCGATTGAACGGTAACCAGGCTGGGACGGTAGACCGGGTACAGCTCCATGGGGGCCTTGACCACGGTAGAAGCACTCACCATACGGATGCCCTCTGACCAAGCGACATAGCCCTTGCCAGGTGCCGGCTCGGCTTCCGTCCAGCCCACGAAGACGTTGAACTTGCCTGTATCCGCATCGATAGTGCTGACGTCATAAGTAGGCTTCGGGATGCCGCCATTAAGGTTGCCGAGCATATCGTCTTGCTGAGCAACTTTGCCGTCCACATCCGTGGCATTGAGGTGGTACACAACCGCCAACGGCGAATAGTACGCCACGAATGTATAGGCTCCGCCAGGTTCCACCGGATAAGAGCAAGTACCATGCTCCACATCGTAGGGAAGCGTCTTGATCTCGCCGTTCGGAAGCTCGATCTCAACCTTCTGCAACTTATACAGCTCACCGCCTGCTTTATAAACCGGCGTCGTAACGTCAGGGGTCACCGTTGCCGTAGCAGGATTGGTGTCCGCGTTGATAACGGGAGCGATGTTGTAGCTAGGCACATTGACCTTGTCCGTACCCTCAAAACCTGCGCGATGCAGGTTGGTGGTGTAGCTGACGTCGTACTTTGCGTAGACGGGATAGGCATCCTGCCACTGGGTGACCTTGGACTCGTCGGTCGCCAGATACGGCTCTGCCTTATCCGGATCACTCGTCACATAGGAGTCGCCGGCGACGTCGTAGATATACTTCCAGACGTCAGAATCCTTCTGAACCTCGGCGGTCGAAATCCAGCCCAGGAACTTATAGCCCGGCACGGCCATGTCGGCATCGGTCGGGGAAGCTTCGAGGGTCAGGGGGCTCTCATACGATCCCTTCTCACCATCTTCTGGCTTTTCGGCCACTTTAACCGACTTATTAACATGCGGGTAGTAATACGTGAACGTCGGATCCGCCCCGTTCACCTTGGTCTGCAGCAAGTTACTCTCATAGCGCCGCGTGGCAGTCCTCACGACATTATCGCCCTTGTTGTAGAAATTAACGTCCGTGGTAATCATCGCGCGAACGTAGTACTTCTTATCTGTACGCACCATGCTCTCGATGGGATTTTTCACATATGTCCAATATTCACCATCGCGCTCAAGCGTCCAGAAATTCAGGCGATAGCGATCATTCACCGGTTTGACCGTTACGTTCAGCGAAGCCGAAGTCCAAGTATCGCTTAGCGTTGCAGCGCCTGGAAAATCGGTATCGGCATAGAGGTTTTTTAGAGTATCGGCTCCCGTATCGTTTTTAACGTTGTGCGAGTACGCGTTAAGGGGACTCACGACAAGGGTTTCCTTCGTGAAGCGCGTGTCACACGTTTCATAACTATCCTTTATACCGTGGTCAACATGCTCCGGGCCCCAGTGGACGACGTTTTCACGCACGAAGGTACTACCGACGTTTTCCTCAAAGGGCGTTTGATAGCGATTCCAAACGGAACAAAGTAGCTTGCTGTCCGTAAACTCATGGTTGGTATAAGCCCGAACGTAATAATCCACTCGGTACTCAAAGCGGGCGATGTAGGTATGCGGCGCGGTTAAATCGACATCGGCGGGGAGCGTATAGCTGGGGTCGCGGCTTACGCGCACCTCGAGCGGGGCATCCTCAGTTCCCTTGTTTTCATACCAACCCAGGAAACGATAGCCGTCGGGCAGCTGGCCCTCCTCGGATATAGCTTTACCGGATACGTCGAGCACCTGTACGGTATACGCGCTTGTGCCATCTTCTGCAGTCTCAACCTTAACGTCAGTTTTGCCCACACCGTCGCGCCGAGTCTGATCGTCGGTTGCATCCTGCTCATTGCCCTCAAACACCGTCATGATGTTCGACACATAGTCGGTGTACACCGGATAAAAATCGGTAGGACCAAGCACAGTGATCTCGGTGCCGGCAGGATAGAACGCACCGGCGTTTTTTAGCTCGGCAAGCTTAGGCGAGGTGATGGCCGCGTAACCGCCATGCATCCCGGCCTCGCCACTCGGCTGCGTCGTCCAACCGATAAAGGTGGCGCTGGCAGAAAGAGTGCCGCGGTCCGCAGGGGCAGCCGGCGTTAAACCGACGCCATAGCGGTACCAGTCCGTCGACTTGTCGTGCTCCTCGCCGCTCTGCCACGCGAGCGTCTCGCCCTTGACGTTATAGAACAGCACCTGTGCCTCGTACGAAGCGATAAACAGGTCATTGCCCTTAAAACCGTCGACCCCCTTGGCATTATCGGCGGTATAGGTCGACGTATGCTCGTGCGCCTCACTCTTCTTGACCTGTTTGCCGGCAGTCACGGCATCGGCATCGGTCTTGCCGTCAAACCAGGTGTTATCGGCCTCGATGTGGTTCACGTTGACCCCGGGCTCGCGGAACCAGCCCGTAAAGCGGTATCCCTCGTTTGCCTCGGTCAGGCCTTCAGGCTTTGCGGAGGTCTCTTGCTCAAACGTTACCGACGTATCGCCCTGGGCCAAGCCCTGAGCCGTTCCCGCCAGCACAGCGCTCACGGCAAAGGTGTAGGGGTCCGAGGTCGCCTGATCAATACCAAGCTTGGTTGCCTCGATGGTCGCGGTGCCCGCGCCGGGAAAATCGGTCGTTGCCTTAACGCTCTGGCCATGCACGGGAATATTCAGTTTGTAATCCATCGCCCACTCATTGGCGTGCGTGCCACCCAGGGCCTCATCGTTAGCAGTCGAGCGTTTAGTACCGGCACAGAAATCATAGTCATGCTCTTCCCACAGCTCACGCGTGGTATAGCGCTCGTCGTCCCACGGGCCATAGCCGTCGCCCTTAGTGGTACCGTCGCCGCCAAACGAGGGGATTTTCTTTTTGGCAGGGTTGCCCTGGCTGTTGCCAGTAAGGCTCACGCTTGGCTTAAAGTAGCACTCGGTAACTTTGGCATCATCCTTGTTGGCGCGCGCGCCAATACCGCCCAGGTTCACATCGTTTTGAATGATGGGGATCACGGCGATGGGGTTGTACTGGCGCGAGCTCAAGTCGCCCGCAAAATGGCTGCGGACGAGCTCGTTGCCCTCGGCGGTCAAAATACGGCCCGCCAGGCCACCCGTCCATGCGCGCGTCACGGCGACGACGCCCACGTACGACGCGGCATAGCTGTAGCACTGCGCCGTCGAGAAGCAGTCGATAATCTTGGCGTCACCCGCCATACAGCCCACAAAACCCGAGGCGTACACGTTGTTGCCGCCCAGGGCGCCAATGGCCACGTCGTACTTATTGGTGACGTCGGTCATGCCCTTCTCGGCAATCGAGCCGTCGTCTTTGCGCGTCGGCGTCACGCGGCAGTACTCGATAGTCGAGTTCTTAACGTAGCCGGCAAACGCCGCCATATACAGACCCTCACCGCCGAGCGCCTGCACGCCCGAGGTCGTATTGTTGACGGCACGGCCGCCACGGACCTCGCAGTTGTAGAGGATGCAGCCGTCGAGCTCGCCGGCGATGAGACCGCCCTCAAAGCCTGCGTTGGTAATGAGGTTGAGGGCATTGTTGGCGCAGGTCACGTGCAGCGTGCTCTCCATGACCATAACGTTTTCGAAGCGCGTATTGACGGCCTTGCCCACGATAATGCCACCGCGGAAGTCCGCCCACACGTTGGCGTCCTTGACCAGGAAGTTTTTGATGGTGGCACCGTTGGTCTCGGCAAAAAATCCCGTATCGCGCTCGGGGTCAAAAGCGTCTTTATCGTAGTTCAGGCCCTCAACGGTGTGGTTTTGACCATCGAACACGCCCTTAAACGGATGCTCCTTGTTGCCAAACGACAGATGCTTAACGGTGTTTGCAACGATGGCTTTCATGTCGTCGCTGTCGAGCTCAATGTCGTTATCGAGATAAACGTGCCAGCCGGACGTATCGCGCTCGCGCGACAGCGCCACACACGACAAAAAGTCAGCCTCATTTTTGATGTGGAATTCGTTTTTGTTCTCGGGCACGTCCTCGGCATGCACCACCGTTGGCAGCGCCATAACGCAGCAAAGGACAATCGCTGCGACGGCAACCAGCCTGCTAAGCATGCCCCGGTTTATGTTCTTGATCTTCATAGGCTAGTTCGCCTCCGGCCAGCCCACGACGTCAAGTACGTCGAGGACGGTATCGTTTGCCTGCTGGTTTTTGGCCTGCACGGCCTGGACGTCGATATCGAGCCTGTATGAGCCGCCGCGCGCGGCATCGTGGTAGTCGCCCACAAATCGCAGCGAGTCCATGAGGCTTTCCGTCATGGCGCCGGGGTCGAGCATGCCGCCACGCCCAGCCAATCCACGGTAGTAGTACCACCCGTCGCCGCCATCGATCCACGGGGACCCCTCACCCGCGTTTACGTTAAACGCAACGTTGCCCGAAGCATCCGCGCTCGAACCGTCGGGCGCCACCGATACCATACGCAGGCGCGCGCGAACGTACTCAGGCTGCGCGCCGACGTTCTCCACGCGCACGATGCGGCTGATGTCAGAGCCCCCGGCCTTGGTGTCGGGATAGTCCCCGTGCTCGTTGGCCTCAAACGGAATCTCCTCGCCCCGCTCGTTTAGGGTGTATTCGCAGACTCGTACCTTCACGCTGCCAAACGATAGGACGTTGTTCGCCGGAACCATATCAACTGTAAAAGCCAGCGTGCCACACAGGCACGCCAGGGCCAACAGCGCGATCGCGGCAAGCGCCAAGGTGCGTTTCTGATTGTCGGAAAGATTGTTGAGCATTACGTTCGCCAATCGTCGATAAAAGGGGGACCGAGATCCCGACCCGAAAATGGGGATGGGGAGCGGGCCGGGATCTCGGTAGAGGGGGTTGGATTACTGCAGGCCCTTAGCCCAATCCTTGGCAGCATTCAAGGCTGACGTAGACGAACCCTCAGCGGTATTGTCTGCTGCGTAAATGAAGCAGTTGACATCCATCGTGGCAGGATTGGCGAAATCCTTTTGCTCGGTCCCCTTGGGCGTGGTCACCTGGCTGAACAGCTCGCCAGTCCACTTATCCTCATTCTTGCTGGCAGTAAGCGGAGTAGCCTCGGTTCCTTCGCCAACATAAACGAAAAGGCCACCGAGATAATGAGTCGGCTCGCCCGCAACGGTGGTCGCATCAACGGCCTTCCAGCCAGCGTTAATGGTGAAGTAAGTCGTCTTGGAATCATCGGTCCCGGTGGGCGCCGTCTTGTTGTTCACGAAGACGTACACATATGCATCCTCGGACCCCTTGCCGATACCGACATTAGGATTCTTGGCAACAGACACGCCAGGGGCGAGCTTGGAGTCCTTAACCCATTTGGTCTCGGTCAGGTTGCCGTTGACCTTAGTGTTATCATCCGGAAGCGGCTGACTCGGATGATCGGGATCGGTAGTGGGCTTGTTGATGCCCGCAGTAGTGAAGTTGTTGGTCAGGCCCGACTGTGCCGTCAGCCAGGCATAGGTGCCCACGCCGGCAGCCAGTACCAGCAGCAGCAAGGCGGCAACGATGCCGTAGCGTTTTTTCTTCTTGTTTTCCATCGTCCTCTTCCTTTCGAAAATCGACTTCCCCGGCAACGGCCCTTGCCGTTGCCGGCACCTCTCCCCTGCCGCTATGAACGCCGCTCCCTCGCATGCGCGCGGGCATGCTTGCCCGCAGGCTCATCGGGAACCATCCGATCGAGCACAATCGACGCCGCGACCAGCAGCGCCAGAACGGCCACCACAACAAGCAAACCGGGCATCGTCGTGCAATATGCGTTAACGAAGCCCAGGTAAGGGACACAAAAAGAAACGACGCCGATCACGCGCGAAAAAGGCGTCTGCTCGGCGTCGTGCATGATGGTTCCATCTGCATTTTTGTTTGCGATTCCCTGCGTACTGATCGTCTGCGCCACAGGGTCGACCTCGTACACCTGGTGGGTCACTACGGCGCCGTCCGATCGGTAAAAAGTTGCATTGTCGCCCATGGCAATATCCGTTGGATCAACCTGGTGAACAAACACCATGGAGCCGACGGGAAGCTCGGGTTCCATAGAGCCCGAAAGCACTGCATAGGGCGTGTATCCAAATGCACGAGGGACAAAAGAAACGACGGCAAGAGCCATGACGAGCGCAATCGCCAAGCTACTGAGAAGTGCAATAAATCGTTTGAGTCCGCGCGCCGCCATAATGATTAATTCATCCCCATCGAGGCCTTATTCGACCCATCCAAAGGTCAGCAAGTTTCAACAGGAACCGCAAGGCGATTGAAAAGTGAGTCCGAAATAAGCCAATTTGGAATCTTTTCGTAATAAAAACATAGCGATGTGCTACATATTTTTCAATGTTTTGTCGCTAAATGCTACTTATTTTGGCGTAAGCGGTCATTTATCCCCAAATTAGTCTGTTTTATCCAATATCTGTGACTAACCCCTACGCAATTCATTAATAGAGGGTTTGATATTATGCGCAACCAAAAGAATCATACCCCCCCCCACATTAAAATTAACTGCTGGATGTACCATTTATTTTTAACCCCTCCTATTGGAGTTTTATGCTGCCACATATCGCTTGCAGCCCATAACCCTCAGCAAGCCGTGCCCCAGAATTCGCGTCCGGAGTGGAATGCGGTTTCCGCTTGCGGCCCCGTTGGGAAACCGCATCCCGTTTCTCGACCGAATACTGGGATGCAATTTCCACAGAGCCTCTCAACCGGAAACTGCATCCCATTCCAAAGGCAAATTCCGGGATAAAGTTTCCGAATCCCCACTCATCCGGAAAGCCCATCCCACCCTGAACACATCCGGGTACGTTTTTTCAGCTACCTGCTACGCCCAGACTCTGCAATGTGGCGCCCGCCCGGCGGCGTCTTGCTGCATGAATCCCATCGAATGGTGCGAAAAGAAGCCCGGATACGTTTGGCAGCCGTACTCCATCTGACGATACATCCAGCGAATGCACGAGACTGTATCATTCAAAACCGACTCATCATCCGGATGATGGAAAATATCGCCCCAGACGCTTGCCACAGCGCACCCCCGTGTCAAGAAAAAAGCCCCGAGAAATTCGAGGCTTTCACGTTTGTATTATTTCGAGCGCGCGGCGGCGATTATCTACTCGCCCAGCACAGCCTTCTTGGCGGCTGCGGTCATGTTGTCCAGGTCCTCCTTGGTGGGGTGATCCTTTGCGGCAACCCAGTTGTCGAGCAGCATCTTAAATCGGGCGTTTTCGGGATCTTGCTCGAGCATTGCCTCGTAGCGCTGCTTAACCGCGGGACCCATCTTGCCCTGGCACATCGCCCAGCCCGCAA
>CAUHJB010000009.1:0-82412 GCA_959606495.1 uncultured Collinsella sp. | reverse complement strand
CGTTAAACGAGCGCTAGGGTGCCACCCTTACACCAACATTTTCGACGCGATCGTTACTTCCTCTAGAGCCTTCGCTTCAGCTTCAGCTTTTGCCTTGTTCACATCATCAATACGAGTTTGATAACGACTGATCTGTTCATTGATTTGATCAATGAACTTTTTAGAATCCTTTTTGGCATCTTCAAAAATAAGCTTCTGATTATCTTTGTTAGAAATATCATTAAGAAGGCCATTGAGGCTATTAATATGCTGTTGGAGAGAGTCAGTATCTTCAGTAGAATTTACATCAAAGTCAACATGGTCAGCTAGAGAAGTATTCCACTCATTATTTTAAGCATTACGGCAGTCTTTAATTATGGAATCGTATTCATTAAGCAACTTCGTCCAATCAGGGGAAGTGCCATCAGCATACTTATAGCTGTCATCAGAGATTTCTTTATTCAATATCTCTTTATTATTTTGAGCATTTTTAATGGCATCAAGACGTTGCTCAAAAGTTAGCAGCCTAGGATCAGCTTTAAAGGCAGCAACACTATCGCTAGCCTTTGAATACAAAACTTCAACCTGCTGATTATGTTCACTACATGCTTGTTTGTAATTGTAACCAGCATAACCACCGACACAACAAGCAATAAGCAGAGCAACAATACCGGCACCAATAATTACTCGCTTTTTATTCGAAGAATTCTCAACCTCTTCATTTTCCTGAGTTTTATCTTCAGGATTGTCAATCTTGTCATTGTTAAGATCGATCATTTTAACCCCTCAATATTAAATCTGCGAGCAGTTCATGTAACCAGAAACTTACCGAATCCAACCACCCACTTTAATGCCCGATTTATTAATCCCCGTCCCAGAAAAATCCTGAGTTGCGGTGAAATAAGGACTGTTTAGCGGGTAGAAGCGTCTATCAATCCCTATTTCAACGCAGCTTAGTTGTTACATGTGAGCCAGGCGGGCGCAGAAGTGGCCGTCGTAGGAGTCGGCGTTTACGGGGACGCTTTGGAAAAGTCCGCGGTCGTTTTGACGTACGGAGACGAGCTTCTTGGCTTGTTCGAACTCGGGTAACTGCAGAATCTGCGCCTCGGAGAGGGGTGCCAAGCTAAAACCTGCGCCCTCGGGAGAAGCCAAAAACGCATCCACGACTTGCGTGTTCTCTTCATCAAAGACCGAGCAGGTGGCATAGATAAGCTCGCCGCCGGCAGCCACGCGGGCAGCAGCCTCCTTGAGCATCGTAAGCTGCAGTTTGGGCAGCTCAACCGTCACATCCTTTTCGGTAAGGCGCCACGGGATCTCGGGATGACGGCGCATGGTGCCGGTGCCAGAGCACGGCGCATCGATAAAGACCGTGTCGAACTTAACCGGCTCGCCAAGCATGGCATCAAACGATGTGAGCACCTCATCAAGCTCGCAAGCATCACCCGAAACCGTACGAACGCCCTGAATACCAGCCTTATGCAGGCGAGCGAGATTCAGATCGCACTTGCGATCATGCAGATCGAGCGCCGTATGCTGACGCTCATAGCCCGCACGCTTGGCCTGGCACATCATCACATAGGTCTTGGTGCCACGGCCGGCACCAATCTCAAGGCAGCTACCAGGGCGCGTGGCAGCTGTGGCGATAAGCTGGGCGTTAAGGTCCGAGGCCACGGCAGCAGCACGCTCAAATACGCCCGACGCAACCGTAACCTGGGCATCAACCGGGGCATGGCAGCCCGGGAAGACAGGTGCGACGAGCTGCGAGATATACGGATCGGGCTTGGAAGCAAAAGCGTTCTCATGCAGGGCCAGCGGCGCGGGGGCCAGATTGCCGGCAAAGTTAAGCGCACCCTCTGGAGTGTCAAACGATGCCATAATGCGAGCGCACAGCCATCGCGGCAAGCCCATCAGGCGAGACAGGCGAACCAAGCGTCGCTCAGACTCATCGGCATCCACCGCGGCGGCAAAATCATCGACGTTGTCCGCAACCTTATGCAGAACGGCGTTCGCCAGACCGGCGGCGGACTTAGCACCGCAGCGAACCAGCTCAACTCCCTGACTTACGGCAACGCGGCCAGGCGTATGCAGGTAGAGCATCTCGAAGGCAGAAATACGAAGCGCCATGCGAACGCGCGGCGCAACCTTTTTGGGCTTATCGAGAAACTGATCGAGCAGCTCGTCCAAAATACCCTGAGTGGCGGCAACACCCAGCGCCAAGCGGGCGGCAAAAGCGGAATCGCGCTGGTCAATAGCCTTGGCCGATGCGCGAGAGGACAGCACGTCGCGTGCATACATGCCGCGGCGATCGGCCTCCATCAGCACATCGAGCGCAAGCTTGCGCGCGGGAGACAGCCTGCTCATGACAATACACCCCACGAAAGATCGGCACCCTGCAAGCCAGCAGCCCAAGCAGAAGCGGCCATAGCACGCTTGCCGTCAGGCTTAACCTCGAGCAGCTCAACCGAGCCATCGAAAAGGCCCAGGTAAACACGCTTGGCCTGAACGGCGACGAGCCCCTCACCAAGCGACACATCAGCCGGCGCAGCATCGAGCACGCGCACGGTCTTGCCGGCAATCACGCAACGAGCGGGAGCGGTGTCGGACGAGGCGAGCACATGACGCACGCAATCAAGCGCCGCCATCTGCGGATCTAGGCGCATCTCCCGCTTAGAAATCTTGGCAGCATGAGTGACGAGTGCCTCATCCTGTTCAGTCCACACGGCGGTGCCATCGGCAAGAGAAGGAAGCGTATCGGCAAGCAGTTTGCCGCCCAGCTCAGCAAGCTCCATCGCGAGCGCCTCGGCATGCTTATCGGCAACCGAGGTCGAGGCCTGCGCACAATAGGCGCCGGTATCCACGCCATGCCCAATGCGCATAATAGAAACGCCAGCAATCTCATCACCAGCAAGAATGGCACGCTGAATAGGAGCAGCCCCACGCCAACGAGGCAGCAGCGAAGCATGAACATTCACAATACCAAGCGGCGCCATATGCAGCACCTCATCGGGCAAAATGCAACCATAGGCAGCCACACAGAAAATATCAGCCTGGGCAGCCTGGAGCACCTCAACAACCTCAGGCGTCATACGATTAGCCTCAACAACAGGCAGACCAAGCTCGAGCGCCTTAGCCTTAACAGGAGACGGCTCAAGCTTCTTACCACGCCCACGAACAGCATCGGGACGAGAAATTACGAGCGCAACCTCATTACCGGCCGCAACAAGCGAAGTAAGCGAAGGCACAGCAAAATCAGGCGTACCCATAAACACAATACGCATAAAGAACGTCTCCCCTCAACCAAAGCCGAGACAGCTACAAATAACGGCGGAAAGCCAAGTACCCAGCCCATCCGCAATAACAATTCAACAAGAACAAATATACCCAAAACCAAAGAAAGAGCCGCAATAAAAGCAGCTCTTTCAGCAAAGCACCTATCAGCGAAGACGCCCATCCCTGGCCCGACGGCACCCGGGCGAGACAGGCAGCGTCAACGTAGTCCCCGGGGCGCCCGCCTATATCGTCCCGCGCGCAGTTTCGCAGCGCAGCGAGAATGTTTGAGCACGGGATGATATAGGCGGGCGCCCCGGGGACGGACAAACCTACTCCGTCTCGCCCGGTCGAGCGCCGCGGGACAGGGCGTCCTGGTACTCCTTGACGGCCTTGATCCTCTGCATCGGCTTCAGTCGCTCGAACATGGTGTTGCCGTGCAGGTGATCGATCTCGTGCTGCAGGCACACGCAGAACAGGTCGCCCGTAGCCTCGTAGCGAATCAGGTTTGCGTCCAAGTCGTACGCCTCGACGACGACATGGTCGGGACGCTCGATCTCGCAGCTAATGCCAGGGATGGACAGGCAGCCCTCGCTAAACGGCACCAGATGGTCGCTCTGCTCAACAATGACAGGGTTGATGAGCACGTACGGGTCGTAGTCGTTCTTGTCGCTGTAGTCGCAGTCGATGGTGACGAGTTGAATAAGCTCGCCGATCTGCGGAGCAGCCAGGCCGCAACCGCCGTTGTCGAACATCATCTTCTTCATCTTCTCGGCAAGCGCCTCGATCGCCGGGGTGATCTCCTCGATCACGGCGCACTCCTGACGCAGGCGAGGGTCGGGCGACAGTACGATTCCGTTGGCTTCCATGGCCATCCTTTCGGGTTGTTACATCAAATCATAGGCATCGACGTCAACGCTCACGCTCACGCCGCGCACAGAGCCCACCTCTTTGAGGCAGGCGTCGATATCATCAGAGACATGGTACCCCACAGGCGACTTCACAAGCAGATGGAAGCGGTAACGGTCCTTGGCTCTCTCGATTACACACGAAGCCGGGCCCAGCACCTGGGGCACGGCGCTCCCCGCCCGCAAAAAGTCGGGCGCGGCGGCATGCCAGCGGCGCTTAAGAAGCTTTGCAATGCGCCCAATGTAGTCCTGCGCGTCGTCTCGGTTCGCCGACCACACCAAGATGTTGACCAGGCGAACAAACGGCGGGTACAGCGCGTCGCGGCGCTGTTCCAGGTCGTAGTCGGTAAAGATTGAACGATCGTGCTCGGCAACGGCGCGAATGACCGGGTCCTCGGGCAGATAGGTCTGGATGATGACCTCGCCAGGGCGATCGCCGCGTCCGGCACGGCCCGCGACCTGCTCCAGCAAATCGTAGGCGCGCTCCCCCGCTCTAAAATCGGGCAGCTTGAGCGCAAAGTCGGCATTGACCACGCCCACGAGCGTGACCTCGGGAAAGTCGAGGCCCTTGGCGATCATCTGGGTACCCAGAAGCACCGCGCAATCGGCGGCATCGAACTGCTCGAGTAGCTTTTTGTGCGCGTCCTTGCCACGCGTGGAATCGGCATCCATGCGGATAATGACGACGTCCTCGGGAAGCATCTGGTGCAGCGCGTCCTCGATCTGCTGCGTGCCCAAGCCCATTTTTGCCAGATAGCGACTGCCGCATTTGGGACAGCGGCTTGTGGGCGCCGGATAGGGCTGCACGCGCCAGGACGATCCGCAGGTATGACACTGCAGCGTGTGCGTGCGCTCGTGATACGTGAGCGCCGTGGAGCAATGGTTGCAGGTGGGGACGCAGCCGCACTCGCGGCACATCAAAAACGGCGCAAACCCGCGGCGGTTGTGCAGCAGCACGGCCTTCTCGCGGCGCTCGACCACGCGCTCTAAGCCCTCCATCAGCGGTTTTGAGAACATGGAACGACTGCCGTGCGAAAACTCGCGGCGCAGGTCGGCAATGCGGACCGTGGGCAGCACGGCGTGTCCCGGGCGCTCGGGCATCTCGACGCGCGTCCAGGTGGCACCGTTATACGTGCCGCGGCGGCAGCGGTCGAGGGCCTCGGCAGAAGGCGTGGCCGAGCCCAGCACGAGCGGGCAGCGATAGCGGCGCGCCATCTCGGCCGCCACCTCGCGCGCATGGTAGCGCGGACTGGAGCCCTGCTTGTAGCTGGTCTCGTGCTCCTCGTCGATAATAATGAGGCCCAGGTCGCTGAGCGGGCAAAAGAGCGCCGAACGCGCGCCAACGACAACGCGGGCGGCACCGCTGGCAACCATGTCCCACTGGTCCAGGCGCTCACCGGCCGAAAGACGCGAGTGGAAGACCGCGACCGTCTCACCAAAACGCGAGCGGAAGCGGCCGACGGTTTGGGCCGTTAGCGATATCTCAGGCACCAGCACGCAGGCCGAGCGACCGGCCGCGAGTACGCGCTCGATGGCGGAGAGGTAGACCTCGGTTTTACCGGATCCGGTGACGCCATCGACAAGGACCACGTCGCCGTGGGCGTCCAGGCGGGCGCGCTCAATCTGCGCGAGCGCCTGCTGCTGGCCGTCCGTGAGCGCGACCGGCGCCTTACCGCTCGCCGAGGACAGCGTAGTCTGCTCGCTGCAGCCGCGCCAGGCACGGCGCTCCTCCACCACCACGACGCCACGTTTTTCGAGCGCCTTGATGGTCGCCGACATGCTGTTGTAGAGCAGGTTGAGATCGCGCGTCGTGACCGGCCCGCACTGGAGCGCCTCGATGAGCTGGCGCTGACGGACCGCGGTTTTGGGCGGCGTATAGTCAAAGCCCTCGGGTGTAAGCATCACCCAGCGATTTTGGATGGGCTTGACGGCGGGACGCTCAACCGCCCATACGCCGTCATCGCCCTTAACGACGCGTGGGCTGCCACCCGGAGGCAAAAACAGACGCAGACATTCGGAAAGGGTCGCGACATACTCGCGGCTCATCCAGCGCGCGATGCGGGCAGCCTCGGCGGTAAAGAGCGGTTTGCTGAGAATGGCCTCGATGGGCTTAATGCGCGCGGGGTCGAGGGCATTGTTTCCTTGTAGGTTGCCCAGCTCGGACGCAATGTCGACGATATATCCCGCGGCAGCACGGTTGCCAAAGTGGACCAGGACCGTGGATCCGATCTGGGCATCGTTGGCGAGGGGCTGCGGGATGCCATAAGCAAATGGTTCGGACAACGCACGGGTGGGAATGTCGAGGACCACACTCGCGTAGGCGGCGATGGGCTCGGGCGCAGGCTTAGACTGAGCCGAGGCAGCGGCAGGCTTGGGCTTCACCAGAGCCTCCTCCGGTTCCGGCGAACCAAACAGCGACAGTTGTTGAGCCATACACCACCTCTAACGAACGGACCTGAAAGGGGTGGGACAAAATAATCAGTAGAGTTTGTCCCAAGGCCGATACGAGTGTCGAGCTCGTTGCGTCACTCGAACATGGGATAAACACTACTGATTATTTTGTCCCAGCAACCCACTCATCGGTACAGAAACAAGAGCCCCGCTCGGGTGAACGGGGCTCGGATACGTGCGTTTGCGCGTCTATTACAGCGCCATCGTGCGGGCGCGGTCGATGCGCGCCAGGCAGTCATCGCGACCGACGAGCGCCATGGTCTCGCCCAACGGAGGGCTCACCATGTTGCCGCAGACGGCGACGCGCACAGCCTGGAAGACTACGCGCTTCTTGAGGTCCATCTGCTCGGGCAGCGGCTCAAGCGCGGCGTCGATGACCTCGGCGGTCCACTCGTCCACGCCCTCGAGCGCGGCCTTGGCGGCGTCCAGAATGGCGCCCATGCCTTCCTTGGCCAGGCCCTTGTTGAGGGACTTCTCGTCATACTCGAGCGTCTCAGCCGTGGCAAAGATGGGGGCTGCGACGGTCACGGCGTCGGCCGGCATCTTGGTACGCGGCTTGACAATGGCGGCAAGCGCATCAATCCAGTCCTCGCCGTACTCGACATTACCTTCGATGAGACCCGCCTCGTGCAGCTCGGGGACCATGATCTCGTCGGCAAACTGAGCATCGGACATGCCGTTGATGTACTCGGCATTGACCCAGTCGAGTTTCTTGGGGTCGAAGGTCGCCGGATTCTTGGAGATGCGGTCGAGCGAGAACTTGCTGGCCAGGACATCGCGCGGGATGATCGTGGTCTCGCCGTCGAGCGACCAGCCGAGCAGCGCCAGGTAGTTGACGAAGGCGTCGGACAGGTAGCCGGCGTCGCGGTACTCCTCCACCGAGGTGGCGCCGTGGCGCTTGGAGAGCTTCTTGCCGTCGGCACCCAAGATCATGGAGATATGGGCGAACGTGGGCACGGGCGCGCCGAGGGCCTCGTAGACCATGACCTGGCGCGGGGTGTTGGACAGGTGGTCGTCGCCGCGGATGACGTGGGTGATCTTCATCATGGCGTCGTCGACGACGGTCGCGAAGTTGTACGTGGGCGTGCCGTCGGAGCGGAAGATGACAAAGTCGTCGAGCTCCTTGGCGTCGAAGGTCACCTCGCCGTGGACGGCGTCGTGGATGACGACGTCGCCGCGGTCCTCGGGCACCTTGATGCGCAGGACGTAGGACTCGCCGGCCTCGATGCGGCGGCGGGCCTCCTCGGGATCCAGATCGCGGCAACGACGCTGATAGCCCTGGAAGGGGTCCTTGCGCTCCTGCGCGGCCTTGCGGTCGGCATCGAGCTGCTCCTTGGTGCAGAAGCAGGGATAGGCCTTGCCCTCGTCCCAAAGCTTCTGGGCGGCCTGCTTGTACAGGTCCAGGCGCTCGGTCTGGGCATAGGGACCATAGTCGCCGCCCACCTCGGGACCCTCGTCCCAGTCCAGGCCAAGCCAACGCATGGCGCGCAGGATGATCTGCGTGTTCTCGTCGGTGGAACGGGTGGGGTCGGTGTCGTCGATACGCAGGATGAACGTGCCGCCGTTTGCACGGGCGAAAGCCCAGTTATAGATAGCGGTGCGGGCGCCGCCGATGTGCAGCTTGCCCGTCGGTGAGGGTGCAAAGCGGACGCGAACGTCTGATGCCATGGAAATCTCCTCGATTGCAGGATGGATGTCTAACCGCATCAGTATAAAGCATCAAAGCAACCTCCGCACAAAGGGCACCGACCCAGTCATTGGGGACAGACTTAAATGACTACCCAATGAGCACCCGACTGGTCATTTAAGTCTGTCCCCAATGAGTAGGTGCGGAAAGGGTGTGAATGTTTGATTTACGCGCTATGATGTGCCCTTGCATAGAGAGCCCGGCGGAATGGTAACGGTCGCCGGGACACGTTTTTGAAAGGACAATCATGTCAGAAGAACTTCGTTCCATCCCACCCCAACACGGGTCCTTTGTTTTTACGTCGGAGTCGGTGACCGAAGGTCATCCCGATAAGATCGCTGACCAGATCAGCGACGCCGTCCTCGACGCAATCCTCGCCAAAGAAATAGAGCTCCAGGAGCAGGGCTACATCGCCCCCAACGGCGTGCCTGCCAACGTGGAGAACGTCCGCTGCGCCTGCGAGACCCTCGTGACCACCGGCACGGTCATCGTCGCCGGCGAGATTCGCACCCAGGCCTACGTCGACGTACAGGAAATCGCCCGCGGCGTCATCCGCCGCATTGGCTACAACCGTGCCAAGTTCGGTTTTGACTGCGACACCTGCGGCGTTATGAGCCTCATCCACGAGCAGTCGCCCGATATCGCCCAGGGCGTCGACGAGTCCTTCGAGACACAGACCGGCGCTACCACCGACCCGATCGACCTGATCGGTGCCGGCGACCAGGGCATGATGTTCGGTTATGCCTCCAACGAGACCAAGACCCTCATGCCCATGCCACACTACCTGGCAAGCCGCCTGGCCGAGCGCCTGGCCGCCGTGCGTCACGACGGTACCCTCGCCTATCTGCGTCCCGACGGCAAAACCCAGGTCACCGTGCGCTACGAGGAAGGCAAGCCAGTCGAGGTCACGACCATCGTCATCTCCACGCAGCACGCCGCCGAGATCGAGGACATGGGCAAGATCAAGGCCGACCTCATCGAACACGTCATCACCCCGGTCATGGCCGCCGAGAACATGCCGTGGGACAACGCGGACATCTACGTGAACCCCACCGGTCGCTTTGTCGTGGGCGGCCCCATGGGCGACACGGGCCTCACCGGCCGCAAGATCATCGTCGACACCTACGGCGGCTACGGCCGTCACGGCGGCGGCGCCTTTAGCGGCAAGGACTGCACCAAGGTTGACCGCTCCGCCGCGTATGCCGCGCGCTGGGTCGCAAAGAACGTGGTCGCCGCCGGCCTGGCCGACCGCTGCGAAGTCGAACTTGCCTACGCCATCGGCGTTTCCAAGCCCCTCTCAATCATGGTCGACACCTTCGGTACCGCGCATGTTGCCGAGGACAAGATCGTCGAGGCCGTCGAGAAAACCTTCGACCTGCGCCCGGGCGCAATCATCCGCGACCTAGACCTGCGTCGCCCCATCTACGAAAAGACGGCAGCCTACGGTCACTTCGGCCGCGAAGACGCCGACTTCACCTGGGAAAAGACCGACCGAGTCAACGAACTCAAAGCAGCCTGCGGCCTGTAATTGGGAACCACCAAGGTCACAACAAGCACACGCTATCAAAAGAAGTACCGCCCCCAAGCGGTACTTCTTTTTTATTGATCCGGTAGTGAAGATGTTTCGATATGAGCCTATGCTGCGTCACCAGCTAATGAATTTTGCAACGCGCGCACTTCTACCATGTATCCTTAGTCCCGAGGGGCGGGGCATAAGGTCGATCGCGAGTTCCGCACGAGCCGGAGAGCACTTAATGTGCTCTCCGTGCGAGCAGGACTGTCCGAGCAGGCGATCTTATGCCCCGCCCCTCGGGACGACGGGATAGAGAAGGAGCACCCATGGCAGGCAAGCCGCAAACACTAGCTACGACCTCGGCATTCGAGATCTTGGGCCCCGTCATGGTCGGCCCCAGCTCATCGCACACCGCCGGCGCCCTGCGCTGCGCACAAGTTGCCGCCAGCCTGCTGGAAGGCCGCATCACCAAAGTCACCTTTGGCCTGTGGAACTCCTTCGCCCACACCTACCGCGGCCACGGCACCGACCGCGCTCTCGTCGCGGGCATACTGGGCCTCGGCACCGATGACGAGAACATCAAGCAGGCCTTTGACCTCGCACGTGAGCAGGGCCTCGAATATCACTTTGACATCAAGGACGACGACGCCTCCATCCACCCCAACACCGTCGACATCGATATGATCGACGCCACGGGCGCCACGGCGCAGGTCCGCGGCGAGAGCTTGGGCGGCGGCAAGATGCGCATCAGCCGCATTAACGGCGTCGGCGTCGACATCTCGGGCATGTATTCCACGCTCTTCGTGGCGCACCAGGACGTCCCCGGCGTGCTCGCAGCGCTCACCAACCTGCTCGCCTACGCCCATGTGAACATCGCCTTCTGCCGCACCTACCGCACCGAAGTGGGCGGCCAGGCCTACTCCGTCTTTGAGACCGACGGCGCCCCCGACGACACCGTCGTCCCCATGCTCCGCAAGCTCGACAATGTCGATTACGCGACCTTTATCGAGCTCCCCGGTTCTGCCTCGTCGCTCTCCCCCGGCGTCTCGGCAAAGGAAATCTTCGACGACGGCGAGCAGCTGCTCGATGCGTGCGAGGAACTGGGGCTCAACATCGGCGCCGTCATGGCCGTGCGCGAGGCACGTCTGACCGGCGAGGCACACGCTATCGCCGCCATGCGCCGCGTACTCGACGTCATGCGCGAAGAGACCACAGCCCCCATTTCCAATCCACAGCGCTCGCTCGGCGGCCTCATCGGCGGCGAGGCAAAGCTTGTCGATGCCACCAGCCGCAACGATTTGAGCACGAGCCTGATGGGCGCCGTCCAGACCGACGCCGTGGCCCGCGCCATGGCCGTGCTCGAGCGCTCCGCCACCATGGGCGTGATCGTCGCCGCTCCCACGGCAGGCTCCGCGGGTGTCGTGCCCGGCTGCGTGCTGGCGCTCGCCGATCACCTTCAGCTCGACGACGAGCAGGTCATGGACGCGCTCTACTGCGCAGCCGCCATCGGCCTCAACCTCACCACGAGCGCCTGCGTCGCCGGCGCCGAGGGCGGCTGCCAGGCCGAGGTCGGAAGTGCGGCCGCCATGGCCGCCGCCGCACTGGTGCAGATGCTCGGCGGCACGCCCGGGCAGGCGCTCGACGCCAGTTCCATCGCGCTGAGTAATCTGCTGGGCCTCGTTTGTGACCCCGTCGGTGGCCTCGTGGAGGTGCCCTGCCAAAACCGCAACGCCATCGGCGTGGCAGCCGCCTTTAGCTCCGCACAACTCGCCCTCGCCGGCATTAAGAGCCTGGTGCCGTTTGACCAGATGGCGCACGTCATGCTCTCCGTGGGCCACGCGTTGCCGGCCACGCTGCGCGAGACGGCAAAGGGCGGCATCGCGCAGGCTCCGGCCGCACTTTCGGCCTGTACAAAATGCGGTGTGTGCGGATAGCGACAAAGAACGACTCGAAGGTGGGACAAATGTCCCACCTCTTTTGAATGCCACCGTTTCCATACCACAATCAACTAGGTAATCGCTATAATGCAAGCCCAGTAAAAACACGATGAGCCGCAAGGCGAAATTCGAAGGATATGCACACGATGTCGCAAAACGATCGAACTCAACTGATTCCCGATCCGCAGCAGCCGAGCAGGCACACCGGCGGCGTTCAGTCGCCGCGTCCTATCGCGCCGAGCCACGGTCAGCAGCGTGGTGCGGCAAACGCTTCGCAACGCCCGAACCAGCAGCGCCAGCAACGCCAGCAGCGCCAGGCAAACGGCAATACGCCCAAGCAGCCCCCCACGCACGGTCGAGGCGATCGCGGCCCCGCGCGCAAACCCACCGGGAACAATAAGTCGGGCAAAAAGACGACGCTCTTTATCCTCCTGGGTCTTATCGTCATTGTCTATATCGTAGGCGTCGTAGCGTTTTCGCAGGTAGCCTACCCCAACACCACCATCGCCGGCGTCGATGTCTCGTTCTCCAACGCTTCGTCTGCCGCCACCAAGGTCAACTCGGCTTGGAAGCACTATAAGCTCACCGTGACAGGCGATGACTTTAGCTGGACCTATCAGCCCGAGTCCGATGAGCCCATTGTCGACGGCGAAGCTGCCGCAAAAGAGATCATCAACCACAACGAAGCCTTTGTATGGCCGGTCCGCCTTGTAGAATCCTTAAGCGGCAAGACCAAAACAACCGCTAGCTCCAACGAAGTCGATCTTGATCAAGACGTCGACCTGTCCATGCTCTCCGACACCTTTGACCAAAAGCAGTTTGAGAAGGATCTGGGCGCCGCCATCGACGAGTTTAACGAGGGGCGTTCGGGCGCGTTCGAGGCCAATAGCTCCTATGACGAGCAGGCCGGCAAGTTTACCGTCGAGAAGGCGCGCTCCAACGAAAAACTCAACCGCGAGCATGTCATTAAGTATGCCGAGCTCGAGCTTGCCTCGCTGGCCGAGACCGTAGATCTTTCCAAGCTCGGCAACGATGCCTATGAGCCGCTCAATGGAACGCTGACCGATGATCAGATTCAGGCCGCATGCGATGCCGCCAACAACTTCTTGGGCGTCAACGTGACCCTCAAGCTCAACGGCGAGGATGCCGGCAAGGTTGATGGCAGCTCCGTGTTGCAGTGGATCAGCTTTGCCGATCCGGCCAACCCCACGCTCGATACGTCGCAGATCAGCAGCTGGGCAGCCGAGCTCGCCAACGGCTTTAATACCGTGGGCTCCACTCGCTGGTGGACGCGCGCCGATGGCAAGCAGTGCGCCGTCGAAGGCGGCGACTTTGGTTGGTCCATCGACAGTACCTCGCTCGCCAAGCAGGTCGAAGACGCCATCAACAACAAGCAGACCGGCGAAATCGATATCAAGTACTCCCAGAAGGCCGACACCTTTACCGCAAAGGGAGAGCCCGACTGGAAGGCGTATATCGACGTCGATCTGTCCGAGCAGCACGCGCGCTACTACGACGAGAGCGGCAATATTGTGTGGGAGGCCAACTTTATTTCCGGCAAACCGGGCGAAGACGCCACCCCCGAGGGCGTATGGCAGATCAACAGCAACGATGGCGCCAGCAAACTCATCGGTGCCAAGGACCCCGAGACCGGCAAGCCCAAATACGAGAGCCCGGTAAGCTACTGGATGCCGTTCGAGGGCAATATGGTCGGATTCCACGACGCCACCTGGCAAAACGATTCGAGTTTCGATAACGCCGAATCGTACAAGTGGTGCGGTAGCCACGGTTGTATCAACCTGCGTCTGGCCGATGCCAAGGCACTTCACGACTGCATCAAAGTCGGCCTGTGCGTGGTTGTCCACTCGTAGTGCAACGCGCGCATTCCTACAACGTGGAGCCGCTGCGACCAATCTAACAGTTCCGAAAGAATCCGCCATATGCGCCCGCCTTACGCGACGGGCGCATATACTTATTGAGGAACTTTCTATAAAGGAGACGCTATGCCGAATGTCCCCACCATCACCCCAGGCCCGGATGATGCCGAGTACACGCCCGAAGGTGCCACCGAAACGATTCCTCTGATTAAAAACGTACATGCCGACAAGCAGAGCGAACGCACGAACGATACGGCCGAGATTTCCGATGAAGAGGCGTATGCCAAGCTCAAGGCAAAACGTGCCGAACGTCGACGCAAAAAGCTGATTCGACGCGGTATTGCCGCCGGCGTCGTAGGTGCCATCGCGCTCATTGCCATTGTCGCAACCCTGGTTATCAATGCGCAGCCGCAGGGCGCTAGCGGGCCTGTGACCGACATGGTGACCGAGGGCACGTTTACCACAACGGTCGAGGCGAAAGGCCAGCTCAAACCCATTTCGTCCTCAGTGGTCTCCCCTTCTGTCGACGGCACGGTCGATTCGATCAACGTGCAGGCAGGCCAATCCGTCAACGAGGGCGACGTGCTTATGACCATTAAAAACGACGAGCTCGATCGCAACGTTGCCGAGGCGCAGCGTGCAGTTGCAGCCGCTCAGGAAGACCTCACCAACGCGCAGAAAGCCGCAGCTGCCGCGCAGGCCACCCCGACGACGGACGCCGATGGAGCTTCCGCAGCGGCTGGCGTCTCCGCCGCATCGGCGGAGACGAACGCCGTATCGGCCGCGCAGCGCAGCCTCGCATCGGCCCAGGCAAACCTCGATCAGGCGAACGCCAAGGCCGCCAGCCGTACGGTCACGGCCCCGAGCTCGGGTAGCATCGTGGAGCTCAACGCCAAGGTGGGCGCCACGGTAACAGGCGGCATGATCATGGGCGAAAGCGATACAAGCGGCGGCAAGCAGTGCATGCAGATTGCCGACCTGTCCAAGATGAAGGTGACCGTGCAGGTGGGCGAAAAGGATATCGCCAAGATCGCCGTGGGCCAGAGCGCCAACGTGACCTATCCAGCGTTTCCCGATATCGTGAGCCAGGGAACGGTCACGGCCATCGCCTCGGTGGCAAACTCCGACTCCAACTCCGGCGGCGGCAGCGTAACCTTTAACGTCGACATCCTCATCGAAGCACCCGACAGTCGCCTTAAGCCGGGTATGACTGCCGAGGTCTCGGTAGTGACCGAGAAGCTCGACGACGTGGTTATGGTGCCGACCATGGCGCTGATGACCGAAGATGGCGAGCACTATTACGTCAATCTGGCCACCGATTCGGAAGGCAAGAAGACGCGCCGCGTGAAGGTGACCGTCGTGACGCAAAACGACAACGAGGCTGTAGTCGGTAAGACGCAGGTCAAGTGCGACGACCAGGGCAACGAGATCAACCCAGACGTCCCGGTTACCAAGTTACGCGACGGCGACACCATCGTGACGGATACCGGCACAGGCATGACGGCAGACGGCGGCGACAATATGTCTGCCGACGAGGGCAAGTAATGCGTCCCGTCATCGACATCCGCAACGTGCACCGCATCTTTGAGAGCGAGGCCGGTTGCGCCCACATCCTGCACAACGTGAGCCTGGCGGTGAACCCCGGTGAGTTCGTCGCAATCACCGGCCCCTCGGGCTCGGGCAAGTCGACGCTCATGAACATCCTGGGCTGCCTGGACAAGCCGACGGCGGGTGATTATTTCCTGCAAGGGCTCAACGTCGCCGAGCTCGACGATGATGAGCTCACCGAGGTGCGCGCGCTGAGCATCGGCTTTGTCTTTCAGAGTTTTAACTTGCTGCCGCGTCTGACGGTGATCGAAAACGTCATGCTGCCGCTGTCCTACACCAATGTGCCGCGTAGCCAGCGCGAGATGCGCGCCGTGCACGCGCTGCAAGCCGTCACACTGCCGGTCGACCATTGGGACCACCGCATATCGGAACTCTCGGGCGGACAGATGCAGCGCGTCGCCATCGCGCGCGCCCTCGTCAACGACCCGCCCATCATTTTGGCCGACGAGCCAACGGGAAATCTAGACTCGACAACCGGGGCGCTCGTCATGGAAACCTTCCACAAGCTCCAGAAACGCGGCAAGACCATCGTACTCATTACGCATGACCCCGGCATCGCCGCCGAGGCCGATCGAGCCGTAACCATCCGTGACGGGCGAATCCATGACGGCGCATATGTCGCGCATACACCGAATACGTTACGCGGGGCCGTCAAAAACCTGCCCGCGATTTCTGCAACCACCAATCAGCCGAAAGGAGCGAAGGCATGAGCACCCGCGATCTTGTCCAAGAAGCCCTTCACTCGCTCGAGGCCAACAAGGGACGCAGCCTGCTCACCATCCTTGGCATCGTCATTGGCATCGCCTCGGTCATCGCCATGACTTCGCTCATCGGCGGCATCCAAAACAGCCTGGTCAACAGCCTGGGCCTCAATGCAGCCCGCATGATAGAGATCTATTCGTCCCAAGAACTCACCGATTCGGATGTGGAAAAGCTTCGCAAACTGGTGCCGCAGATTGAGCAGATCGGCATCGTCGATAGCGCCTATTCCGAGTACAAGGTCGGGGATAAAAGCTATACCGTCATGGCACACGGCGTCGATAGCGACATGCTCGATGCCGTGGGCGCCAGCAAGCTCGTTGCGGGACGTGTCTATTCACAGGCAGAGTCTCAATCAGGCTCGCGCGTGGCACTCATCAGCCGCGGCGGCGCCGATCAGCTTTACGGCAACGAACAGGACGCACTGGGGAAAACCATCAAGGTGTCCAACGGCGAGGTGCAGATTGTAGGCGTGATTGATGGCGGCAGCGACTCCATGGGCTCGCTCACGCTGTATATGCCACGCGAAACCATCTCCGGCCTGTTTGGCGACGAGAATCCTTCATTTCCCAGCGTGACGGCACTTGCCGCCGAGGGCACAGACATGGACGAGCTCTGCAAGACCATCGAGTCTAAGGTGCGCGCGATGAAGGGCATCTCGGAGGATGATGAGTACGACAGCGTATCGGCGACCTCCATGAAAAGCGCCATCGATGCACTCAACTCGTTTATGGGCGCCTTCTCGCTCATCATGGGCGCTGTCGCCAGTATCTCACTGCTTGTCGGCGGAATCGGCATTATGAATATGATGCTTACCAACGTGACTGAGCGCATCCGCGAGATCGGTATTCGCCGTGCCTTGGGCGCCAGTCGCCGCGATATCACCGCGCAGTTTTTGGCCGAGTCCTCGGCGCTGTGCGTCACCGGTGGCCTGCTGGGTGTCCTGATTGGCTATCTGCTGGCCTGGGGCCTCGCGATGTTTGCCGCAGGATCAGGGGTTCTCAACGAGCTCGGTGCCAGTGGGGAGATCACACCGAGCTTTTCAATCGCCACGGTGCTGCTGGCCTTCGGCGTCTCCGTCGGCATCGGCGTAATCTTTGGCTTCTACCCCGCTCGCCGCGCGGCAAAGCTCAACCCGGTGGAGTGCCTACGCTACCAGTAAGCCACCACCAACAAGTTGCGGTGAATTAGGGACTGAATATGCTATCCAGCAGCAAAAACAGACACTATTTCACCGCAACTTATTGAAGGGCTGTTTGCGCCAGTTCTGGGCGTCGTCCTCGAGCTATTGATGGATGACGGGCTTGTACGGGTCGAGCTTGCTCGGGACGCTCCTCCTCGCGGGCGGGAGGGCGCGCAGGCGCGGCAAGCGCCTAGCGCGCGAACTCCCGTAAGAGCGCGTCTTCCACTTCCCGAAGCGAAAGGGCCCCGCTTCCCTCGGCGGGACGGGTGACCACGATGCAGCGCGCTCCCACGTCGCGCGCGGCGGCGAGCTTCTCGGCCGTGCCGCCTACGGTTCCCGAGTCCTTAGTCACAAGCCACTGGGCGCCCACCTGCCGAAGCATCGCCTCGTTGAGCTCGCGGGTGAAGGGCCCCTGCATGCCGATGACGTGCGACGGCGAAAACCCCGCGTCGATGCACTTCGTTATAGCACCGGGCAGCGGGAGCACACGCACGAAGAAGCGCTCCGCGAAATCGGCGACGCGCGTGTAGGGAGCAAGCTCCTTGCTCCCCGTCGTGAGAAGCGCGCGACCCGGGTTCTCGGAGAGAAAGCGCGCCGCGCAGGCGATCGACGCGACCGGCACGACGCCTTTGGGCAGCGCCTCGACCGGGCGCGCAAGGCGCAGGCATCGTGCACCCACGGCGAGCGAAGCGGCCCGGATGTTGCCGCTTGCGAGCGTAGCGAAGGGGTGCGTGGCGTCGACAACGATGTACGCGCCGGAAAGCTCGCGCTCCATGTCGGCATCGTCGAGCCTGCCCGCATGCACCTCGATGCCCGGAAGCTCGCCCAAAAGCTCGCCTCCGTACTCGGTTGCCGCGTAGGCACGGGCGGGGATGCCCGCCCTGCTCGCCCATTCGCACAGAAGGCGGCCCTCGGTGGTGCCGGCGAAGATGCGCAGCGCCAGCGCGGATGCGGGGGCCGTCACTTCGGGCCGCCTGTGCGCGTGATCTGGTAGAGCAGCGCGTTCATAATGGCGGCCGCCACGGTCGAACCGCCCTTGCGACCCCTCGCGACGATGGCCGGAACGCGTCGTGCGAGTAGCTCCTCTTTCGCCTCGACCACGTTCACAAACCCGACCGGCACCCCAACGACGAGCGCGGGCGCGATCTTCCCCGCGTCCATGAGCTCGGCGAGGCGCAGAAGTGCTGTGGGAGCGTTGCCGACGGCCACGATGAGCGGACCCTCGATGCCGCAAGCTTTGTCCATGCTCGCAACGGCGCGAGTCGTGCCCGCGGCGCGCGCAGCCGCGGCGACATCAGGGTCGGCCATGAAGCACACGGCCTTGCAGCCGAGCTTCTCGAGCGCGGGCTTGCTTATGCCTGCGAGCGCCATGTTCGTGTCGGTGAGCACCGTGGCCCCTGCGCGCAGTGCGTCGAGCGCACAGTGCGCGGCGTCATGGGTAAACACGAGGGAATCGGCGTACGAGAAGTCGGCAGTGGTGTGGATGACGCGCTTCACGACGGGCTCTTCGAGCGGCGGGAACGTGCGGCCGCCGAGCTCTTCGGTGATGATCTCGAAGCTGCGCCGCTCGATGTCGCCGGGCGCCATCTCCTTGGAATCCATCTAGTACTCCACTCCTTCCCTTGCACATATCCCCTGCTCGTAGGGGTGTTTCTCGCACCGCATCTCGGTTATGTAGTCGGCCTTCTCCACGATCTTGCGGGAAGGCGCGCGCCCGGTGAGCACTACTTCGACGCCGAGCGCGGACATATCGAGTGCGCGGTCCACGAGCGCCTCGTCGACAAGCTCCTTCGAAAGCGCATCGAGCGCCTCGTCGAGCACGAGCAGTCCCTCTTGCGCGCACTCGAGCTCGACGAGCGCGGAAGCGAGGTTCCCATCGTGCAGCTCGCACGTCGCGGCAAGTTCTTCCGACGTCATCGACCAGGTAAACTTGTCCGACGCCTTCCCCGCGAACACGGGCACGCCGAAATGCTCAGCGAGCAGGCGCACCTCCCCGCTTTCGCCGTCTTTCAGGAACTGTACGACGACGACGCGGCGGCCTGCAGCGAGCATGCGAAGGGCGAGGCCCATCGCCGCCGTGGTCTTGCCTTTGCCGTCGCCATGATACACGTGGATCATACGCCCTCCTCGATAATGCGGTAGACATACTCCATGTCGAGCGCCCCGCGCACGACGTCGGCCAGGCGGTCGAACTCACGCGCACGGTGATCGGCCGCGGACGCCGCGCCCGCGTCACCCACGACGCTCTCGGGCAGGCCGCGCATGCGCGCGAGCGAGCGCGCGAGGGCGAGCGCCACCCCCGGTTCGTCGAACAGGCCGTGGAGATAGGTTCCGAACACGTTACCGCAGGCCGCGCCTTCCGGTTTGCCGCCAATCGTGCCCGCAGGGGCGCAGGAGACGGTCGTTTCGCCGTCGTGAATCTCGTACCCGCGCGCCATCATGCCGTTCCACACCGAGAACGCGCCTTGGGCGCCCGTGATGCGCAGTGCCGACTGGGCGAGGCGCTTTTCCTCCTTGAAAACCGTACTTGCAGGGATGAGCCCGAGCCCGCGCGCGGTGCCAGCGCCTTCCCTGCCGTGCGGGTCGGAAAGCTCGTCTCCCAAAAGCTGGTAGCCTCCGCATATGCCGAGCACCGGCGTGCCCGCGCCCGAAAGCGCGCGTACACAGGCTCCGATGCCGCTAGCCGCAAGCCAACGCGCGTCGTCGAGCGTAGTCTTCGAGCCGGGAAGCACCACCAGGTCGGGTCGGCCCAGATCGGTCGTCGAGGAAACGTAGCGCACGCCCACGCCGGACACGCGCGAAAGCGGGTCGAAGTCGGTGAAGTTCGACAGATGCGGAAGACGCACGACGGCGACGTCGATGACGCCGCGCGCCTCGCGGGCAGATAGGCGCGGCGCGAGCGAGTCCTCGTCGTCCAGGTCGAGCGTAAGATACGGCACGACCCCCACGACGGGAACCCCGCACATCTTCTCGAGCGGGGCCAAACCCGGGCGCAGGATTTCCACATCGCCGCGGAACTTGTTCACCACAAGTCCCCGCAAAAGCGCACGGTCCTCGGGCGCAAGGAGCGCGACCGTGCCGTAGAGCTGGGCAAACACCCCGCCTGGGTCGATGTCGCCCGCGAGCAGCACGGGGGAGGACACGGCGCGCGCGAGCCCCATGTTGACGATGTCGTTTTCGGCAAGGTTGATTTCGGCGGGGCTGCCGGCGCCCTCGATGACGATGACGTCGTTTTCCTCCGCGAGCGAATCGAACGCCTCCAAAATCTGCGGCATGAGCGCCTTCTTTCGCGCGAAGTAGTCCCTCGCAGCGAAGGCTCCCTGCGCCTTGCCGGCCACGATGAGCTGGCTTCGGTGGCCGCTTTCAGGCTTGAGCAGGATGGGGTTCATGCGCACGTCGGGCGCGATGCCGCACGCCTCGGCCTGCATGATCTGGGCGCGCCCCATCTCGAGCCCGTCGGCCGTGACACCGCTGTTGAGTGCCATGTTCTGGCTCTTGAAGGGAGTCACGCGCAGGCCGTCCTGCGAAAGCACGCGGCACAGCCCCGCCGCAAGCAGGCTCTTCCCCGCGTTCGACATGGTGCCCTGGATCATGATGGGCTTCGCCCTACCCACGGGTATCGACCTCCTTCGCCGAGCCTCGGCCATCCGCGCCCGCCATAGCGCCGCCGCAAGAAGCGCCGCCCCGTTCTTCGGGTTCGCCTTCGCCCGATGCGCCTTCCGCCCGAAGCGCGCGGCTGAACGCCATCACAAGCCGGGCGTTCTCCTTTCGCGTGCGCACCGCGACGCGGCACCAGAAACGGGACAGTACCGAAAACGAGTCGCACGTGCGGACCAAAACCCCCTGATTATAAAGGCGCTCGGGGATGTCTTTCGCCGGCGTGCGGACTAAAAGGAAGTTCGCATCCGACGGCACGACGGAAAGCCCGAGCGAGGAGAGCTCGTGGGAAAGCCACGCTCGCTCGCCCGCCAATACATCGCGCGTGCGCGAGACGTATTCGACGTCTTCCAGGGCGGCGATGCCCGCGGCCTCGGCGACCGAGGAGACGGGCCACGCCTGCCCCGCCCGGCGAATCCCCTCGATGAGTTGGGCGTTTCCGCTGATCAGATACCCCAGCCGCAACCCCGCCATTCCGTAGACTTTGGTGAACGCGGAGAGCACGGCCACATGGCGCGAACACGCGGCGCGTGCGGCCACGCTCCTTTCGCGGGCGTCGGGCGCAAATCCGAGGAAGCACTCGTCCACGACGAGCAGCGCGCCCGCCTGCTCGCAGCGGCAAGCCGCGGCATCGATCACGCAGGGGTCGACGAGGCGCCCCGTCGGGTTGTTCGGATTGCAGAGGTACGCCACGTCTCCCGGCCCCTCGATCGCGCGGGCAAAGGAGGCGGGCACGTCGAAGTCGTCCGCTTCGGAGAGCGGGAACTCCTGCACGCATGCGCCGTAGTACGATGCCGCCTCCGCATATTCAGAGAACGTCGGCGCGCACACGACGAGGCGTTTCGGGCGCACCGCCGCGGCGAGCCGCCAGATGATGTCGGACGCGCCCGCGCCGCAGACGATAGTATCTTCGGGAATGCCCTGGTCGCGCGCTAGGGCGCGAACGAGGGCGAGGCTTTCCCTATCGGGGTAGGCATCGATTCGAGAAAGCGCCATGCAAGCTGCGGCGACGGCGCGCGGCGAGGGACCTGCCGGATTCACGTTCACCGAGAAGTCAATGAGGTCGGAGGCGTCCCCTTCGCAAGCGATGCCGAGCGATTGCGCGCTGCCCCCATGCGTACGGGCGCGCAGGATTCCCCCGGCAGCCCGGAGCGCGGCGTGGTCTTCCCTCATGCCATCGCCCCCACGGCGAGCACGACCGCCGCGCGCGCGGCGCCGAAGACGACGAGCGCGCATACGGACGCGGCAAGCATGAGCCTTGTCGCCCGGGCGATGTCGTCCCACTCGATTTCGCGGGACGCGTCGCCTATCGTCGGTTTCTCAACGAGCTTGCCGAAATACACCGCGGGTCCTGCCAGGCGCAGCCCGAGCGCGCCCGCGCACGCCGACTCGGCCTGCGCCGCGTTCGGGCTCGCATGGCGACGCCTGTCGCGGCGCCAGATGCGCGCCGCCCCGCGCGCGTCGAGCCCGACGATCGGGCACACGGCGATCATGAGCAGGGCCGATAAGCGCGAGGGAATCCAGTTCAGCGCATCGTCGAGGCGCGCCGAGGCGCAGCCGAAGTCGATGTAGCGCTCGTTTTTGTAGCCCACCATGCTGTCGAGCGTGTTCACCGCCTTGTACGCCATGCCCAAGGGCGCACCCCCGATCATAAGGTAGAAAAGCGGCGCGATGACGCCGTCGCTCGCGTTCTCCGCCACCGTTTCCACGGCGGCGCGCGCGACGCCGTGCTCGTCGAGAACAGACGTGTCGCGTCCCACGATGAGCCCGACGGCTTCGCGCGCCGCGACAAGGCCGCCCTTCGAGAACGCGCGGGCCACGGCCAGGCTCTGGCGGCGCAGCTCGCATGCCGCGAGAATCTGATAGCTCGCCCATGCCTCGGCCACGAAGCGCAAGCCGGAGTGAACCATGCCGCAAACATGCAGGATTCCCCAGGTCAAAAGCCCACACGCAAGCGGAAGCGCCACGGCGAGCACAAGCCCTGCGGCGCGCGTGCCCGCGGACGTTTGCGGGAATGCGCCCCGCAGGCGGCCTTCGGCCCACGTGATCGCGCGCCCCATGGCGACGACGGGATGGGGAAGCCAGCGCGGGTCGCCGAAGGCAAGGTCGGCCGCGAACCCGGCGGCGACGGCAAGAATCGTCATCACCGGGCATCGCCCCTCGAAGCGGGGCGAACGTCGCGAAGGCAGCACCCATCCCAGGTGGCGGCCCATGCGCCGCCCGGCTCGGTATGCACGTCGAAGTATCCCATTTTCGGGACAGCAAGCTCGGAGAGCAGCGCTTTCACGGTACCCGCGTGAACGACGAAGACGGCGCGCCCCCTCCCCTGGGCGCGCTCCGATTTGCACGCCTCCCGAAACGCCACGACGACGCGGCGGGTGAAATCGCTCTTGCCCTCGCCATGCGGGCAGCGCGTCTCGCACCAGGAGTCTACCCAAGCGCGGTAGCGCGCATCCTCTTTAAGCTCGGCGGCGCTTCGCCCCTCGAAGTCGCCGAAATCCATCTCGCGCAGACCGGGGCACGCCATAACCTCCGCGTTCGGGAAGAGTATGCGCGCCGTCTGGTCGGTGCGGACCATGCCGCTCGTGATAACACGGAACACGTCACGATCGCACGCGAGGTCGCGCAAAGCGCGCTCGCCCGCACTCGACAGGGGCTCGTCGGTGCCCGCCCCGCTGTAGCGATGGTCTTCCGTGCCCGCCGTGGCACCATGGCGCACGAAGACGACTTCCAAAGGCGCACCCGCGCCCTGCGTCCCTCGAGGCGCATCGGCAAGGTTTCCTTTGATGACCTGGGGAATCCCGCACGTCATGCGCACGACGACGTCGGCGCGCGCAGCGAGCGCGCATCCCAGGCGCCCCGCGCGCTCGCGCCATTGGGCGTCTTCCGCACGCATGGGGACGACCCCCGAGCCGACCAAGGGCAGAATCACTGCGTCGAAGCCGATCAGCCGCTCGAGCGCCCGGTCAGCGTCGAGCGCGCGTACGAGTTCCTCAGCACGGTATGCGACGCGGCCGGCAAAAGCCGCGGGCACGCCGCCCTCCGCAAGCTGCGCCGCGTCGACGAAATCGTCCGCCGCGAACCCGAGCTTTTCGCGCACGAAGGTCCTCTTCCCCGAATGCGCACCACCTACCACGAGCATCATAGGAGCATGCCCCCCGCCACCAGCATGGCAAGCATCGCGAGCTCGGCCCATTGCAGAAACCATCCGGCCAAATCCCCCGTCACCCCGCCGAAGCGGGACAGGGCAACATGGCGGTACCACGCGAGCGTCAAAAGCCCCGACACCGCCATAAGGGCGCCGACGGCCTGAGCGCACGCGACCATCCCTGCAGCCGAAGCCGCAGCGAAAGCGCAAAGCGGCACGACGATCGCCGTGCGCTTCTTCGCAGGCGAGAGCCCCGCGGCCATGCCGTCCGCCCGCGCGGCAGGCCAACATTCAACGGCGAGCCCCGAAAGCGCGCGGGAGAACACGAGCGAGCACAGAAGCGCGAGGAACGCCCCAGCCGTAAGCGGCAGCGCGGTGAACAGGGAAAACTGCAGAATAAGGTACACAACAACACCGATGACCCCGAAGGCGCCCGCCCGCGGGTCGTGCATGATCTCGAGCTTTCGCTCGCGCGGGGCCCAACTTGCAAGCGCATCGGAGGTGTCGCAGAGCCCGTCTAGGTGGATGCCTCCCGTCACCGCCACAGGCAGCGCCACGAGCACGGCCGCGACGATGGTCGCGGGCACGCCGAGCAGGTTCGCCACGTGCCCCCACGCCGTCATGAGGAAGCCTTCTGCAAGGCCCACCAGGGGAAACGCGGCAAGTGCATGGGTTGACCCGAAATCGGTCCAGGCCGATTTCGGGACGGGGATGCGCGAGAACGTTCCGAACGCCGCGCCGATTGCCTCTGCTATCTTCACCTTGTAGGTCCTTCACCTTTCATCCACACGGGAATCCCGCATACCACTTCGACTGCGCGGTCGGCCAGCGCCGCCACGCCTGCGTTCACGCGCGCGAGCGCGCGCCTCCATGCCTCGGTCCCCTCATCGTAGCGCATCCCATCGGCGAACACGTCGACGGTGACCACCACCGTATACGCAGCGGCCTGAGCGAGCCGTTCGATGCCTCCGAGCACCTCGCGCGCCGCAGCGTCGGGGTCACATGGGGACAAGCCGCCTTCCGCGAAAAGCTCGTTCGCAACCAGGTTGCCCACGTCCTCCAAAAGAAGCGTGCAGCCGCGCGGAAGCCCGGGCACTGCGGCGCCCACGTCACGCGTGCGCTCGAGGGTGGAAAACCCCTTGCCCTCGCGCAGCACCCGATGGCGCGCGATGCGGCGGGCGCCCTCTTCCCCGAAGGGCTCCATCGTTGCCAGGTACACGCGGGGGCCGTCGTGCCCGAGGCACAGGGACTCGGCGTAGGCGCTCTTGCCGCTCGCGGCGGCGCCGATGACGAGCGTCACCGTCATTTCCCGGCCTCGAAATGCTCGTAAGCAGCCATGCCAGTCGCCGTGAACGTCTTCCCATCCCGGTACACGCGCAGCGCCGAATCCAGAAGGGGCAGATACGCCATGGCACCCGCGCCCTCGCCCAAGTGCATGCCTGCGTCGAGGGGTGCCTTTATGCCGAGCTCGCGAAGGAGCTCCTGGCTTGCGGGTTCGCTTGATGCGTGGGTGCCCACGAGGTAGCCCAAGGCGTTGGGGCACAGGCGCGCCGCGCACAGGGCCGCCGTGCAGGATATGACCCCGTCGAGGAGCGCCGGCGCCTTCGAGGCCGCGGCCCCCAGGTAGAAGCCGCACATCGCCGCGATGTCGAAGCCGCCCACCTTCGAGAGCACGTCGATCGGGTCGGCGGGATCGGGCGAGTTCGTGTCGATAGCGCGCTCGATCACGTCGCGCTTGTGCGCGAGCGAGGCGTCCGAGAGCCCCGCGCCGCGCCCGACGAGGCTCCGCGCGTCCGCCCGGATGAGCACTGCGGCCACCGCCGCCGAGGTGGTCGTGTTGCCGATGCCCATCTCACCCGCGGCGAGAAGGCGCACGCCGGCGCGGGCAAGCCCGCACGCGACGGCGATTCCGACCTCGATCGCGCGCACGGCCCCATCGCGAGACATAGCGGAGCCGTGCGCGATGTTGCCGCTCCCCCGCCGCACGTTCGCGCGCACCATGCGCGCGTCTTCTATGCCCCGGGCCATACCCACGTCGACGGGCACGACCTCGGCACCCGCGAACGCCGCCATGCGGCAGGCGCTCGCGGCCCCCTCGCACATGTTGCGCGCGACGGCTCGCGTCACATCTTGCCCGCTTTGCGACACGCCTTCGGCAACGACCCCGTTGTCGGAGAAGAATACCGCGAGCGCACGGGGAAACTCGGCCACCTCGGCGCTCCCCTGAGCTGCGGCGATACACGCGACGGCGTCTTCAAAGTCGCCCAATCCCCCCAAGGGGTGCGCGATGGAGTCCCACGCGGCGTACGCGGCGGCGCGGGCGCACTCGTCTGCGGGCGCGATCCGGGAGAGCGCGGCTTCGAGCACGGAGCCCGGAGCCGACGAGAACGCGCGCTCGACTTCCTCGCGGATGCAGGCAAGCGCGGTTTCGGTTGCTTCAGCCATGCCGCCTCCTCTCTGCGAACGACGCTGCGGCAGACGCGAACGCGCGCGCAACGTCGGGGTTCGCAGGATAGTACACATGCGGGAAGCCCGCCACCAGGGACGGGGTGGTCGTCATGCACGGCCAGCCCTTGTCGCGCCGGGGCTTCTGCGCCCAGAAGTCACCGCCCGGGCAGGTGGACTGCCAGTAGTGGAACTCGTGCGCGCGGATGCGTGTGCCGCGCGGCCCGTAGAGCCCGTCGCGTTGGGAAGTGAGCTCCACGTACCCGAAATGGGACAGCCTTCCCCCGTTCTCGCTTGCGCCCTCAAGGGCGCCCGCAACAGGCCAGCGCCGCCCCTCGCTATCGGCGATTTCGCGCTGCAGGTACAGAAACCCACCGCATTCGGCGACCGTCGGCATGCCGGATTCCACCGCGCGCCGCACCGCCTCGCGCATCGACGCGTTCTCGGAGAGCTGCCGCGCGTGGAGCTCCGGGTAGCCGCCCCCCAGATAGAGGGCGCTTGTCCCCCGGGACAGCTCGCTATCACACAGGGGGCTGAAAAAGGCCAGCTCGCAACCCAGGTCCTCGAGCGCGCGCAGATTCTCCTCGTAATAGAACGAGAACGCCTCGTCACGCGCGACGGCGACGATGGGCCGCGCTCCCGCGATCGGCTCCAACCGGTAAGGTTCCTCGCGGATACCGGGCGCCGCCGCCGCTATTTCGAGCAAGCGGTCGACGTCGACGCTCTTTTCCACCAGCTCGGCCATCTTGTCGATGCGCGCGGAGAGCTGCTCGACCTCGTCGGCGGTCACAAGCCCCAGATGCCGGCTTTCGAGCGAGAACGCCTCGTCGGCGGGGATATTCCCCAAAACCGCGACGCCCGTGTGCTTCTCGATCGCAGGCGCCGCGTAGGCGCAGGCAGCGGCGCTCGTCTTGTTCAGCACGACGCCGCGCACGTTCGCACAAGGCAGGAACTCGGCGATGCCGCGGATTACGGCGGCGAGCGATAAAGACGCCCCGCGCCCGTTCACCACTAAAACGACCGGCGTTTCCGTGTCGCGCGCAACCTGGTAGCTGCTCGCGTCGGCCACGCCGGGCGCCATGCCGTCGTAGAAGCCCATGACCCCCTCGAGCACCGCGACATCCGCGCCCGCGACGCCGCGTGCCAGCAGGGCGCGCAGCGTCGGGGCGTCGGTGAAGAAGCCATCTAAGTTGCCCGAGCGCGCACCAACGACGCGGCGATGAAAGAGCGGGTCAATGTAGTCGGGGCCGCATTTGAAGGCCGCGCATGCAAGGCCGCGGCGCGCGAGCGCGCGCAGGAGCGCGCACGTTACGACCGTCTTGCCGCTCCCGCTCGAGGGCGCAGCGACCATGAAGCGCGGGATGGACGAGCTCACTGGGTGCCGCCTTCCCCACCTGCGGTGTTGCAGTTAGCAAGCGAGACCACCTCAACGGATGGGTTCCCCTCGGCAGAGGGGTCCTCCCCGACAGGCGGCTCAGCAAGCGCCCCGACTTCGGCAAGCTCCTCGGCATCCGCGCCCGCACCACGCGCGCTGACGAGGAACACGGGGTTTTGCGCCTTCATAAGATGGTGCGAGCCTACAGCCTCGGCGCGGGCAGCCGACACCTGGCACGCCTCGAACCCCTTAAAGCGCGAACCCGAGAGGAGCGCGCACGCCTCGGTGAGCGTCTCAACGGTGACGCATGGCACGCACAGGCGAACCTGCGAGTTCTTCTCGAGCGCCGCCTCCACGATGGAGGGAAGCTCGCCCGCGCTCCCGCCGACGAACACGGCGTCGGGGACGGGCAGTTTCGCAAGCGCTTCGGGGGCGACACCGGGGACCGCATGCACGTTGCCGCACCTGAATGCATCCGCGTTCTCTCGGATGAGCCGCACGCCGGCCGCGTTGCGCTCGACCGCCCATACCGACCCCGCTCGCGCGACGAGCGCCGCCTCAATCGACACGCTCCCCGTGCCGGCGCCGACGTCCCACACGGTGTCGGTCGCGGTAAGGCGCAGCTTCGCGAGCGCGACGGCGCGCACCTCCTGCTTGGTCATGGGAACGTCGCCGCGGATGAAGAGCTCGTCGGGAATGCCCGAGGAAGCGTACGGCCAGCGGGAGCTCGCGGCGCGGAATGCGCCCGCAGAGTCCGCCGCGAAAGAAGCCGCCGCGGGCGCAGACGCGCCGGCCGGCGCCTCGGAGGCTGCGCTAGAGCCCGCAGGCGACCCGGCGCAGCCTGCGAACTCGATAAGCATCACGTTCAAGTCGTCAAACGTCTGACCTGCGATTTCACTTGCGGTCGCGCAGGTGATGCGCTCGTCGGGGTACGACAGGCGCTCGGCCACCGTCACGCGCGCGTCCCCGAAGCCCGCCTGCACAAGCTCGCCCGAAAGCCGCGAGGGGTCTTCCCCGCCCGACGTGGCGAGGAAGAGCTCACCTGCGCGCTCGGCCTCGGCCACGATGTCGCACGCCACGCCGTGAGCGCTCGCGAAGCGCCAATCCTGCCATGGACGCGCGAGGCGCGCGGCGAGATACGACGCTGAGCTTATGCCGGGAATGACGCGCACGTCCACCTGCGCGTCGCCGGAGAGCGCCTCCACCAGGCGGCGCGCGCCGCTGAACAGCCCCACATCGCCCGTCATCACGACCACGGCGCGCTGCCACGACGCCGCATCGGTGAGAGCGGCGACGATGTCCGCCGTCTTCACGAGCTCGCATCTCACCACGTCGGGCGGCACGTCGATGCTGACAAGCGCGCGATGAGCGCCGATGACCACGTCGGCGATGTCGATCGCGTCGAGCGACGCGCGCGAGAGCAAGTCGGGGTTTCCGGGCCCCGCCCCGATGATCGTTACCTTTCGCATGGAATCTCCCGATACCCGCGCGGCGTGACCATACGGCCGCCTACGCGCTTCGTGTCCGCGTTGCCGACGAACACGGTGGTGAACATGTCGGCGTCGAACTCCCCCAGCTCGGAGAGCCTGCACATGCCCGACTGCTGCCCCTCGCGCCCGATGTTGCGTACCCAGCCGCAGAGCGTGTCGGGGGCCTTCCATTCGAGTATAATCTTCGCCGCGCGCGAGAGCCTGTCGGCGCGCTTTCTGCTGCGCGGGTTGTACAAACAGATGCAGAAGTCGGCGCTCGCCACGGCGGCGAGCCTGCGCTCGATGACCTCCCACGGCGTGAGCAGGTCGGAGAGCGACACGACCGCGAAGTCGTGGGCAAGCGGGGCGCCGAGCACCGCCGACCCGCTCTGAGCCGCGGTGGCCCCGGCGATAACTTCCACGTCTACATCGGGGTAGTCCTCCGCAAGCTCCAGCACGGGGCTCGCCATGCCGTACACGCCCGCGTCACCGCTGCACACAAGCGTCACGGCTTCTCCGCTCTGCGCGCGCGAAAGCGCCAGGCGGCACCGTTCGACCTCGTGCATCATCGGCGTCGCGAGATGCGCCGCGTCGGGCACGGCGGCGAGCGCGAGCTCCACGTATTTCGTGTACCCCACAACGATGTCGGCCGCCTCGAGCGCGCGCCGAGCCGCAATCGTCATGCCGTCGGGGCCGCCCGGGCCGATCCCCACCACGAAGAGCTTTCCCATCACAGCTCCTTAAACGAAAGTTCGATAGTTACCTTGGAAAACGCGACGGTCACGCCGCCGTGAGCGAGCTTCGGGAAGATAAGTTTGCCCCCGTCCGCGAGCGCCGCGCGCTCGCACACGTTGTCGACCCCCACCGTCGCGCGCACGAAATCAGATGGTGAAACGCTGCCTTCGACCTGCGACAACTCCTCTACGGAATACGTCGCAAGCGGAATCTTGCGCGCGCGGCAGAAGGCGAGCAGACCCTCCTCGTGCGCCTTCACGTCGATCGTCGCCGCCTCGCGCACGGCCGAAGGCGAGATACCCGCCTGCCCGCACGCGAGAAGAAACGCCTCCCCGATCGCTTCGGCGCACGCACCGCGACGGCACCCTATGCCCGCAACGATGCAGGGCACGACAAGGCGAAGCGGCTCGGGCGCAGGCGCCTGCGCCCGCACGCCCGCCGGCTTCCCCGTCTCACCGGCGGGCACGACATCGCCCGTCGTCTCCGCTGCGCGAACGGACGCACCTGCATTCGCGCCAGCGAACGGCGACACAACGATATCGGCCCGAGCGCGGTCGGACACAATGTCAACCCCCTCAGGCGGCTGTCCCGAAATCGGCATGTCGGAATAGAGCGCCACGCGCCCGCCCGAAAGCAGCCGCGCCGACACTCGCTTGATGGCCTCGGGATTCGAAACGACGAGCCCCGCACAGCGCGCCCACGTATCCACCGCCCACACGCCGCGGACGTCGGTCGCCGTGGTGATGACGGGGATGGCCCCTGCCGCGCGTGCCACAGTTTGCGCAAGCTCGTTCGCACCGCCCAAATGCCCCGACAAAAGCGGGACGGCAAAGCGCCCCGCCTCGTCGATCACCACAACCGCGGAATCGTTTGCCTTCGAGGCGACATGCGGCGCGATCGCCCGCACGGCGATGCCCGCCGCGCCCACGAACAGGAGCGCGTCCGACGCTTCCCACGCGAGCGCCGTCCATGCGCGCAGGTCGGCCTTCCCCTCGCCGAACCCGCGCGAAACGGAAACGTCCCAGCCAGGGTCATCTTCACCTGTCTGCGCGCAATCGGAAAGCGCGCGTGCGGTGCGCTCCGCCAACGCATATCCCCTCTCAGTGAACGCTATGCAGGAAACCCTCATCTAGCGCACCACCATCGTCGAGAAGTAGCTGCCCCGATCGGGCACATCGTCGACCGAGCGGTACACGCGCTCGCCCGGAAGCCCACAGTCCTCTACGAGCTCGGCACCGTCGAAGGCGCCCTCCTCGCGAAGGATGCACTTCGTGTCCGCAAGCGAGCGGCGCGCCTTCATGACCACCTTCGTCCCCGGCCAGCCGATTGCGCGGCGCACGTCGTCGTAGCCGCCGGGCACGATGTGCAGAGGCGACGACATCTCGGGCGTGAGGTCGCGCTCGAGCGCCGCGGCGACCGCGCAGAAGCTCGGCACGCCGGGAATGGCGCGCGCCTCGAACCCGCGGGCGCGCACGTCGGGCGCTATGCGCTGGAAGGTGGCGTAGATGCTCGGGTCCCCCAGGTTCAGCAGCGCGACGTCGCGGACCGCATCCAGGTGCGCGACAAGCTCGCGAACAAGCGAGGCATGCTCGGCCGCGCGGCGCTCGACGTCGCGCGTCATCGAGAATCGCACGGGGATCACCGTCTTGCCTGTAAGGTCGACGGCGCCGCGCACGATGTCGAGCGCGACCATGGCCCCGTCCGCCGTCTGCGGTGCGGCGATGACCGGACACGATTCGATTGTGCGGACGGCCTTGATCGTGAGCAGCTCGGGGTCGCCAGGCCCCGTGCCCACGCCGTACAGCACGCCTTTACTCATACGTCGCCCCCAATTCCCCGATAACTGCATCGGCGCCCGACGTGCGGAAAAGCTCGCGGCGCTCGGCGTCGAACACGACCGCGGCGATGTCACATCCGCCCGCCGCGCGGCGGCGCAACCTGTCCTCGATTGCCACAGCGAGCGAGGCGCGCGCAGCGTCCCCCACGCCGGCGGCCTCGATTACCTCGAGCGCCGCCGTGGTCGTGACCGACGACATGATCTCGCGCACAGTCTTCGTGCCCGCGCCGGCCAAGGCCGCGTGGGCGGCCAGAATCTCCGCGCGGCAGTCGGCGGTACGCGAATGGGTGTCCATGATGCCGCCCGCGACCTTCACCAGCTTGCCGATGTGTCCCACAAGAAGGACATTGGTAAATCCCTCGCGAACGCAGCAATCAATCGCATCGCCCACGAAGTTGGAGATGAAGACCACCGGCGCACCGTTTAGGTGGAAATGCCCCGAGATGAACTGCGCGCCGTAGTTGCCGGGGGTGAGCACGACTCCGCGCCGCCCCATAGCCGCATGCTGCCGGATCTCGAGCTCGATGCTGTCGCGCAAGGCAGCGAGGCTGCGCGGCTCGACGATGCCCGTCGTGCCCAGGATGGAGATGCCGTCCTCTATCCCCAGGTGCGGGTTGAAGGTCTTTTCGGCAAGGGCAACACCCTCGGGTACCGAAATCGTCACAGCGATATTTCCAGAAAAGCCGTGCGCGGCGCACACCTCGCGCACCGCCGAAGTGATCATCGCGCGCGGCGTCGCGTTGATGGCGGCCGCACCCACCGGCTGCTCGAGCCCGGGCAACGTCACGCGCCCCACGCCCACGCCGCCATCGACGGAAACTTCCGATTCGCGCGCGAGCACGCCCTTGCTGCCCGCAGCACCCGTGCCCGACCCCGCATGTTCCACGCGCGCGTACACGAGCACGCCGTCGGTCACATCGGCATCGTCGCCTGCGTCCTTTCGCACGGCGCACTGGGCGCACCCCTCGCCGATACATGCGTCGACCACGTTCGCCTCGACGGGCAGCCCGCCGGGGGTGACGATCGACACGCGGCCGACGGGCTTTCGTGACAAGAGCATCTCGCAGGCCGCCTTCGCCGCGAGCGCGGCGCAGCTCCCCGTGGTGTAGCCGCAGCGCAGGCGGGTCGTCCCGGTATATATGTAGTGCTCGAAGGCCACGCTAGCTGCTCGCCTTCCGATACCCTGTGGCAAACGAAGGGTCGTAAAGCTTGCTGCGCTCGTACGACTCCGCTTGCCCGCCGTTGTGCGCAAGCCCGCCGCGAGCTCCGAGCACGCGGCCCACCACCACGAGCGCCGTGCGGTCGATGCCCTCTCGCGCGCCCGCATCGGCGAGCGTGCCCACTGTGCATCGCACCACGCGCTCCTCAGGCCAGGTCGCCTTGTACACGAGCGCTGCCGGCTCGTCGGAGCTGCGGCCTGCGGCCAAAAGCTCGGCGGAAAGCTCGGAGAGCATACCCGAGCTCAGGAAGATGACCATAGTCGAGCCGCTTTCCGCCATGGTGCGCATGCCCTCGCCCGCGGGCATGGGGGTGCGCCCGGAAAGCCGCGTGATCACGACCGACTGGCTGATTCCCGGCAGCGTGTATTCCTGGCGAAGCGCCGCCGCGGCACCGCAAAAGCTCGAAACGCCGGGCACCACCTCGTAGTCCACGCCGCGCGCGTCGAGCGCGTCCATCTGCTCCTGGATGGCGCCGTACAGGCACGGGTCGCCCGTGTGCAGGCGCACCACTTCCTCGCCCCGCGCATCCGCCGCGCACATCACGTCGAGCACTTCCTCCAAGGTCATGTGCGCGCTGTCGTAGACGACGCAGGATTCCTTGCACTCGGCGAGCAGCTCGGGGTTCACAAGGCTCCCCGCCCAAACGACCACGTCGGCCGCGCGCAGAAGACGCGCCCCGCGCAGCGTGATAAGGTCGGCGGCGCCCGAACCTGCGCCAACGATATGAATCATCCGAGCCTTCCCTTCCCGTTTCTCATCGCAACCGTTTACGCCGCCCTTCGCGCAGCGGGCAAGACACGGCGCCCGCAGCGGCAATCGGCGCAAATACGTAGGCAGGAGGCGCAATGCCGCCCGCCCTGGCTTTGACACGCCCACAAACGCACACTATCATAGTGGTAGTTTCGGCAACGAGCATATGACAATCGAATAAAAGGAAACGACCGGCGCGGCGCCCACACAGTCCGCGCTGGCTTGCGGAGGGAACCAGGTGGGAATCCTGGGCAAGGGACATTACTGTGTAGGACGCGCGGGCGAACCGCCTCGCGCCCCAAGCCAGACTGCTTCGCCTTTTCCTCACGGCATCGCCGTGGCGTTAGCTCCTTGTGAACCCCGAGGAGTGCGCTTCCCTTTCGAATGCAAGAAACAGGCGCGCTATCCCTTTGCGGACGAGCGCGCTTTTCTTTCGCTTGTGCCGATAAGCAACTGTCGCCGGGGGACCGGCAAACCGAGGAAAGGGAAAACCATGTCCGACCAGATGTCACGCCGCGGCTTCATGGGCGCCGCAGCAACCGGAGCCGTCGCGCTCGCCGGAGTCGCGCTCGCGGGCTGCTCCAGCACCTCCGCGAGTTCCGAGAAATCGAGCGAAAAGGAGAAGGCCGTGAAGCCGGTCATTCTCGTCACGAGCTTCGGCACGAGCTACAACGACTCGCGCCACATCACCATCGGCGCCATCGAAGACGCTATCCGCGAGAAGTACTGGCAGGACTACGACATCCGCCGCGCCTTCACCGCGCAGATCATCATCGACAAGCTGAAGAAGCGCGACGGCATCACGATCGACAACATGACCGAGGCGCTCGACCGCTGCGTGGAAGACGGCGTGAAGGAAATCGTCGTGCAGCCGACGCATCTCATGGCTGGCCTGGAATACGCCGACGTGAAAGACGAGCTCGACAAGTACGCCGACAAGTTCGACAAGATCTCGCTCGGCGACCCGCTGCTCACCTCCGACGACGACTACAAGAAGGTGGCCGCAGCCATTAAGGAGAACATGGCGTCCTTCGACGACGGCAAGACGGCGCTGTGCCTCATGGGCCACGGCACCGAAGCCGATTCCAACGCCGACTATGCCAAGATGCAGGAAGTGTTCAAGAACGAGGGCTTGACGCAGTTCTTCGTCGGCACCGTCGAGGCTGAACCGACCTGCGAGGATGTTATCGCCGCTGCGAGCGCCGCAGGGTACAAGAAGGCCGTGCTCGCGCCGTTCATGGTGGTCGCGGGCGACCACGCGAACAACGACATGGCAGACGAGACCGACCCCGACAGCTGGGCTGCGAAGTTCGTGGCCGCCGGCTTCGAAGTGACGTGCCTGCTCCAGGGTCTGGGACAGAACGCCGCGGTCGACGACATCTACGTCTCGCACGTGGACGACGCCATCGCCAAGCTGTAAACTCGCCGCGCACGGGGGCGCCGGTCGCGTCCCCGTGCAACGGGCATGCGCCTTCCCCGACCGACGGCGCATGCCCGTTGCATTCGCATCCCGCCCGCCCACCGCACGGCGCGGGCGGTAGAAGCGATTGAAAGGAATCCCTCCATGTTGAAGAAAACCCTCGTCTTCGCCCTGTCGGCGGCGCTTCTCGCATTCTCGCTCGCCGGCTGCGCCGGAAATTCAAGCGACGGCGCAAAGGCAAGCAATACCGATTCCCAGGAAAAGACCGAGCAGGCGGCCGATGCAACCGAGGGCGCAAGCGCTGCCCCCATCACCGCCGACAAGGTGGCCGACGGCACCTATCCGATCACCGTAGATTCCAGCTCGAACATGTTCAGGATTGTGGACGCCCAGCTCATCGTGGAAAACGGCTCCATGCACTGCGTGATGACGCTTTCCGGCACGGGCTACGGCAAGCTCTTCATGGGCACGGGCGACGAGGCTGCCGCCGCGAGCGAGGCCGACTTCATCCCCTATGTGGAAAACGCGGAAGGTAAGTACACCTACGACGTGCCCGTTGATGCGCTCGACGAGGACACCGCCTGTGCCGCGTGGAGTATTAGAAAAGAGCAGTGGTACGACCGCACGCTTGTGTTCGAATCCGCCGGCGTTGATCTGCGCGCCGACGCACTGAAGTAACGCCATGCGGTTGATTCTCCCCAAGGGGGAAAACAGGAAGCGCCACAGCATCGCGGCGCGCGCGATCACCTGCGTTCTCGTCGCCCTGCTCGCGCTTCCCTTCGCGGGGTGCAGTGCGAGCCCGAACGCGACCGGTGGCACGGCGGGCTCTCAGGAATACACTGTGAATGTCTCGCTTTCCGGCGGGTCAGGGCGCGCAAGCATCGCCTCACCCACCACAATTGTGAAGGATGGCGACACCTACACCGCGACCATCACCTGGTCGAGTTCGAACTACGACAAGATGACCGTCGACGGCGTGGACTACGCACCCGTAAACGACGGCGGCAACTCCACGTTCGAGATACCCGTCACGCTCGACGAGGACATCGCCGTGTCGGCCGAGACCGTCGCCATGTCGACGCCGCACACCATCGACTACACGATCCACTTCGACTCATCCACCATGAAGGAGAAATCGGGCGACGATGCAAGCGGCGGCTCCCCTGCGGGAACGGCTTCAAGCGCCGCGGCCGACTTCCACAACGCCGATTTGGGCTGTGGCTGGGAGCCGACGGGGGCGCTTCAGCTTGAATACGCCGAGCACTTCACTGTCGACGAGTTCGAAGGCGGTCTGCGGCTTATCTGCGTTTCGAATGGAGAACGTTTCCTCGTGGTGCCGCAAGATGCGAAGGTACCTGATGGGTTGAGCTCCGACATCGCGGTCATAAGGCGCCCCGCCGACAAGGTGTACCTCGTGTCGTCGGCGACGATGTGCCTAGTCGACGCGCTCGATGCGAACGACAATATCATCATGTCGGGCACGAAGGCCGACGACTGCTCGGTCATGGGCTTCAAAAGCGCACTCGAAAGTGGGGCGATCGCCTACGGCGGCAAGTACAGCGCGCCCGACTACGAGCGAATATCGGCCTCGGGCTGCACGCTCGCCATCGAGAACACCATGATCAACCACACGCCCGATGTGAAGGAAAAGCTGCAGAAGCTCGGGCTCGTCGTGCTCACCGAACAGTCGTCGAGCGAGCCCGAAGCACTCGGGCGCGTTGAGTGGATTAAGCTTTTCGGCGTCCTATTCGACAAGGAAGACGAGGCCGCGCACCTGTTCAACGAGCAGAAGGCCCGCGTCGAGCAAACGTCGGGGCTCGCGTCGTCAGGTAAAACCGTGGCGTATTTCTACATTAACTCGAACGGGGCCGCCGTCACGCGGCGGGCGGGCGACTACGTGGCGCAGATGATCGAGCTTGCAGGCGGCAGCTATGCGCTCGATGACGCGCAGACGGCGTCGACGTCAGGTTCGTCAGTAACGCTCGAAATGGAGCGCTTCTACGCGACGGCGAAGGATGCCGACATCATCGTCTACAACGGCACCATCGACGAATCGGTTGCCACCTTGAACGACTTCGTAGGCAAAAACGCGCTATTGTCGCAGTTCAAAGCCGTGAAGAACGGCAACGTCTGGGTCACAAGCGCCGACATGTACCAGCAGATGACTTCTACAGCCGACATTATCGACGAGCTGCACGGGGCGTTCACCGGCGATGACGCGAGCGACTTCCATTATCTGAGGAAGCTCGGTTAGCGCCATGAGAAGCCGGCTTTCCATGGCATACGACGAATCGGGGCGCGCCGCGCGGTGTCGCGTCGTGACGGCGCTGCTCGCTGTTGCCCTCATCGTGCTCGTCGGGGCCAACCTGTGCATCGGGAGCGTGCTCGTGCCCGCAGACCACATCCCCGGCATCCTTTCGGGCGGCGCGGCCAATTCCATGGAAAGCCAGGTCATCTGGGAGATTCGCCTGCCGCGCGTGCTTTCAGCCGTGCTTCTCGGCGGGGCACTTTCGCTTTCCGGGTTCCTGCTGCAGACGTTTTTCAACAACCCCATCGCCGACCCGTTCATCTTGGGCGTCTCCTCGGGCGCAAAGTTCGTCGTCGCGCTTACGATGATCGTACTTCTAGGCGCGAACCAGGCCATGTCCTCGCCGGCCATGGTGGCCGCAGCGTTTCTGGGCTCGCTTATCACCATCGGCTTCGTGCTCCTCATCGCACGGCGCATAAGTTCCATGGCCATGCTCATCGTGGCGGGCGTCATGGTGGGATACATCTGCTCGGCGGCGACGAACTTCCTCATCGCCTTCGCCGACGACCAGTCCATCGTGAACCTGCACAACTGGTCTTTGGGTAGCTTCTCGGGTTCGAGCTGGGACGACATCGCGATCATCGCGGTCGTGGTGATCACCGTGAGCGCATGCGTATTCGCGATATCGAAGCCCCTTTCCGCCTTCCAGCTGGGAGAAGCCTACGCGAAAAGCGTCGGCGTGAACGTCGAACGCTTCCGCGTGGTGCTCGTCCTTCTAGCGAGCATGCTCTCCGCCTGCGTGACCGCGTTCGCTGGTCCGGTGTCGTTCGTAGGCATCGCGGTTCCGCATCTCGTGAAGTCGGCGCTAAAGTCGTCGAAGCCAATCCGCGTGATTCCTGCGTGCTTCTTGGGAGGCGCCATCTTCTGCGCGGGCTGCGATTTGATCGCGCGCACGCTGTTCTCTCCCGTCGAGCTTTCCATCAGCGCCGTCACCGCCATCTTCGGCGCTCCGGTGGTTATCGCGCTCATGTTGAAGAAGCGGGTGAGGTAGATGGGGGAATTCGTGCCGCGGCCCAAAACGCTCGGAGGAGACGTTCCATGCTTAGACAGTCCTGATCTCGCACGAAAGCGCCAGAAGGCACTTTCGGCTCGTGCGGAACTGCGCGCGGAACGCCTCCTCCGAGCGGAGCCGAACCTCGAAACTACGGTCGAAACACAGGCTGACGGAGCGCCGCTTTTCCACATAAGCGACCTGTCGGCGGGCTACGACAAGAAGGTCGTAGTCGAAGGCGTCGATCTGGAGGTTCGCGCGGGCGACGTCGTGGCGCTCATCGGGCCGAACGGCTCGGGCAAGTCGACCATCTTGAAAACCATCACACGCCATCTGGCACCGCTTGCCGGCGCGGTCGAGCTCGACGGGCGGGAGATTTCCCGATGGAAGACGGCGGAGTTCGCAAGGAACCTTGCCGTTATGCTGACAGATCGCCCCCGGACCGAGCTCCTCACCTGCCGCGATATCGTAGAGGCGGGAAGGCATCCCTACACCGGGCGAATGGGCACACTCTCGCCCGACGACAATAGTCGGGTCGACGAGGCCATGAAAACCGCACATGTGGAAGAGCTCGCCGAGCGCGACTTCATGCAGATAAGCGACGGGCAACGCCAGCGCGTCATGCTCGCACGCGCCATCGCGCAGGATCCGCGTGTGCTCGTGCTCGACGAGCCCACGTCGTATCTCGATATCCGCTACCAGATCGACCTGCTGCGAATACTTCGCCACCTTGCGAAATCGCGGAATGTGGCTGTCATCATGTCCATCCACGAACTCGAGCTCGCGCAGAAAAGCGCCGACAAGGTGATTTGTGTGAAGGACGGCCGGGTCTTCCGCGCCGGCGCACCCGAGGACATATTCACGCGCGAGACGATTGGCGAGCTCTACGGCCTTCAGCATGGCACCTTCAACGAGCGCTTCGGCAGCGTGGAAATTGGGCGCCCGCACGGCGATGCGCACACGTTCGTCATCGCCGGCGCAGGTACGGGGTCGGCTGTGTTTCGCCAGCTCGTCCGGCAGGGCAAGGCGTTCTACGCGGGCGTTCTGCACGAAGGGGACATCGACTGCGAGCTCGCGCGCGACCTGGCAGCGGAATGCGTGGCCGAGCGCGCCTTCGAGCCGATCGGGGATAAAACCATAGCCCGCGCCAAAGAGCTCCTCGTCCACTGCGCGCGCCTTATTGTGTGCCCCGCCGCCTTCGGCACCATAAACGCCCGCAACGCAGAGCTCGTCGAGTTCGCACGCTCGCATGGTATCGAGGTCATGTGAGCGTGCGAAGGAGCATCGGAGGATTCCCAATTGGAGTGGGAAGGATAAACTGGACTTTCTTTTAATGATCCTCAGGCTACAGCTCCTACGCCGGCGAGGTCAACAAGGCGCCGGAGAACCTCGTAAACAGGAATTTCCACGCCGACGAGCCCAACCGGCTGTGGCTCACCGACATCACCGAGTTCAGGCTCCCGGGCGGCGAGAAGGTCTACCTGAGCCCGGTCATCGACTGCTTCGACGGGATGCCCGTCGCCTGGTCGATCGGGCTGCACCCCGACAAGCGCCTCGCGAACTCGAGCCTGCTCAAGGCCTGCGCGGCGAGGCCGGCGGGGGCGCGCACGACGATCCACTCGGACCGGGGAGGCCACTACCGCTGGCCGGAGTGGATCGGGATCTGCGAGGAGAACGGCCTGGTCAGGAGCATGTCCGCGAAGGGCTGCAGCCCGGACAACTCGGCCTGCGAGGGCTTCTTCGGGCGCCTCAAGAACGAGTTCTTCCGCTACAGGGACTGGGAGGGCGTGACGGCCGAGGAGTTCATGGGGAGGCTCGAGGCCTACCTCGTGTACTATCGGGACGGGCGCATCAAGAAGTCCCTCGAGTGGCTGAGCCCAATGGAGTACCGCAGGAAGCTTGGATACGCCTAGGCGCGGTCCAAGAAATCGTCCGCATCCCCATATGCGCCTAAAAGCGCATATTAGACACTATTTCACCGTAACTTAGAAGGTGTCGGGGCATGACACTTCGCCCCAAATCAAATTGATTCGTTGAATAGACACATTACGGATTCTTTAGACGCATTTAATTCCACATATGGGTATTATCTCACACGAAGCACACGTGAAAGGATATGCTCATGTCGCTTACACAGTCAGCGGAGCGCGCAGCGCTCAACAAACTCATCGATTATCTCGACGACAATCCGCAGGAAAATATCGACAAAATCATGGACCTTGTGAACAAGCTCGTCCCCGATCGCGTATTTCCCGCGCAGCGCGAGGCGTTCACCAACGTCATCAAGAGCCGCGGCAACTGGTATGACCTGATCATGCGCGTCTTCACCCTCAATCCCGATATGCGCACCAAGTTGCTCAAGGCACTGATTGTCGACGGCAACCTGCTCGCGTGGCCGCAGCAGGAAAAAAGCCGCGAAAAGTACCAGTGCAATATTCCGTGGGCCATCCTGCTCGACCCCACGAGCGCCTGTAACCTGCATTGCACGGGCTGCTGGGCAGCCGAGTACGGCTATAAGCAGAATCTCTCGTTTGAAGACATCGACTCTATCATCACGCAGGGCAAAGCGCTCGGCACGCATATCTACATCTACACCGGCGGCGAGCCGCTCGTTCGCAAGCGCGACCTCATCAGGATCTGCGAAAAGCACCAAGATTGCGTATTTCTCTGCTTTACCAACTCCACGCTCATCGACGAGGCATTCTGCGAAGATATGATTCGCGTTGCAAACTTTGTTCCCGCCATTAGCGCCGAGGGCAACGAGCACACTACCGACGCCCGCCGTGGCGAGGGCACCTATGCCAAGATCGAGCATGCCATGAAGCTCCTGCGCGAGCGCAACCTGCCGTTTGGCATCTCGACCTGCTGGACCAGCGCCAACGCCGATACCGTCGCCACCGAGGAAAACATGGACTGGATGATCGACGAGGGGGCGCTCTTCTGCTGGTATTTCCACTTTATGCCTGTCGGGCGCAACGCCACCTCAGAGCTCATGCCCACGCCCGAACAGCGTGAGCACATGTATCGTTTTATACGCGAGATGCGCGAGAAAAAGCCGCTCTTTACGCTCGACTTCCAAAATGACGGTGAGTTCGTGGGCGGCTGCATCGCCGGTGGTCGCCGCCACCTGCACATCAATGCAGCGGGCGACGTGGAGCCCTGCGTGTTCATCCACTATTCCAACGCCAACATCCACGATGTGAGCCTGCTCGATGCGCTGCGCTCTCCCCTCTTAATGAAATACTACGAGGGCCAGCCGTTCAACGACAACTATCTCAAGCCCTGCCCCATGCTCGAGAACCCCGACGTGCTGCCCAAGATGGTGGAAGAGACCGGTGCCAAGAGCACCGACCTGGTCGAGAAGGAATCGCCCGAGCAACTGCGCGAAAAGACCCGCGCTGCAGCCGAGGCCTGGGCGCCCGTGGCAGAACGCATTTGGAACGATCCCGACGATCCGCTCTACATCAAACGCCATGAGGACGAGACGCAGGGCATGGCCGACAGCGACATGCATAAGTTTGAACAGCAGGGCCGCAAGCTCAAGAGCAACTGCTAGCGCTTGATAACGGAGCAGGCAGCAAAGACGCGGGCGCCTCGGGAGGGGCGCCCGTGCTAGGACAAACGGGTCTCCAAGCTCGAAAGACCGTTCAGAGTCAGGTCGTTGGCGACTGCCGAGACGCGCTCAATGGCAACCGAGCCATCGGACAATGCCCACGTGCGATAGATGCCGATAATACCGGACAGCAAGAACGCCAGGTAGTATTCGAACATTTCGTCCTTAATGCCCTCGGGCAGCAGGCCGCGCTCGGCAATCTCGTGCTCGAGCGGCACACGCAGGCGAGCCATAAAGTCGTCAAGCGGAATGTTTTCGATGAGCTGGCGATTGAGCAGCAGGTTGTTGCACAGTGCCTCGTTAACGGTTTTAAAGAAGGTCGCCGCCGCGCCCAGGGCGCACTCGTTGGTGTCGCCGTCCATGGAGGCAAGCGTTTTCTCGACCGAGTCGACAATCATCTCCACCACATCGACGGCAATGGCATCGAGCAAGCCATCAACCGTACCAAAGTGCACGTAGAAGGTTTTACGGTCGACATTGGCCTCGCGCGCGATGGCACTCACCGTAATGTCAGCCAGCGGCTTTTCCATGAGCAGGCGCTCGAAAGCGGAAAGGATGGCATTGCGGCTGCGAACGATGCGGCGATCAATACGCGGTTTGCTGGTGGCCATGGGCGTGTCCCTTCGATATGCGGGCATTCATCAACAGATGAGAGATAATCTACGTAAGAGGATTATCCCCCATACAGCACAAATATGCCCCGCATCATGAAGAACGCACGACTGCCCTACTGCGACTTAGGGTGCTTCTTCTTATTGAGTGCCGACGGAGATACACGGATACCCTCGCCTGTCTGTCGCACATAGACTTTATGAGCCGGCTTAGCGGCCCCAGAAGCCTTCTGAGCGTGCTTCTTGGGATCAACGGTAACAACATTCGTGGAGTGCGACTTAGTGGGCGCAGAGGGCGTCTGAGGCGTGCGGCCGAGCTTGCGCATCACGCGATCCCAGCGCGCATGGATGCTCTCGTTGTGGGCGCTCTTAAGGCCAAGCAGGGGCGCAGCCAAAATAGTCGGCGCGATAAACGTAATGAGGCGCCACAGCAGATAGCCGGCGGTCGAAGCCGACCCAAAGAAATGACCCAAGAACAATGCAAAGCCGCCCTCGGCGCCACCAGTTCCACCGGGCAAGGGGACCGCAGAGCTCAGCAGCTGAACAAAGGCGCTCGCGGCCATGACCGAGAAAAAGTCGACCTCGTGGTGGCCAAAGGCAAGCATCAGGAAATACGGCACCAGATAGAAAAACGCGAGCTGCAGCATGGTGATAAACACGGTGAGCAGCATGGACGAAAAATGTCCGGCCGAAAGCTTGAACTTCTCGGAGAAGGAGTAGATCTCGCCATCGACAAACGTGCGCCATCCCTCGATCTTAGTGGCCGAGACACCTATGCGCTCGAGCCAATTGATGATGCAATGGGCAACGCGCGTGACGGTCTTAGGCATAAGCGCGACGGCGAAGATGCCAAGCAAGATACAGCAGTGTCCGCCAAAGCTAAAGACGCACAGCAGCGTCATGTCGCCATAGCGCTCGGCAAAAAACGGCATGCGAGCAAGCAGTAGGATAGCGCCCCAGGCAACGAGGCCAAACTGATACACAATAAATCGGGTGAACTGCGTGGCACCCGCTTCGCCCACGTTTTGGCCCGCTTTGGTCAGGCGGTAGATCTGGGCAGGCGTAGAGCCCATCATCATGGGCGTCAGGTTGCCAAAGAAAATGCCGCTCGCCTCGACCGAAATGAGGTCGCGGATACCGACGGGCGAATCGGGGTCGAGCCAAACGGCGATCGCATAGGCCACAATGCCAAAGAACAGATACATGAACATGCAAAGACACGCGACAACGAGCCAGGGCGCCTGTACGCTCGACATAGCAGCCCAGAACTGCCCCATCTGCCCGGTTACCACCAGATAGACGATATAACCCACCAGCACAACACCGATAAAGATTGCGCCGCGGCGTGCGCTCTTATTGTCATCGCCGCCCGAGGCCTCAACCTCGATCTGGGGCTTGGACGTATGCTGAGAGGACTCCGTCATGAGACTCCTTCTAACAGTCAAAATATCTTGGTTATTGTACCCGTAAGGGCCATAAGCAGAACGCAAAGCTCTTGTTCAAACGGGAATGACAGACAGTTATTTGATAATAAAAAACCCGGCTTTCCGTGGAAAGACCGGGTATAGATGCGTGGTAGCCCGTACCAGATTCGAACTGGTGATCTCCGCCTTGAGAGGGCGGCGTCCTAAACCGCTAGACGAACGGGCCATAGGCCTCGGCAGAAAAGAAGTGGTAGCCCGTACCAGATTCGAACTGGTGATCTCCGCCTTGAGAGGGCGGCGTCCTAAACCGCTAGACGAACGGGCCACATGACATCTGCACTGCCGTGCTGCGAGGAAATATATTACGGGACAAAAAACATCAGCGCAAGAAGAAATTCCAAATTGCCGAAAAATTGTCGACAGGTTATGGAACGCGCAGGTCAACTAATTAGCTAATTCAAGTTGAGATGAACCAAAAGGGTTTCGCGATCGTTGGGGATGTTGTCCTCGATAACGGCTTCGAGGGCGGCGTTGAGTAGCTGGCCTAGCTCGGGCCCCGGCTTTACACCGGCACGAATCAAGTCGCCGCCGTTGATGGCAAGCATCTTGAGCGTATAGGGCTCCCCCGCCTCAAGCAGTTCGTGGGCGAGCGTACGCATCTCCTCGATCGTCTCGACGTAATAGAAGCACGAGGGCGCCTTGCCGAGCGTGTCGGCACGCTTAAGGTCCATGAGCTCGTCCATTAGACGCGGCGTATCGACACCCTCGCCCGAAAGCGCGCGCATCATATTGAGCAGACAAGTACGCTCGGGGCGCAACGGCTTGTCGTGGTATTTAATCAGCAGGCACACATCGCGCACCAAATCGTGCGAGAGCGCCAGGCGATCCATGATGGCGCGCGCCTTCTTGGCGCCGAGCTCGGGATGACCGTAGAAGTGTCCGCTGCCGGCGTGATCGACCGTAAAGCACTCAGGCTTGGAAACGTCGTGCAAAAACGCCGCCCACATAAGGCTCGACGAGGGCGCGATGCCGTCGCACAGCGCCAGTTCCCCTGCCACCGTCAGCACGCGGGCGATATGCTCGTAGACGTTAAACGCATGATAGACACTGCACTGATCAAACCCGCGACCCGCTGCCAAATCGGGCACGGCGGCGCAGATAAGCTCGGGGTAGCGCAGCATGGCGTCTCCCCCGTGGCCGGTCGAAAGGATACCCTCAAGCTCAATGCCCACACGCTCGCGCGCCACGGCATCGAGCAACGGCGCACATTCGGCCAGAGCCTGTTTGGTCGCGGGTTCAATCATAAAGTCCAGGCGGCAGGCAAAGCGCACCGCACGCAACATGCGCAGCGCATCCTCGTTAAAGCGACGTTTGGGATCTCCCACGGCACGGATCAGCTTACGCTTCAGATCGCCCTGCCCGTCATAACGGTCGACAAGGCCGCGCTGGGGATGCCAAGCCATGGCGTTAACGGTAAAGTCGCGACGCGCCAGATCGTCCTCGAGCGACGCCGCACGCTCCACGCTCTGGGGATGACGGCCATCGGTGTAAAAGCCGTCCAGACGATACGTCGTGACCTCGATACGCTCATTATCGCAAATGGCGGTAATGCCGCCAAATTTAATGCCCGACTCAACCACCGCAATGCCGGCGGCCTCGAGTGCCGCCTTGGACTCCTGCCACAGGCCGCTGCAGCACATGTCGACATCGTGGCTGGGGCATCCCATCAGGGCATCACGCACCCAACCACCCACGTACCAGGCCTCAAGGCCGGCCGCCTCGAGCGCACGCAGGACACGGATGGAGGCATCCGTCGGCTGCGTACCGTTGAGCGAAACATTGCACATGCCTATGGCCTCCTGCGACTATCAAATTGGCTATCGATTGCGTCTGTAAGAAGTCTAGCAAGAAACAGCCTCCACTGCACACGCAAGTCCGATAAACAAAAACGCATCCGTCTTGGTCTAAGACGGATGCGAAATTATCGAACTATACAGGCAATGTGCCGGAACTAGCAAACCTGACGAATTGCGATACCCTTCTGGTACTCATCGACCTTGGCAAAATCGCCCAACCCCGGGCACTCGACCACGTTGGCGCCGGTAGCCATCGAAAGGCGCAGGGCATCCTCGACGCGCTCGGGGGCGTCGTGCCACACGGACAAGAAGGCAGCGAGCGAAGAATCGCCGGCGCAGACCGTCGACAACAGCTTGACCTCAAAGGTACGGTTGGCAAACCAGATGTGCTCGCCGTTGGAGAAGTACGCACCGGCGCCACCCAGGGTCAACAGCACGTTCTTAGCGCCCTTGGCGTGGAGCTCGGCCATCGCGCCCTTGACGGACTCATCATCGCCACCGCTCACCTTAATACCAAAGATGTCGAGCAGCTCGTCGTCGTTGGGCTTAATGAGGAGCGGCTCCATAGCAATGAGGTCGGCCAGTTGATGGCTCGAGATGTCGAGGACAAACTCGGCACCCTTGGCCTTGACACGGCGAAGTACCTCGGCCAGAAAGCCCTCGGAGGCGTTGGGGGGCAGCGAGCCGCTAATGACCAGGCAGGTCATGTCGTCGAGCGAATCGATGAGCTCAAACATCTCCTGCTCGTTGGCAGCGTTGATAGCGGCACCGGCATTGACCATGTTGTACTCGGTATCGGGACCGGCGTTGAGGAACACATTGACGCGCGTGATGCCGTCAGTCCACACTGGCTTAACGGGCACGCCCAGGGCCTCGGCGCCCTTGACAATAAACTCGCCCGAGAAACCGGCGAAGAAGCCCAGGATCGTGGTGTCGACACCGTAGTGGTCAAGCGTAAACGAGACGTTGAGGCCCTTACCGTTGGGCGTGTAGACGGCGTTGCGCGTGCGGGTGACGGTGTTGGCCGAAAGGCCGTCGCAGGCGATGTTGTAGTCAATGGCGGGATTTGCAGTGAGCGTATAAATCATGAATGTTCCTTTCACGAAGCAACGTGTTAATGAAAGTATATTCCACACATCGACAAAAGGCTACAACAACTCGGTGAACGGTGTGGAAGCGATGAAGTAAGGCAGAACACCTCTCAACCATGGCGGAACAAAAAAGCGCCCCGGTCGAAACCGGGGCGCCGCATGCGCACGAATATGTCGCGTTTCGATTACTGACGATCGAGCTTGCGGACAGCAACGCGCTTGCTGTACTCATCGACGTGACCGAAGTCGCCGATGCCGACGGACTCGGCAACGTTGGCGCCGGTGGCCATAGCGAGCTTCATGGCCTCCTCGACGTTGTCGCGATCCCTGTACCACTTGTGCAGGAACGCAGCGAGGGTGCAGTCGCCGGCGCAGACGGAAGAAACCAGCTTGATGTTGAACTCACGCTTGGCATACCAGATGTCCTCGCCGTTGGAGAAGTAAGCGTCGCCGCGGCTACCACGGGTGAGCAGCACGTTCTGGACGCCGGCCTCGTGAGCCAGCTTCATGGCAACGCGGACCTCGTCGTCGGTGTCGACCGGCACGCCGAAGATAGCCTTCATCTCGTGATGGTTCGGCTTGATGAGCAGCGGCTTCTTGTGAGCGAGCTCCTTGAGCTTATCGGAAGACAGGTCCAGAACGACGTCGGCGCCACGAGCCTGAGCGTGCTCCATGACCTGAGCCAGGAAGTCGGGCGTAGCTTTGGGAGGCACAGAGCCGGAGACGATCAGGCACTCAAGGTCGCCCGCGGTGTCCAGGATGTTGTAGAGCTCCTCCTGGTGCTGCGGCGTGATCGGAGCACCAGGGTTCAGGATGCCGTACTCGTGCTGACCATCGTTGACGTAGGTGTTGATGCGCGTGATACCGTCGGTCCAGACCGGGCGGCACAGGCAACCCAGGTTCATGACCTCCTCGACGATAAACTTGCCCGTGAAGCCGGCGAAGAAACCGAGCGCGACGGTGTCGACGCCCATCTTCTTAAAGGCGAAGGACACGTCGAGGCCCTTGCCGTTAGCCGTGTAGCTGGCCGAGCCGGTGCGGACGTTCTCGTCGGGCTCGAGCGGAGAGCTCGAAACCGTCATGTCGACAGCCGGGTTAGCGGTTAGCGTGTAGAACATTTACAGTACCCCCTGTATATGTGAGGGCCGCGTGGCCGGCCCATTCCAACCACGCGGTTACCTCTGATACCAAATTAGCGAGCTGCGGACTCGAGCAGTGCCTTGACCTCGGCAGCGGTGTTGCAGGCGAGCGCCTTCTCGGCGAGCTCGTCGCACTCGGCCTTGGTCCACTGGCTGATGGTCTTGCGGGCGCGCAGGATGGACGGAGCGCTCATCGAGAACTCCTCCAGGCCCCAGCTGATCAGCAGCGGCTCGAGCAACGGATCGGCAGCGGCCTCGCCGCACATACCGACCATGATGCCGGCCTTCACGCCGCTCTCGATGATGTTCTTGAGCGAGCGGAGCACGGCGGGATAGTAAACCTGGTACAGGTTGGAGATGGTGTCGTTGCCACGGTCGGCGCACATGGTGTAGCCGATCAGGTCGTTGGTGCCGATGGAGAAGAAGTCGGCGACCTCGGCCAGGCGGTCAGCGAGCAGCGAGGCTGCAGGCGTCTCGACCATGATGCCGACCTCGATGTTCTCGTTGAACTTGCGACCCTCTTCGGTCAGCTCGGTCTTGCACTGCTCGACGAGCTCCTTGACAGCCAAGACTTCCTCGACGCAGGTGACGAGCGGGATCATAATCTTGACGTCACCGAAGGCGCTGGCGCGCAGCAGGGCGCGGAGCTGGACCTTGTACTGGTCGGGGTTGGCCAGGCAGTAACGCACGGCGCGGAAGCCCATGAAGGGGTTCTCTTCCTTGACCATGTGCAGGTACGGAATCTCCTTGTCGCCACCCACATCGAGCGTGCGGATGATGACCGGAGCGCCCTTGAGCGCGCTGGCGACCTTACGGTAGGCGTTAAACTGCTCCTCCTCGGAAGGAAGCTCAGCAGAGTCCATGAACAGGAACTCGGAACGGAACAGGCCGATAGCCTCGGCATCGTGATCGAGCGCGTTGGGCACGTCATCGGGGTTGCCGATGTTGCAGGCAATAATCTTCTTGATGCCGTCGGCAGTCACGGACGGCTTGCCGCGGAAGGCCTCGAGAGCCGCCTTCTCGGCAGCGAAAGCCTCGGCCTTGGCAGTGTAAGCGGCGAGCGTCTCCTCATCGGGATCGGCCTCGACGATACCCTTGCCACCGTCGACGACAACGGTCATGCCGTTGCGCAGTGCGGTGCAGCTGTTGGAAACCGAAAGGACAGCCGGGATCTCGAGGGCGCGCGCAATGATTGCGGAGTGCGACGTGCGGCCACCAGTCTCGGTGACGATACCGGCAACGTGGGCCTTATCGATCGTGGCGGTCATGGACGGCGTGAGGTCGTGCACGACAACGACGGTGTTCTCGGGCAGGACGGAAAGGTCGACGACCTCCTTGCCCAGCAGCTCGGCCAGAATACCGGTGCGGATGTCGGCGATGTCGGCCGCGCGCAGACGGAACATCTCATCGTCCATGGACAGGAACATGTTCTCGAACATGGTCGAGGTGTCCATGAGCGCCTGCTCGGCGCAGGTGCCGCCGTCAATGGCGGCGTTGATGGCGTCGGTCATGCCCGGATCCTGAGCCAGGACAATGTGTCCGCTCATGATCTCGGCCTCGGCCTCGCCCACCGTCTCCTTCATGTGGTCGGCCTGAGCCTGGGTCTTCTCGCAGAAGACCGAAAGAGCGGTCTGATAGCGCTCCTTCTCTGCTGCCGAATCAGCAACCTCGTGCGGCTCAAACGTCAAGTCGGGATCGACGGCGACCATGACGGTGCCGATACCGATGCCCTCGGAAGCGTTGACTCCCTGATACATTCCCATTCCTCTCTCCGTGTCATGTGATAAAGCGTTTTGCCATATCCATGACAAAAGAGCGCAGCTACCTTAAGACAGGTCACTGCGCCCCCAAATATGAACTTAGTTGTTCAACATGCGACCCGTTTGAGTTCTACTCGCCAAGACCGCTCTTGATGAGCTCGATGGCAGCAGCCAGAGCCTCGGCCTCGTCGGCGCCGTCGCACTTGACCTCGACCTCGGTGCCGCAGGGGATACCAGCAGCCATGAGGGCCATCGGGGACTTGCCATTGACCTCCTTCTCGGGGGTGACGACCGTCACGTCACAGGCGTACTTGCCCATGGTGGAGGCGAACAGACCAGCCGGACGCATGTGCAGACCCTGAGGATTAACGAGGGTAGCCTTCTCAGAAACCATAGTTGACTCCTTTTTTGTGTTTAACCCCTGTCATGCATGTGGCAGGAGTCAGATTCACGACGTTGTTTATATTAACTCACATCAAACGGTTTTTCATTGTGTTTCGCACGAATTGTTGGACAGATGTCGTTCGCTGTCCGCTCGCCTGCCGGGCGGGGCGGTTAAGTTTGCTGCTCTACAGTCCTGCGCAAGACGGAAAGCACATTAAGTGCTTTCCTTTGCGTGCGGAACTCACGACAAACTTAACCGCCCCGCCCGGCAGGCGAGCTGCGGGAACATGCTTCCGTCCAAGAAATATCGTGCAAAAGGAATTCTGGCTGAATTATTGTTCGCGTGGGCGATTCAGTCGATGAGGGCTATTTATGCCCTGTTGGGGACTAAGGAGTGTCCCGGGGTGCCGGCAGGAAAGGAACGTCCCTGAGTGCCGGGTGGTATGAAAAAAGGCGAGGACCCGTAGGGAGTCCTCGCCTTTGTTACAGGGGGCGATGTTATTCGCGTACTGCGGAATTAGACCAGGCGGGCGTTGATCGTCTTGGCGATCTCGGCGGCGTCGGTGGAACCCTTGACAGTGCCACGGAAGTCCTCGTCCATGAGCGCCTCGGCGACCTTGGACAGGATCTTGAGGTGCGTGGTGCCAGCCTGTGCACCAGGGATGAGCAGGGCGATAGCCACGTTGACGGGAGCGCCGTCCATGGTGTCCCAACCGGTCACGCCGGATTCGTCCTTAACGACGATGACGGCAGCCTCGGTAATGGCGTCGGACTTGGCATGCGGGATGGCGAAGCCCTCCATCATGCCCGTGGTGCCCTCGGCCTCGCGGGCCAGGAAGGCGTTCATCACGGCGTCGGCGTCGCTTGCGATACCGGCCTTGACGGCCTGGTTGGAAACGAAGCTCAGAGCCTCGTCACGAGAAGCGAAGTCCTCGGCGACAAAGACATTCTCGACCTTCACGAAGTCGGCAGCCTCGGCCTTGGGAGCCTCGACGGCAGCGGCCTTGGGGGCCTCAACGGACTTGGCTGCAGGAGCGGCCTTCTGATTCTTCTCGAAGTCATACTTCTTGAAGGCCACGAACAGGATGCCACCGACCACAGCGCCGATGAGGATCGCGAGGACCCACAGCGGACCGTTCTCGACAACGGGCAGGACCAGGAAGCCACCGTGAGGCGCCGGATCGTGAACGTTGAACATAATGGTCAGGATCGAAGCGATGGAGGAACCGAGCATCATGATGGGCATGACCGGCCAGATGTTCTTGGTCATGAACGGAATGGCGCCCTCGGTGATGTGGGTGCAACCAAGGATGAGGTTGACGATACCGGCGTCGTGATCCTCCTGGCTGAAGTACTTCTTGCCGACAACGACAGCGAAGGTGGTGATCAGCGGCGGAACGATGCAGGCGGCGGAGACGGCAGCCATGAAGTTGGTGCCGAAGTTGTAGGTGTCGGTGCCGACGCCGGCGGCCAGGGCCTCGGTGAGCATAGCGGTACCGGTGACGTAAGCAGCCTTGTTGACCGGGCCGCCCATGTCAACGGCGCACATGCAGCCGATGGCAAGGCCCAGGACAATGGCGCCAGAGGCGGACAGGCCCTTGAGGAAGTCCATCATGGCGGTGTTGATGGCAGCCATGGGGCCGGAGATGCCGAGCATGACCAGGCCGACGATGGCAGTCGAGAACAGCGGGTACAGGAAGATAGCCTTGAGGCCGTCCAGGTTCTTGGGCAGCTTGGAGAAGACCTTCTCGAGCAGCAGGATGACATAGCCAGCGAGGAAGCCGCCGACGATGCCGCCCAGGAAACCGAAGCCCACGCCGGCGCCGCCGGCGTCGATCATACCGGTCTCGGCGTTAACGGGCAGACCCTGGATGGCGATCATACCGGCAACAAAGCCGGGGACGAGTGCCGGGCGCTTGCCGATGGACTCGGCGATGTAGGCGGAAAGCACGGGAACCATGAGGTTCATGGCGATGCCGCCGATGATCTTGAGCATAGCGGCAAAGCTGTTGTAGTCAGACGCCGTCGAATCGAAGGACGTGATGCCCCACAGGAACGAAACGGCGGTCAGGACACCACCGGCGACGACGAAGACCAGCATGTGGCTGACGCCGTTCATGAGGTGCTTGTAGATGATGTGGCCGATGGACTCCTTCTCCTCGACCTCATCCTCGACATCGGCAGCAGCCGCAACCGAGTCGTCACCCTTGGCGGCGAGCGCGCGGTCGATCAGCTTACCGGCTGCCTCAACGGACAGGGCCTTGGAAACACCAACGGAAACCATGCGCTTGCCGGCGAAACGCTCCGCCTGGACATCCTTATCGGCTGCGACGACGACGGCCTTGGCACCGGCGATCTCGCTCTTGGTGAGCTCGTTCTCGACACCGACCTGGCCATGGGTCTCAACCTTAATGGTCAGACCTCGCTCGGCAGCTGCCTTCTCCAGCGCCTCCTTCGCCATGAAGGTGTGCGCGATGCCGGTCGGGCAACCGGTGGCGGCGATGATGTCAAACTTAGCCATGTGTCCCTCCTTTTTAAGTTTTGCGCCCGCAGGCGCTCCCCTACACGCGCGTCCTTGCGCGCTTTTCCACAACTGAAAGATACCAACCTACCGTCCGCGTGAGAAGAGACAAGGCGCAATTCTCCGGTGAAAGGTTCTTTCATAACCGTAAACGGTAGGTGAAAGTTTACCATCAACACTTGAAACGGCAAGGTGTATCTTGTAATTGAAAATCCCCCTATACTATGACATTACAAAACGAGTCCGATTATCATGCCAACCAGGAGCCATCCATGACCGATAGTAGCAAGAGCGCACTTTCCCTCATTAGTACCCATCAGGGATACAGCGAGTCAGAGCAGCGCATTGTCGACTATATATTGGAGCACCAGTCCGAGGCGCCACGCCTCACGGCGGCTCAGCTCTCGCGCGCCGCCGCCACGTCCGAGGCGACCGTTTCGCGCTTCTGCCGCAAGCTTGGCTTTGGCAGCTTCCGCAGCTTTCAGTTTTCGTTGGCGAGGGATTTGGAAAGCCAGCGCAACGAGGGCCTGACTGACGAGGTCTCGCTCGACAATATGGAGCAGAGCCTCAAGAACATCCTGGCTGCCAAGGTGAGCGAGCTTAATGCGACCATCGACGGGATCGACCACGATACGTTGGCGGCTGTTGTGCATGCCCTTAAGCATGCAGGGGTTATTGAGTTTGCGGCTGTGGGCAATACGAACGCGGTCGCGCTCGATGCGACGTTTAAGTTTTCGCAGCTGGGCCTGCGCTGCATGGCAAGCACCATTAGCGAGACATCAATCGGCTTTGCGCTCACGTTGCGCCCGGGTGACGTCATCGTGCTCATCTCAAACTCCGGAAAGTCGCGCCGACTGAATCGCATGGCAAAAGCGGCTCGCGACTGCGGTGCCACCGTAGTCGTCATCAGCAGCGACAGCAAGTCTCCACTCGCGCGCCTGGCAGACTACACTTTTAATACCGTCAACCATGAAGCGCTGCTGACGACGGGCGACTTTGCGTTCTCCAAGATCAGCGCCACGATGATCATCGAAGTCATCTACAACTTCCTGCTGCCCGAGATTGAAGACGCTCGCGAACATATCAGCTACTACGAGGAGCTCATCCAACCGGACAAGGTCGTTGAGTAAAACGCGTAGTGGGACAAAAATTTCAGTCTATTTTGTCCCACCAACACCGCTGATACGACCTAGCCTCGAACTTCTTCGAGCATCTGCTTTGCGTGGGCCAAGCTTGCCTCGGACTGATCGCCGCTGAGCATGCGGGCGATTTCGGCGGTACGCGCTTCGCCAGTTACCTCGTCCAAATGCGTCTGGGGAACATCGCCCGATTCCTTGCTGACGACATAATGCTTGTCGGCCATGACGGCGACTTGCGCCAAGTGGGTTACGACGATAACCTGATGCGTAGCGGCAAGATCGGCCAGTACACTGGCCAGCGCACGTGCGGTGGAGCCGCCGACACCGGCATCGACCTCATCAAACACGAGCGTATCGACACCATCGGCATTACCCAAAACCACCTTGCTCGCCAGCATAACGCGACTGAGCTCGCCGCCCGAGGCGATGCGGCGCAGAGGGCGCGGTGTGAGGCCGGCGCCGCTGCGATACAGAAGCTCGTAGCTCGAAGGACCCGCCGGCGTCCACTCGGCGCGCGGAAGATCACGCGACTCCCAAACGAGCTCGGCGCCGCCCATCTCCAAGCGTGCCATCTGACGACCAACCTCGTGGCAGAAGCGCGGGGCCGCCGTATTGCGAGCGCGCTTAAGCGCCTTGGCAGCGGCAAACAACTCGCGCTCGGCGCTCCCGAGTGCCTCGCGCGCCTTTTTGATCTGCTCATCGCCATCATCGACCAGGGACAGCAGTTCTTGCGAGCGATCGCGCATGGCGAAAACATCGTCCATAGTGGGACCCCACTGACGCAACAGACCCTTGAGGTCGGAATACCGCTCACGCATGCGAGCGAGCTCGCGTGGGTCGAAGGCGACGCCATCGCGATAGGAACGAAGCTCGTTCGCGCAATCCTCAAGGGAGATACAGGCATCCGAAAGCGCATCGGCAATGTCACCCAGTTTGCGATCGACGGTAGCCATACGGGAAAGCTCTGCCACGGCGCCGTTCACGGCATCGAGCGCTCCCCCTTCGGAAGTAAGCGATGCATGGGCATCGTTGGCCGTCGCCACCAGCACCTCGGCATGCTCGGAGCGCGGCAGCAGCTCCTCGAGCTCCTCATACTCACCCGGCCTGGGGTCGACCTCGGCGATACGCTCCAGGGCGAAGCGCGCCTCCTCGACGCGACTCCCCTGCGCGCGTGAGGCTTCCTCCACACGGCGAAGCTCCTTGGCGGCGACACGCGAAGCCTTAAAACAGGCGCGATACTTCTCGAGCGCCTCAAGCGCTGCGCGCCCAGCCCAGGCATCGACCATGGCAACATGATGAGCCGGATCGAGAAGGCGCTGGTGCTCATGCTGGCCGCACAGATCCATCATCACGCCGACGCGCTCGGAAAGCTCGCGCACGCTGGCGATGCGGCCATCGATCCTGACGCGACTGCGGCCTTCGGCAGAAAGGCTGCGCTGCACGGTGAAACCCTCCGAGTCGTGCGGGCCATCGAACAAGCGCGCCTCGACGCTGGCAAGCTCCTCTCCCTCGCGCACCGTCGACGAATCTGCACGCTCGCCCAATATGAGCTTGAGCGCCGAAAGCAGAGCGGTCTTACCGGCACCAGTCTCGCCGGTTAGGACAGTCAGGCCAGCACTCGGAACCAACGTCGCCTCGCGAATGAGTGCAATGTTAGAAACCTGCAGCTCATCGATCATGACGCACTCCGTAGAACACGCGGCTCACCGAGTTATAGAAGCTCTCGGGGCCGTAATCCAGCAGCAGCACATCGCCGGGACCACGACGCACGGCCACGCTCTCGACCGTGCCATCGCAGGTAATAAACTGCCCGTCGATGGCAATCGCCGGCACGCTCGGGCGATCATCGGACATAAAGATCTCGACGACATCACTCGGCGAGGTCAAAAAGGCGCGAGCCTGAATGGTATGCGGAGCGATGGGCACACAGACCATACCCGTGTAATCGGGGCTGACAATGGGACCGCCGGCGGAAAGCGCATAGCCGGTGGAGCCGGTCGCCGTCGAAACGACGACACCGTCGCCGCGCAGGCGATCGATATGATGGCCGGACACCGTGATGTCAAACTCAACCATATCGGACAGGGGGCCGCGCGTAAGTGCCATATCGTTGAGGGCAAACGTGCGCACGACATCCTTCGTGCCATCGTCGCGCACGGACACGATATCCGCGGCGATGGTGGCGCGGCGGCTCACGTGCAGCTCACCGGACAGAGCATCGCTCACGACCTGCAGAATGTCGCGCTCCTCGGGGCTCGCAGCAGTTAAAAAGCCCAGGTGACCATAGGAAAGACCAAGGATAGGAATCTCGCGATGGTTGAGGATGCGGGCAGCGCGCAGCAACGTACCGTCGCCGCCGAGCGTAATGACCAGATCTGAGCCATCAATATCAGGCGTGCTTTGAATCTTCGATCGCTGGTCGGCAGCCCATGCGACCTCGTAGCCCTGGCGCGAAAGCCAAAGCTCGAGCATCAGGCCGCTCTCGACCGCCTCTTGCTTGTAGTAATTGGGAACCAGAAAGACCTTCATAGCGTTGCAGCTTTCTCGCTCAAAGCCGATACCTGGGATTGCAGCTCATCGTCGGTGCGTTCACCAGGGGCAAACCTTGTGCCGTACAGGAAAAACTCAACGTTGCCCTTAGCGCCATGGATGGGCGACACGCACACGTCAAGCGGGAACAGGCCCTTGGCGGCAAAAAGCTCAATCGCCGCCACGAGCGTATCGCGGCGGACGGCGGGGTCGGTCACGATACCGCGCTCGCCCACCAGCGCAGCCGGCGCCTCAAACTGGGGCTTTACGAGCGTGCAGAACGAACCCGAAGGCTTCAGGCACGCCAGCACGGCGTCGATGATATTCGCGATGCCGGTAAACGAGACATCACATACAGCCAGGTCGATGGCACCGGCATAGCCAAGCTCAGGCAGCTGCGTCACGTTTGTGCGCTCATGCAGCGACACGCGATCGTCCTGACGCAGCGACCAATCGAACTGGGCACGGCCCACGTCCACCGAGACAACGGTCGCAGCTCCGCGCTTGAGCAGGCAATCAGTAAAGCCGCCGGTAGAGCAGCCCACATCCAGACAGGCAAGGCCCGTCGGATTGATGCCAAACGCATCGAGCGCGCCTTCGAGCTTAAGACCGCCGCGGCCAACATAGGGAATACGCCCCTTCACGTGCAGCGGCAGGCCCGGGATCACCTTAAGGCCCGGCGAAGTCAAACGCTCACCGCCACTCGAGACCAAGCCGGCCATAAGAGTGCGAAGGGCATCCGCGCGATCGGCGCAGATGCCCTGTGAAATCAGTTCGTCATCAAGACGCACGCGTTTCATGAATGCCATCAACCATTCGTATCCGGAGATGCGGCCTAGCTATCCTGGGATTCGTTTGCCGCATCCTCATCGTATTCCTGCTCGAGCTTGTCGGCCTCACGCGGCGTCAGCTCAAACTTATCGACCATGTCGACCGCGCGGGAGCCCAGCTCAATCGCCTCGTCAAACAGATCGAGCGAACGCTCCAAGGAGGTATCCTTGGAGCGAACGGTAGCGATGATCTGATCCAAACGGTCTGAGATCTCGTCAAAGTTGCGGACAGAACCCTCTGGCATGACTACTCCTCGACGGAGTCGATGTCAGCCTCGGCGGCGTCCGCATCAGCGGCAAGTACACCGGCGGCAGCCTGAGCGGCAGCGACCTTGGCGGCAGCCTCGGCAGCCTGGGCCTCCTCGCGAGCGCGATCTTCGGCCAACAGCTCCTGGTACAGGTCCTCACCCGGCAGCTCCTCGCTGCGAGCGATCTTGCCCAGCACGCCGTTGACAAACGACGCGGACTGGTCGGTGCCATAGGCCTTGGCAAGCTCGACGGCCTCGTTGATCACGATGGCGTCCGAGACCTCCTCGTCGGTGAGGAAACGCATCTCGTAGACAGCGATACGCAGCAGGTTGCGGTCGGCGCCGGGCATGCGCATAAGATCCCAGTTCTTGGCAACGGAGCGCAGAGCGCAGTCGATGCGGTCGATATGCTCGTAGGCACCGCGGCACAGCTCCAGCGCATAGGGGTCGAGGGGACCCTTCGAGATCAGGAAATCGCCCTCGAGGACGTGCTCGAGCGGGCTGTCCGTGGCCTCGGCCTGGAACAGCAGCTGCAGCGCCTGACTGCGGGCAAGCGTGCGCCCGCGATAAACCTTAAGGCTCAAAGGTTACTCCTTGGGGAAAACGAGGCCGTCGATACAAACGTCAACGCGCTCGACCTCGACGCCCACCTGGGCATCGATGGCGGCGACTACAGCGGCGCGAACGGCCTCGGCGAGTTTCTTGAACGGATAGCCAAAGAACACCACGACGCGCACGGTGAGCGCGAGCTTGTCGCCGACGACCTCGGCCTCGACCGCCGGCTCGGAAGCCGGGGCCTTGGACGAGAGCATCATGGAGACAAGGTTGGTGGCAAGGTCCTTGACGCCAACGGAGGCGATGCCCTCGACATCCGACACGGCGCGCGAGACGATGGCGGTCAGAACATCGGGCGAAATGCCGATGCCGTCAATCTTGATTTCCTGGGGCATGAGTCCTCCTAGAAGAGTTGGTTGCTAGACGCGGGAGACGAACTTGCCGTCGCGGGTGTCAACCTTGATGACCTCGCCCTCGTTGAGGTACATGGGGACCTGGATGACAGCGCCGGTGTCGATCGTGGCCGGCTTGGTGGAACCCTGGACGGTGTCGCCCTTAAAGCCCGGATCGGTCTGGACGATGGTGGTCTCGATGAACATCGGCGGGGTCACGCCCATGAGCTCATCGTCGGCGAAGAGCAGCTGGCAGATGTCGTTCTCGCGCAGCCACTTGGAGTTCTCGCCCACCATGTCCTCGGGAACGGGAACCTGCTCATAGGACTCGTTGTCCATGAAGATGTAGTCGGTGCCGTCGTTGTAGAGGTACTGGAACTCACGGGTGGTGAGCATGACGCTCTCGAACTTGGTGCCGGCGTTGCAGGTGTTCTCAACGACACGACCGCTCTTGATATCGCGAGTCTTGTAGCGCACAAAAGCACCACCCTTGCCCGGCTTGACGTGCTGGAACTCGACGATGGTATAAACCTTGTCCTTAATACGGAGACCGAGGCCGTTCTTGAAGTCGGCGGTAGAAATGGTAGGCATAGCGACCTTTCTTCTTATGGGCAGAACGCACAGGCGTCCAAATTACATACGACCGAAATTATACACTTGCAGACGGCGCCTGCAGCGAGCGCATAAAAAGAGAACGCGGGGCGTCCGAATCGATCCGGACGCCCCGCCCCAAAAATCTATCGAAATGAGCTAGCAATCGATGACGTGAAGGTCATGCGGCGTCTTGGTGAAGGGCTCGTAGCCGTTCTCGGTGACCACGCCGTAGTCCTCCAGACGCACGCCGCCCACGCCGGGCAGGTAGACGCCGGGCTCCATGGTGATAACCGAGCCGACCTCGATGATATTCTTGCTGCGGTTGAAGTTGGGCAGCTCGTGGATGTCAATGCCCACGCCGTGGCCCAGACCATGGTTGTAGTAATCGCCATAGCCGGCATCGCCGATGATCTTCTTGGAAAGCTTGAAAATGTCATTGCCCTCGACGCCCGGATGGATGGCGGCGACGCACTCCTCGTGCGTACGGCGCACGAGCGCGTACAGGTCGAGCTGTTCAGATGTGGGCTCGCCCATCACGACGGTACGCGTCATATCGGAGCGATAGTCGCAGTAGCCCGCGCCATAATCCATGAGAACGAAGTCGCCCTTCTCGATCACACGGTCGCTCGGGACGGCATGCGGGTTGGCGGTGTTGGGACCGCTCGCGACGATGGAGCCAAAGGCCAGGCTATCGGCGCCGTTGGCGAACATAAAGTTCTCGAGCTCGTTGCGAACCTGCTTCTCGGTCATACCGGGCTTAATATAGCCGAGCATGTGCTGGAAGGCGGCGTCGGTGATCGACTGCGCATGGCGCATGAGCTCGATCTCCTCGGCGTCCTTGATGGCGCGCATCTTGCGAATGTCGTCATGCATCAGCGGCAACATGCAGGCGACGGAACGATCCTCCAAACCACGCTGAATACCCTGGTAGAAGTTGATCTGCATATCGTCCTCGACAGCGCAGACGCGGCACTTGTTGGCCGCGATCTTGCCGGCGACCCAACCGGGAATGGTGCCCTCGTCCATGTCGTAAACCCAGGGGCTGCCGGCGGGCGTGTTCTCCTCAAAGCTGTTGAGATAGCGCGAATCGGTATGGAACAGGCACTGGTCGGCCGTAATAAACGCAGCATGCGGGAACTCGAAGGTGTAATCGAAGACGCCCTTGACGCCCGTAAGCCAACGAAGGTTGGCCTCGTCGCGCACCACGATAGCGTCGTAGCCACGCTCAACCATCAGGGCACGGACACGCTCGATACGACCGGCAGGACCGGCAGCAAACTCTGACATGCAGATTCCTTTCTTGTTGTCTCTATAAAGACGGAACGGGTCTCAACCGAACGACGGAATCGCGCGCGATTCGCAACCGATTGGAAACCCGCCCCTCAACATGATACGAAAGACGATGTATGTCAATAAAACCTAGAGAAGTTCTTTGCGAGAAGCCAAGTATGCGCGAGCATGGCGGTCGAGAACCTCGTCCTCAACGCTCGTTAGACGAATGGCGCCGAGCGCCGCGGGCAGCGGCAACATACTACGGTTCGAGCGGGCAAACTGCTGCCTGCGGAACTCCTCGATATATGAGGCAGGCTCCAGATCGAAGGCAAGCTCCTCGATACCAAAGTCCTCCAGGCAGTCATCGACCTCAAAGACGTAATCGATATCGAAGTCGCAGGCATCATGTGCTAGGCGCGCCTCAAAGCGCATGCCCTCGGACAACAGCTGGTAGGCAGGCACCGGCGAAGCGGCATCGCCCAAGCAGGCGCGCAGGGTACGCTCCCCCGTCTTGCCAAAATCGAGCGCATGGCGGGCGCTCGGGTTCGTGGCCATCAGTACGTCCTTGCGGGCAGTCTGAGACCACTGAACGGCATTGACGAGCGCAACCTCCTCGCCCGAGAGAATCTCGGGAATGGTTTCGGTAAACTGATTCCAGCGGGATTTGCTGCTCGAAAGCATGGTGACAACGAGCACTGCATAGCCGAGCTTGAGGTCCTCGGGGTCCGCCTCGCGAACAAGGTCGAGGTTACACACGACCAAGCCCGGCTCGGGACGGAACGCGATAGCGGGAAGCGCATGCGCCGACGATGCGACAAGCGGTTTCATGGTCGTCGCGACCGTGAGCATGGCGTCGAACGTCGTCGGCAGCAAGGCGCACTCGGTGCGACCGCACCACTGATTGGCACACCAGCAAACGACCGAGCAGGTCGCCGTGTCGCCGACGGCGACAACGAGATCATCACAGGTAATGCCGTTAGCCGACAGGGCACCAAAGACAGCATCGGCATCGGCCAGCGTAGCACCGGCAGGCGAAACCTCGAGGACGAGCGGCGACACGGCAAAACCGGCGTCGACCAGCGCATGCTCGACGACCTCACCAAAACGCTCGGATGTGGCACCATTCCAAACCACCATCGCGCGCTTAGGCTTGCCCACAGCCGAGGCAAACATGCGCGACAGCTCCTCGAACGCGCCCAATCCGACGCGGACATCGACACTGCGGTTTTGGAAATTGATCAGTTGACGGCGAATCATAGCAGTCCACGCTCCAAAAGCATCTCGGCACAAAGGTAGGAAACGTCCTCGAAGGACTTGTTGCGAATATCAAGGGTAATATCGGCGGCTTGGCGATACAGCGGACGGCGATGCTCAAACAGGCGCGCAGCATGCTCGGGCGAACGAAAATCGGGTCGGGTATCGGACCGGCGAATCTGGCGCATCGAGTCCTCAAAGTCGCCTTCGAGGTACACGCATGTACCCATCTCGTGCATCAGTTCAATGTTCACCGGCGTCTCGACGATGCCACCCCCGCACGACACCAGCAGGCTGCGCTCGCTTTGAAGCGAACGGAGCGCCGAGGTCTCGAGCTCGCGAAAACGATCCTCGCCCTCGGTCTCAAATATCTCGGTCACCGACTTGCCGCATCGACGCACGACCAAACGATCGGTATCGATAAATCGACGCTTGAACATAGTGCCCACGTTACGCGCGAGCGTCGACTTGCCCGCACCCAAAAAGCCGATAAAGAAGATATGGTCGCAGCCGTGTTTGATGTGCTGAGACATGGCGAAACCTATTCCTCGCAGGGAAGGTCGCGCAGGGCCCGGCGCTCAAAGATGCGGAAGATCTGCGTGTACCACAGGTCCTGGGTTGCCTGCGGCTTGACCAGAATTGTGTCAACGCCGGCAAAATTACCGCTCCACACGTCCGTGTACAGCTGATCGCCGATCAGCACCGCCTCGTCTGCCGTGGCGCCGAGGCGCTTAAGGCCCGCCTTCAGGGCAAACGGGGCGGGCTTCATGGCGTGGCTGATGGCCTCGAGTCCCAGCTCACGTGCAGAGCTCATGACCTGATCGCGATGCCAGTTGTTGGACACCATGCACAGCTTAAAGCCTTTGGCGCGGGCGGCGTCGAGCCAAGCGGAAACCGCAGCGGGAACCTGCTCGGTGTCGCGCGGCACCAGAGTGTTATCGCGATCGAGCAGAATGGCGCGTTTGCCGTCGGCCCACAGGGTATCAAGGTCGATGCGATCGACCGAGGCAACGTATCGTTTGGGGCTAAAAATCCTCATGCTAATTCCAAGACTGTTGATGCTCTTCGTAGGTTTGCGAGAAGTACTCCTCGTCCTGCGTAATGTAGAAATACAGGTCATCGGAGTCGGTCGGCTCAAGCGTGGCCTTGAGTGCCTCGAGCGACGGAGAGCAGATGGGCGTGGGCGGCAGGCCCTCGTGCTTATAGGTGTTATACGGGCTATCGCTCTGCAGGTCGTCGGCGGTAACCTCGCCACCGGTGACATACATCATGGTCGCATCGCTGTTGAGATAGCGCAGACCGTCGAGATTGCCGGCAAGGCGGTTGTAGAAGACCGAGGCCACGTGCGCACGTTGATCGGCGTTGAGGCCCTCGCGCTCAACGATAGAGGCCAAGTTAACGATGTCGTAGTCGGACATCTCCACACCGTAGCGCTCCTTGATCTTGGCTTCGCAGCTCGCAAAGTCAAGCGACTTGTACTCAGTCTTAAACTGATCGAGCATGGCACGAATCACGTCATCGGCCGTCGGCGAATCACCCAACGAATAAGTCTTGGGGAACAAGAAACCCTCGAGCGAATCGTTGGCAGCGCCCTTAAGGAAGCTATAGTCGTCCACATAATTGGAGGCCTTAGCCTGGTTGAGGAAGTCTTCCTTAGAGATGCTGTCGTAGGCCTGTGCCACACGGTCGGCGACTTGATCGACTGTCAGACCCTCAGGGATAGTCAGCGCATTGGAGCCCGCGTTGGGGCCTTCCATGAGCTGCTGAACAACCTTGGTCGCATCCATGAGTGTGGTGAACGAGTAGGTGCCAGGCTTAAGCGACATATCGGCGTTAAGCTTTTTCACCGCCGCGTAGTAATCCTTGGGATTTTCGACGATATGGTTCTCGGAGAGAATCGAGGCGATCGCATCACCCGAAGCACCGTCGGGAATGGTCACCGTAACCTGCTGGCCAGCCGTGACCTTCGTATCCTCACCGGCAAAGAAGCCCTTGACGGCAGGCACGACAAAGAAAGCGATAGTAGCAAGCGCGATTACGGCCACCACAACGCCGATGATCATAGGAACCGGAGAACTCTTCTTTTGAGCACCGCGACGAGCATGCGTGTTGTAGCTCGAGCGAGTCGCCGGAGCAACGCCATGCGAACCGCGAGCGTGATGCGAATGCGATTGGGGGACCTGCGTTCGCTGGGTAGGTGCCTGTTGCTTAAAGCGAGCACCGCCTGCAGGCTGAGCCGAACGAGCAGTGGGCTGCTGAGCCGCGTGAGAAGCCGGATACTGAACCGAACGAGCAGAAGGCTGCTGACCCGTCCGTTGAACAGGTTGGGCCGAACGAGAGGAGGACTGCACCGGGCGCGCGGCAGACTGAGCTGCGCGCTGGGTCGGCTGTGCCGGACGCTGGCCAGGCTGGGCAGGGCGCGACGCCGGCTGACGTGTACGATTCGGCTGGCGCGGATCGGGAGCGCTAGGCATGCGAAACCTCCTCGTTTTTACGATCAAGCCACGTCTGCAAAAACAGGCTGGCGGCAATCATGTCAATCTTGCCCCTCATCTGTTTTTCGTTGAGGCCCTGCTCGCGCAGGATACGCTTGGCCTCTTGCGAGGACAGGCGCTCGTCCTCAAACTCCAACGGAAGATCGAGCTCGTCGGCAATCTTTTGCGCAACGGCGGCAACGCGCTCGGCCTGGGGGCCGGGCTCACCGGCCATGGTCAGGGGACGTCCGCTTACCAGGATGTCAGGCTCATAGTCCTCGACTAGGTAACGGAACGTCTTGGCCATACCGGTGACCTCGGCAGCTGGGAGCACCTTGACGGGCATCGCCATCTTGCCATCACGGCTCGAGACGGCAATGCCGATTCTGGTCTCCCCTATGTCCAGCGCAAGCGCGACCACAGTGACTACCTAGATTCCTAGGCGCCGAGCGCGGTCTTGGCGGCCGCGAGGGCATCGGCGATGCCGGCGGCGTTCTTGCCACCGGCCTGGGCCATGTTGGGACGGCCGCCGCCGCGACCGTCGACCAGGCCCGCGATCTGCTTGATCACGTTGCCGGCGTGGAAACCGGCCTTCACGGCGTCATCGGAGCCGGCGGCGAGCAGGGCGGGGGTGCCCTTCTCGGTCACGCTGGCAACGACACAGGCGACGGGACCGTCGACCTTCTGGTGCACGGTATCCCAGACGTTGCGCAGGTCGGCAGCCTCGAGGCCCTGGAGCTCAGCGACGACGAGCTTGTAGCCGCCGAGCTCGACAGCGCCCTCGATAGCGCTGGAGATCGCATCGGAGGAGCCACCGGTCAGAGCCTTCTTGAGCTTACCGGCGGTCTCGCGCAGCTCGGCCTGCAGGTTCTCCACGCGGGCGGGAACCTCGTCCACGCGGCACTTGAGCGCTGCGGCAGCGGCGTCGACGAGCGCCAGACGGTCGGCCATGTAGTCGAGGGCACCCTTAGAGGTCACGGCCTCGATACGGCGGACGTTGGAGCCCGTAGAGGACTCGGAAATGATCTTGAACAGGCCGATCTCGGCGGTGTTGACGGCATGCGTACCACCACAGAGTTCACGGGAAAACGGCTGGTCCTCGGCGCCCACGGAGACGACGCGGACGACGTCACCGTATTTCTCGCCAAAGAGGGCGACAGCACCGGCGGCCTTGGCCTCGTCGATACCCATGACGCGGGTAACGACCGGCTTGGAAGCGAAGATCTGCTGGTTGACCAGATCCTCGACAGCCTTGAGCTGCTCGGAAGAGAGGGCCTCGAAGTGCGTGAAGTCAAAGCGCAGGTGCTCGGGCGTCACCAGCGAGCCGGCCTGGGAGACATGCTCGCCCAGGACCTGCTTAAGCGCGGCGTCGAGCAGGTGCGTGGCGGTGTGGTTGCGACGCAGGAAGCCACGGCGCTCGGCGTCGAGCGCGGCGGTCACGGTAGCACCGACGGTCAGCGTACCCTCAGCGACGTGGGCGACGTGAGCATACAGGCCGTTGTGGTTCTTGGTATCGGAAACGGTCAGTGCAACGCCCTCGGCGGAAAGCTCACCGGCGTCACCCTGCTGGCCGCCCATCTCGGCGTAGAACGGGGTACGGTCGAGCACGACCTCGACGTCCTCGCCGGCGGCAGCGGACTCGACAGACTCGCCGTTGCGCACGATGGCAACAACCTTGGCGCCCTCGATGACGTCGTTGTCATAGCCGTCGAACTCGGTCGCGGAGACTTTGTCCGAAAGCTCGACCCACACGTCGTTGAAGCTGCCCCAGGCATCGCCCTTGGCGTTGGCGCGAGCGCGGGCCTTCTGGTCCTCCATACAGGCGGTGAAGCCGTCCATGTCGACGTCATGGCCAGCGGCGCCGGCGATCTCGACAGTCAGGTCAATGGGGAAACCGAAGGTGTCATGCAGCTTAAAGGCAACGTCGCCCGGAAGCACAGCGCCCTCGGCGAGCGCGGCCAGGGCCTCGTCCAGGTAAACGCGGCCGTTGTCGAGCGTCGTGGAGAAACGCTCCTCCTCGGAGGCGACGATGCCCTTAACGAGCGCGACGTTCTTGAGCAGCTCGGGATAGGCCTCGCCCATCTGGGCGTTGACCTCGTCGATGAACTTGGTCAGGAAGGCGCCCTCGATGCCCAGCAAGCGGCCGTGGAACACGGCGCGGCGGAGCAGGCGGCGCAGGACGTACTCGCGGCCCTCGTTGCCGGGCAGAATGCCGTCAGAGATCATAAAGTCGACGGCACGGGAGTGGTCGGCGATGATGCGCAGCGAGCGGCTGGCACCGGAATAGTCATCGGCGTCATAAGTCTTGCCGCTGATCTTCTCGCCCAGCTTGATGAGGTGCTGCATCAGATCGCCGTCGTAGTTGGCGGTCTTGTGCTGCATGATGGCGGCCATGCGCTCCAGGCCCATGCCCGTATCGAGGTTGCGGTGCGGCAGCTCCGGCATGGAGCCGTCCTCCTGGCGGTCGTACTGGGTAAACACGAGGTTCCAGAACTCAAGGAAACGGTCGCAGTCGCAGCCGGGCTTGCAGTCGGGGCTACCGCAGCCGACCTCCTCGCCCATGTCAAAGTAGATCTCGGAGCATGGACCGCAGGGGCCGGTGGGGCCAGCGGCCCAGAAGTTGTCGTCCTCGCCCAGACGCGAGATGTGATCCTCGGAAACGCCCAGAGAGCGCCACACGTCGTGGGTCTCGTCGTCCTCGGTAAAGACGGTGAAGTACAGACGGTCGAGCGGCAGCTTGAACTCCTTGGTGATGAGCTCAAAGGCCCAAGCGCAGGCCTGCTGCTTGGAGACACCGCCAAAGGAGAAGTCGCCGAGCATCTCAAAGAAGGACAGGTGACGGCCGTCCTCGCCGATGCAGTCGATGTCGTTGGTGCGGACGCACTTCTGGCAGGAGATCGCGCCGATCTCCTTCATGGTCTTCTTGCCCTGGTAGTACTCCTTAAACTGGTTCATGCCAGCGTTGGCAAGCAGCAGCGAAGGATCGTCTGGGACAAGGGACGAAGAAGGATAGAGCTTAAGGCCGCGCTCCTCAAAGAAGTTGAGGAACTTGGAGCGGATCTCGGCCGTAGTCATTGACGGGTAGTCAGCACTCATAGAGGGAATCTCCTCGGTTTCACATCGAAACAGTTCAAACGTAACGATATTACCATCCAACCGCCCCCGTGCAAAAAAGAGGGCCGCCAAACAGCGACCCTCCAGCGAAAGTGCACGTTATTTAGGACAGTAGGACCCTTTGAAAATAGGCTGCTGTAGAATTACATATAAGGGTCACCTGGAAGGAACGATCGATGAAAAGCAAACGATTTGTCCTGAATGCACTTCTGGTTGTAGCACTTTTAGCGCTCTTGGCCTTCTCCCACTGGTATTCAAACCAACCAGCATTTGGCTACGTATTATATGCAGTAACGTCCGGCGATAAGGCTTATTGCCCTCTACGCGCAATTGACGTTCTCTATTTCTATGTAGCTGGCCCCTTATCAATCGCTTTACTTGCGTTTCTTGTCATCTATAACATCAAGAAACGCTAACAGGACCTATTTAGAATCCGAATCGTCCATGGAGCCGTCGATGCCGGTTTTGGTGTCGTCGTCTGTATTGGAATCGTCATCCTTGGCGAAGGGGTTCTTAAAAAAGCCTGTCGCGTCGGGCTGAAGACCGGAGAGCTTGATCCAGGGATTCTCGAGCTCGGGCTTGGGCATGGCCTGGGCCTCGGGCGCAGTCTCGTTACCGATGAGCTCGGACTCGTAAATGAATGTATCGTCCCCAAGCGCGTCATAGGCGGCGACCGGATTGCCCTCGGCATCGCGATACGGCGTGCCCTTAAACACGGCGCCGTCGTATGCCACGAGCTGGCGGCCGGTCTCGTTCTCAAAGTAGTACACGAAAATGCCCTTGAGGGCCGCGCACAGCGGAATGGCAATGATCATGCCAATGGGGCCCATGAGCGCCGAGCCAATAACGAGCGCCGTGAGGCTCATGATAGGATGCACCTGCACCGAGCTCTGCATGACCTTAGGCGAAATCACGTTATCGGTGACGTTTTGCGCGACCATCGTCACGACGAGCGTCCATAACGCTAACATGGGGCTGAACATGAAACCGAGCACCGTGGCGATTGCAGCGCTCACCCAGGGACCGACGACCGGAACCAAATGCATGATACCGGTAAAGATGGCCATAAGCGCCGCATACGGATGACCGATGATCATAAAACCGATAAAGGCGAGGAAACCGCCGCAGATCGACGTCACGACCATACCGCGCATGTAGCCGCCCACCGAGCGCGACAGAATGGCGACCATAAAGCGGTACGAGGTCTCCTTTTCCTGTCCGATAATGGTGCAGATCTCATGATGCATGCGAGGGTAGTCGCAGGCCATCCAATAGGCAAGCACCAAGCCCAGGAAGATGACGAACAGCTGCGAGGCCGTGTTGGTAATGAGCGGGAATACACCGCGACCGAGCTCGGCAGCGATTTGCGAGACATACTTCGACGCCACGGTAACCAGCGAAGAAAGATTGTCGTCCAGATACTCCTTGAGCGGCGTGTTGTTGAGCGTCTTGGCGTGTGAGATCATCTCATTGAGGTCGCCGCTCGCAACGCGAAGCTGCGCGGGCAGACGGCTCAGGACTTCCATAATCTGGCCGAACAGAATCGGCGACAGGATGCAGACGACGCCAACGAGCACCGCCACAACCACGATGAGCGCGACAAGCGAACCGATGCCACGACCGACACCGTGATGCTCGAGCCAGTTGGTGATTGGCGACATCACAAAAGCGATGATGGAACCGACAGCGAGAAACTCGATAACAGGCGCCAGGATTCCCATAAGGTTAAAGATGACAGCGGCGATAACGATGCAACCGACGACGGCCCAAATACGAAGCGTCAGAATGCGGGCATCGCGCAGCGTGCGGTCGGATTGTTGGGGGTGCTCATTCATGAACGAACCATCACTCCGTCGGGGTCAATCTTGTCTTGAATCTTCTTAAGGGTACGGCGAAGCAGGCGCGAGACCTGCACCTGCGAGATGCCTAGCTTCTTGGCAATCTCAATCTGGGTCATGCCCTTTACAAAGCGCAGCTCGATGACTTCGCGCTCGCGCGGCGAGAAATCGCGGATGGCTTCCTCGATCACCAGGCGGTCATCGGTAAAGTCGAGCTCGTTGTCATCATCGGCATAGCGGTCAAGAATCGAAGGCGCATCGTCGGAATCGGACGCACCGGGGGCCTCGATGGGCACCGAGGTGTAGGCCGAGGACGATTCCATGGCTTCGAGCACCTCGTCGACGGTCACGCCCAGGTACTCGGCGATTTCCTCAACCTTGGGCGAGCGCTGCAACTCGTTGGTGAGCTTGTCAGTGGCCTGGTTGACCTTGGCAGAAAGCTCCTGAAGACGGCGCGGCACGCGTACGCTCCAGCCCTTGTCGCGGAAGTGGCGCTTAATCTCGCCCAGAATGGTGGGCGTGGCAAACGTAGTGAACTCGAGGCCACGCTCGGGGTCAAAACGATCAATCGCCTTGAGCAGACCCAGATAGCCAACCTGCATCAGGTCGTCGAGCGGCTCGCCGCGATTCTTAAATTTGTTGGCAAGAAACCTTACCAGGTTCATATGGGACATGACGAGCTGCTCACGAGCATCCGGATCACCGGTCTCTTTGTAGCGACGAAACAGCTCGCGGGTTTTCTCCTTGTCCCAAGCGGTCTTACCGCTCCGGGAACGTTCGGTCATATTAGATATCCGCCTTGAGATCGAGGGAAAGCGTCAGGGGCGCCGAAGTCTTTTCGTAGGAATCGCACACGCTCGCCAAAATGAGCTCGGCATACACGGCAGCCTGGTCATCCTCGTCGACAGTGGCCTGATCACCAAAGGTAAAGGTCATGCCAACATGAGACTCGTCGACATCGAACTTGATCGTAATGTCATCGGAATCAACCGCCGTGCAGCCAAAGATGAAGGCCTCCTCGGCAGCCATACGAATGTCCTCGATGCGATCGACGGACATAGAGCACAGCGCACCAACGTTGGCGGCCGTCATACGCACCAGGCGCGCCAGACGTGGGTCACCGGCAACGGTCAGCGTAATGGGGCAGGTTGCTTCGCTACTCATCACAGGACTCCTCGGAGGTCTGGGCGGGTGTGTAGGTGTAATACTGAGTCGGCTTGCCAACAGTCTTCTGGCCATCATCGTCGCCCGCGGCGGCCTCGTCCCCGGCTTCGCCAATCAGGACGCGCTCAGTCGGCTGCTCGGCTTCGGCGGCAGCGGAAAGTTTGCGCTCGGCGTCGGCTGCGGGGGCTTTCACCTTATTAAAGAGCTTCTGAACGGCACCAGCCGCAGAATCAGTCACGCTCGACACAGCATTGCTGGCCTCGGCCATGCTGCCCGTAACCTCGGAAATATCGCGGACAACCGCCTCAACCTCGACGAGGTTGGAGGTAAGGGCATCAACGGCCGTCTTGCTCGACTTAAGCAGCGGCTCTATCTGGGCAAGTGCCGGCGTAAGCTCGTCGACAGCGCCGTCGAGTTTTGCCACCACCGGCTGCGCCTCGGCAATGGTGTTGTTGAGGTCGTTCACGGTCTTATCGAGCGAGTCGACAACGTTGCGGGTCTTGCGCAGGGTAAGCGCGAGCTCAACGATGGCCCACACGCCGGCAATGGCAAGCACTAGCAGGGCGATTTGAATGGGACTCATACAAGCCTCCCGGAAAAATCGAAATACAGACGGTGTTCATAGTACCCCAAAGAAGGGGAAAGATACCCAAAGGGAATGCGCGTGGTGCCAATGACCTACTTGGGTGCGTTACCGCTCCGGTCGCGTTCGCTTTGCTCCACACGCCACTCTTCCCAGCCGCGGCCCGCGGGCTGCCAGAACGCGCCGCGTTCCAACCCCTCGGGCAAATAGCGCTGATCGACCCAACCTTCGGGATAGTCGTGCGGGTATTTGTATACACCGTACTCATCGCTGCCGGGACGGTGACGATCGCGAAGATAGCTGGGCACCTCGCGCAATCCACTGCTATGGATATCGGCCAAAGCTGCATCGATCGAAGCCTCGCATGCGTTGGACTTAGGCGCCAGGCACACATAGAGTGCAGCCTGAGCCAGGTTAATGCGGCACTCGGGATAGCCAATGACCTCGGCAGACTTAAACGCGGCATGTGCCACCAAAAGCGCCTGCGGGTCGGCGTTGCCAACGTCCTCAGAAGCCTGAATCATAATGCGACGAGCAATAAACTTGGGATCCTCCCCCGCGTCAATCATGCGCGCGAGCCAGTAGATCGTGGCATCGGGGTCGCTACCGCGCATGGATTTGATGAACGCACTGATAATGTCATAGTGCATGTCACCGTTTTTGTCATACGAAAAACCGCGGCGCGGGTTGGCAATCTTTACGTCATCCACGGTGATGGGATAGGGCTCCCCTGCCGCCGGAGCCGGCGTTCCCTCGGTATCGGGACGCGTGACGGCAATCTCGCTCGCAAGCTCGAGCGTCGTGAGCGCCGAGCGAGCGTCGCCCGCAGCCAGCGTGCAGATGGTCTTAACCGTATCCTCATCGGCCGAGAACTTGCCGCTCAAACCCTGCGGCGCCTCAAGCGCACGCTCAATAAGCGTGGCGATATCCTCGTCTTTAAGATGCTCAAGTTCCACGACGCGACCGCGCGACAACAATGCCGAGTTGACCTCGAAGTACGGATTCTCCGTCGTGGCGCCAATCATAATAACGGTACGGTTCTCAACTGCATGCAGCAGGGCATCCTGCTGCGACTTAGAGAAGCGGTGAATCTCATCGATGAAAAGAATAGTGCGACGGTCGTACGTATTCAGGCGTGTCTTGGCCTCGTCAATTACGCGGCGCAAGTCCTTCACGGTGCCCGTCACGGCGCTGACCTCGACAAACACACTCTTAGTATGGTTGGCGATAATGTGGGCCAGCGTCGTCTTGCCCGTACCGGCCGGCCCGTACAGAATCACACTCGACAGTACGTCATGCTCAATCGCGGCACGCAACCACGAGCCCTTACCGACGGCCTTTTGCTGACCCACGTACTCATCAAGCGTGTTGGGGCGCATGCGCACCGCAAGCGGCGCATTCTGAAAGGAACGCTCGCGCGTCGAAGCAGAAAAAAGGTCGTCCATAGCCATCCCGTGCATCAATCAAAAACGTTTTCCACGAACAGTATACCGAAAATATACGAACTACCGTTCGTTAATATAGGTACGGTGCGGAAACTTCAATCCCGGGAACAACTTGCTCGTCAGCTCACAGAAATAGCCGTCCGTCATGCTCGAAATGTAATCCACTACGGTCTGATCTTTATCGTCCTGCCAGGCATAGGTGCGATCGTAGTAGGAAAGATGCTGCTCAATGCGCGAAATATGGTGCTTAAAGATGTAGGAGGACTCGTCGCCTTCGTTTATATCCTGCAGGCAACGGTCATAGAGCTTTTCGAACGCCTCACGTAGCTCCGCTTCGGAGTCGCCCTCGATGCCGCCCTTGCTATAGATCTTCTCGTAGTTCTCGCGCTTGGCCCGGCGGATTTCCTCAAACAGGTCCTCGCTCATCTCAATGCGCGGCTTGCCGTAGCTGTGCTCGACGATATCAATGGAGGCGTGCGTGAGAATCCAGCTGTTGTACGCACCGCCCAGGCCGTCCTCAAAAGCATCGGGCGACAGCAAGCCTGCCGCAATGGCGTCTTGGCGATCGCGCCCCACATAGGCAAGGATATCCGAGATACGAACCACACAGCCCTCAAGAGTCATGGGGCGCAGGTGCTCAATTGCGCTATAGCCTGTGGCAATGCAATCCTCGACAGTTCGGTCGAACTGGTCAAAGACGCTCATGTCCGAGAGCTCGAACACACGCTGCTCGTACTCGCCGTTGTGGCACAGCACGCCATCGAGCGTCTGAAGCGACACGTTGCGACCATACAGTGCATCGAGCACGCGAACCGACTGCACGTTATGAAAAAAATAACGTCCCGTGCACTCGTGATAGATATCGTTGAGGAATCGCTCGCCGGCATGGCCAAAGGGAGTGTGACCCAAGTCGTGGCCTAAGCCAATCGCCTCGATCAGATCGCAGTTGAGCCCCAGAGCACGTCCGATATCGCGAGCGATGCGCGAAACAAGCTGCACGTGCAGGCCGCGACGCGACAGATCGTCGTTGCTGCGAAAGCTGAAAACCTGAGTTTTGCCGGCGTATCGGGCGTACGCGGGCAGATGAAGAATCTTTTCGGCATCGCGCATAAAGGCCGGACGCATAAGCGTGCCTTGGTCTGCGGCTCGATCAACACGACGGATGACCTGGTCGTCACCGCATCGATAGGGATTAACGACACCCGAGGCGCGATCGGCGGCAATGCGCTCGACCAGCTCGGGCGACAACGCCGCGGGAATGCGATCCATGCGCGCCTTGATGGCGGCTGTCTCTTGATTGGTTGCCATGGCATGCTCCTTAAAAAGGGCGCGCAAACGGTTACAGCGTACTACCCACGAACTCGATTATGGCAAATATCGGCACCAAAAACGGCAGCAACGGCAAGGAGCGCGATTTTGTGATGAGGCAGGTGACAACAAGGGCAAGGAGCGAGGCGGCAAACGCAACGATGCCACCCAGAGGGTCGAGGGTGCAAAGGGCAAAGAGTGCCTTGGCATCTCCCATGCCGATACCGGGGGCCTGACGGAAACGACGCCAGAGGGACTCGGTCAACACGAGAGCCAAGTACACGATGACCGCGAGGCCGGCGTGGTCAAGTGCGATGTTCAGGCCAAGATCAAGCCAGACGCCCGCAAGCGCTGCCACGGCACAGGCAGCGGCGAGCGCGTTAGGAAACCGCCGCTCACGGAGATCAATCACCGCACCGGCAAAGGCGCACAGCCAAAACGGGATATAGAACATCGAAACCCCCTCAATCTAGAGCTCAAACGTAAAAACCACCACAAAGGTGCCTGTCCCCTTTGTGGTGGTTTTAGTGGTGGTTATTTGGCACCCTGCATAACTTCGTCGAGGGTGACGCTTACGGCGTGCTGCGTCGGGACCCAGTCGACCTTGAGGAACAGCGCAGCCACCGTAATGGGGATATAGCTGAACATAAAGATTGGGAAGGTAAACAGGTTGGTCACCAAACGCCACTTTTGCGCGCAGTGAATGTGTTTGTACTCAAAGATGGTCGTGAGCAGCGCAAGGATAAAGAACGTCTGATACAGCATCACGAAGGTCATGATGAGCGACGCCGCGCATGCCTGCATCTCGACCTCGGTAGCTAAGAAGCCGTGGGAAAGACCGCCAACAATGAGGAACGTCGCATTGGCAAGCATCGAGATCAGCGATAGCAGCATGCCCGGGGCAATCGTCATGAACATGTCGTAGGCAGCGAAGCGATGATAGCGGAAGGTCGACTTGACCAGATGCTTACCGTAGGTAAAGAACACCTGATAAAAGCCCTTAGTCCAACGCATGCGCTGTTTCCAAGAAGCCTTAAACGTCACAGGCTGCTCGTCAAAGAACTCAGCCGGCGCATAGCCAATACGAATGCCGTGAATGGCACAGAACGTAGTGAACTGAATATCCTCGGTCAGCGTGTGGAACTGCCAGCCGTGCATGCCCTCGATAACGCTGGCAGAGATGAGGTAGCCCGAACCCGAGACAGCACAGGACGTCTTGCAGATATTGCGCGCGTTATTCAGAAAACGCGCCTCGCGCAGATACCAGGTAGCGTTGGCCGCAGAGATCCACGAACTACCAAAGTTCTTAGAGTTACGGTAGCTGGTGACCACATGAAAGCCCTGGTCAAAAGCATCGTTCATCTTGGATACGTAATCACGGGAAATGACGTTATCAGCATCGAAAATAAAATAGCCCTCAAAGGTATCGGGATACTCGTTGAGAATGCGGTCGAAGCCAAAGTCCATGACCCAGCTCTTGCCCTTGCGAGCAAGGTCATTACGCTCGTAGACAATGGCGCCGGCCTCGCGCGCAAGCTGCGCCGTGTTGTCAGTACAGGCGTCGGCGACCACAAAGACCTCGATAAGCTCGGACGGATAATCCTGGTCCTTGATAGAGCGAACGAGGTTGGCGATCACGGCCTCCTCGTTATGGGCCGCGATAAAAAAGGCGTAGCGATGAAGCTTTTTGGCCTTGGGAGGCGCGACCTCGCCACGAAGGGCGCCGATAATAAAGAAAACCACCTGGTACAAGAAACAGACCGTAAGCAACGTAACCACGATCTGATTGAAGACCACGATGGGCGTGTTGGTTTGTAAAAAGGCGAGCATACAGGCTCCCGGGAACGCGTAACGTAGACAACCGTATATCTTACCGCAGGCTTACCGAGTTCAAGAAACCACCTAAAACTGACTAGGCTTCGAGCAAGCCGAGCTGAGGAACTATCTCGTCGCCGGCGGCAGTACGGCCAAGCGAGCGCGGAGCCAGATCATCCAGAACCGCGGCGAGATCCCAGGGCAGCTCGTCACGGCACTCAATGCGCTCCCCCGTTACCGGATGATCGAACGCCACGCGCCAGGAATGCAGGAATTGCCTGGTCAGACCCTGGTCGGCGCGTGCATCGCATTTGCCGTAGAGCGGATCGCCCACGCAAGCGTGGTTGATATGACGCATGTGCACGCGAATCTGATGCGTGCGACCCGTAAACAGGTGGCACTCGACGAGCGTATAGCCATCGTCAAAACGCGTGGAATCGAAGCGCTCGAGGACCCTAAAGGTCGTAATGGCCTGGCGCGCGAAAGGATCGTCCGAAACCGCCATCTTGACACGGTCGCGCGTAGAACGGGCAATGCCGGTGTTAATGGTGCCCTCGTCCATGGCAATGTGGCCGTGGACGAGCGTAATGTAGCGGCGGTCGAGCGTGCGCGTGCGGATGAGATTCTGGAGCGCGCGCTGGGTGTCGTCGTCTTTTGCCGCGAGCATAAGGCCCGAGGTGTCACGATCCAGGCGATGCACGATGCCGGGGCGGTCCTCGCCCTGCACGGTGCCCAGATGGTCAATGCCACAGTGATAGACCAAGGCGTTCGCAAGGGTGCCGCTCTCGTGGCCATGGGCGGGATGGCACACCAGACCGCGCTGCTTGGAGAGCACGATGAGGTAGTCGTCCTCGTAGCGGATATCGAGGGGAATGGCCTCGGGAATCACATCGGTGGGATCGAGCGGCTCGGGCAAATCGACCGAAATACGGTCGCCGGAGCGCACGGCATACTTTTTTGACAGGCATGTCTCGCCGTTGACGGCAACGGCACCGCCCTCGATCAGATGCGCGCAGGCAGAGCGCGTAGGGCAGCCGTCATTAGCGCCCAGATAGGCGTCAAGACGCTGACCAGCGGCATCGTCGGCAACAAGGATATGGATGTCGGCCATTAGCGCTCGCTCCTTTCGCGAATCTTGCGGGCACGCTCCCCACGCTGCTGGGCCTTGCGCTTAGCGCGGGCCTCGTCACGGGCGTTGAGCTCGGCGGTAGCATCGACCTCGCGAGCGGCGGGACTTAAGAACATGTAACCAACGAGGGCGAGCACGACACCCACGGTAATACCGATGTCCGCAACGTTAAAGACGGGGAAATCAATGAAGGTAGTGGCAATAAAATCAGTCACAAAGCCAAGGGCGACACGATCGATCGCGTTGCCGATGGCACCGCCCGCAACCATAGCCATACCAACAACCTCCAGGCGAGCAAGCTGGGGGGCACGAACCAGGTACACGGCAATGGCGACAATGACCGCAAGCGCCAGCACGGCAAACGCCATGCCATGGCCCTCGCCCATGCTAAAGGCGGCTCCGATATTGCGGACAAACAGAAAGTCAATCACACCGGGAATAACGGACACATGCAGCGCATCGCCCACGGCGCGAACCGCAAGCTTGGTCAGCTGGTCAACAACCAGCACAACGAGCGCCACCCCACCGGCAACGCTCAAGCGCCAACGCAAAGGCGGCGTCATATCCCCAGTACGACTCAAAGAAATCCCCTACCCTCAAGAACATCGAATTACGTTTAACGCAGTAGATAATCATACATTGACGCAGGCAAGAAGCGACAAATCTCCCAAGAACGGAAACACCGCAGGTAGAGCATAAATGAGCGAGCGGGTCGCATTTGAGACAAGGTGACGTGAAATGAAAGGGCGCTGACCTTTCGGTCGCGCCCTTGAAATTGAACGTCAGATTGTCCAAATGCGGCCCGCGCAGCGTCGGCAGGTCCGCCGTTCGGTAGAACGGCGGAACCTAAAGGGCATTCGCACATCTCTTGCAAATATGTGCGTGGCCGTTGTACTCGCCGACGGTGGTGCGGTAGTTCCAGCAACGGTCGCAGCACTCGCCCTCGGCAGCCTCGATGGCAACGGAGAGTTCCTCGCCCTGGGTCAGTTCAACAGCGGAGACGATGTAGAACTCGGCCAGGTCAACGGCCTTGTCGCCGGTCAGCAGCGCATACATCTCGGCGGGAACGACCGCCTTGACGCGGACCTGTTGGCTCTTAGTGAAAGTGCCGGCGGAGCGGGCATCCTCAAGGGCCTTGGTCACGGCGCTACGGAGCTCGAGCGAAGCCTCAAGCACGCCCTCAAACTCATTGGCCTCGTCGACCGTAATGGGCGACTTATACCAATCGAGCAGCGCGGCGTACTTCTGGTGATCGACGCAGCCGGCGGGTGCATAGGCCATGGCCTCGTCGACCGTGTAGGACAGGATCGGCTGCAGGTCGCGCATGAGCATCGAGAAGAGCTCGGCAAGCACGGTCTGGGCGCTGCGGCGCTCGAGCGAACCGGGCTTGTCGCAGTACAGACGATCCTTCAGGGCGTCGAGGTACACGTTGGAAAGCTCGGTAACCACGAAGTCGTAAAGCGCACGGTAAGCGCGCGGGAACTCGTAGCAAGAGTAAGCGTCGTCGACCTCGGCCTGGACCTGGGTCAGACGGGCAACCATGAGCTTGTCGAGCGGCAGCAGGTCGGCAAAAGCGACGCCGTCGGTCTCGGGCTCAAACTGGCCCTCGAGCTCGGAGAGCAGGAAGCGCAGCGTGTTGCGGAAACGACGATAGGCATCGGACGTACGGGCGAGAATCTCGTGATCGATGGAGACGTCGGAGCTGGTATCGACCGAGGCGACCCACAGACGGATGATGTCGGCGCCCATCTCGTCACAGACCTTATTGGGGTCGATGACGTTACCGAGCGACTTGGACATCTTGCGGCCCTGGCCGTCGAGCGTGAAGCCCTGCGAGACGACCGCCTTGTACGGAGCGTGGCCGTTGGCGCCCACCGAGGTGAGCAGCGAGCTCTGGAACCAACCGCGGTGCTGGTCGGAGCCCTCGAGGTACACGTCCGCCGGATACTCCAGCTCGGGGCGATACTCGCAGACGGCCTTCCAGGAGACGCCGGAGTCCCACCACACGTCGAGGATGTCCTTATCGGCCTTGAGGTGATGGCCGCCGCACTTGGGGCAGACGCAGGCCTCGCCCAGGTAGCTCTCGGGAGCATCGGTGAACCAGGCGTCGGAGCCCTTCTCGTGGAAGAGCTTGATAACGGCGTCGAGCGTAGCGTCGTTCATGACCTTCTCGCCGCAGTCGGCGCAGGTGTAGCTGGGGATAGGCACGCCCCAGTTGCGCTGGCGGCTGATGCACCAGTCGGGACGCTGCTCGACCATGGCACCGATGCGGTTGGCCGCGTGGGCCGGATACCACTTGACGTTCTCACGGACCTCCTTGCCGGCCTGCTCGCGCAAACCGGTCTTGTCCATCGAGACAAACCACTGATCGGTAGCACGGAAGAGCACCGGGTGCTTGCAGCGCCAGCAGTGCGGATAGCTGTGCGTGATCTTCTTCTCGAGGACCAGTGTGCCGCGCTCGCGCAGGAACTCGATGATGTGCGGGTTGGCCTCGTCGGTATCCATGCCACTGAAGGGGCCACCGGTACCAAACTCCTCGCCGGTGTAGAACTTGCCGTCGTCATCGACCGGCATGCAGATGTCGGTGATGCCCTCCTTGAGGCAGGCAAAATAGTCATCGACGCCGTGACCGGGCGAGTTGTGGACGATACCGGTACCGTCATCGACACCGACGTAATCGGCCAGCAGCGCCACGCCCTCAACGCCGTCAAAGATCGGTTGCTTGTAGTGGATGTGGTGGAATGTCTCGGCGGGAACCACGTAGGGCTTGCCGTCGACCATGACCGGGGTGTACTCCCAGCCAAACTCCTCGCAGCACTTGGGAGCAAGGTCCTCGAGCATGACCTCGGCGCGGCCGTCGTGCTCAACGGCGACATAGGCGGCGCCGGGCTTGAGGGAAACGGCCTGGTCGGAGGGGATGGTCCACGGCGTGGTCGTCCAGATGATAAAGTCGACCGGGCCGTCGAAGTTCTCGAGGCCGGCGGGCTTGGTGGTCATCTCAAAGCGAACGAAGATGGACGGGCTCGTCTCGTCGGAGTACTCGATCTCGGCCTCGGCGAGCGCGGTGTGGCAGTGCTTGCACCAGTGAACCGGCTTGTGACCGCGATAGATCATGCCCTTATCGAACATAGCCTTGAAGACCTCGATATCAGCGGCATCATGCTGGTGATAGAGCGTCAGATAGGGGTTGTCCCAGTCGCCGAGCACGCCCAGACGACGGAAGCCGGCCTTCTGGAGCTCGATGTTCTCGACAGCAAACTCATTGCAGAGCTCACGGATCTTAGCCGTGGAGGTCTGGTTGAACTTCTCGGTGCCGAGCTTCTCCTCGACCTTGTGCTCGATCGGCTGGCCATGGCAGTCCCAACCGGGGACGTAGGGAACCTCATAGCCCTGCATCATCCAGTAGCGGTTGATCATGTCCTTGGAGATCTTGTTCATGGCGTGGCCGATGTGGATCGGACCGTTGGCGTACGGAGGGCCGTCGTGCAGCACGAACTTCTTGTGACCCTCGTTCTTCTTTAGAACCTGCTCGTAGACCTTGTTGTCCTGCCAGTCCTTGAGTCGCTTGGGCTCGGACTTGGAAAGACCGGCACGCATGGGAAAACCGGTTTTGGGCAGATTCATCGTCTGCTTGTACTCGTTTGCCACGGTACCCCTTTCATGTCGTGGGCGCGCACGCCCGTTGGGCACCAAAAAAGCGCCCGTCCCTGCAAGCTGGGACGAAGCGCCACAAATCGGGCTGCGCGCCCGCAAAAGCTCTTCGCTTAACCACCCAGCTTAGATGCCCTCGCCCGCATTACAGCGCGCTCGCATCCGTTACTCGGCTGGCCTGTATCGACGACCATCTCGGCGATGTCTACTAAGACGTGCCTGTGCGACGCGTCCGTTGGGACCGCAGCTCCGGGGTGATTTTCATCGGTCGCATGCACGGGTTCTCAGCGCTCCCGCTCTCTGTGGCATGCGGACGGCCGATTACTCGTCCCCATCAACGCTTATGCGGTGTATGCTAGCACGTTCCGCGCCGGCGAAAAACCCTCAGCACTGGTTTCATACTTTAGAAATTTCTCGCGGTCGCAGACCTTTTCTTGGAGCAAAATACCTGAAAGCACTTTATCTAACGAAAGAAGGCTGCTATGCGCACGATTGGAATGAGCGACTACACCGTCGGCGAGGACTGCTTTGACGAGCTGCCCGGTGCACTGGACGAGTACGGAGCGACCAAGGTCGCGATTATCGGTGGTAAACGAGCACTGGCAGCGGCGCTTCCCAGTATCGAAGCGGCGCTGGAGGGCACCGACGTCGAGATTCTGGAGACGCGCGTCTACGGCACCAACAGTACGCGCGCCAATATCGACAAGGTTGTGAACTCCCCTGCCTGCCAAGAAGCCGACGTTCTTATCGCATGCGGCGGCGGCAAGGCGCTCGACACCGTCAAGACAGCGGCCATCGAGCTCAAGAAGATCGTCTTTACGGTGCCGACGATTTGCTCCAACTGCTCGGCCGCGACCGCCATTGCCGTTGTCTACAACGACGACGGCTCGCTCGAGGGCTATTCGTACCCCAACCGACCCGCGCACATCTTCATCAACCCCAAGATCATCGCCGAGGCTCCGGCGGAGTACTTCTGGGCGGGCGTGGGCGATGCCCTGTCCAAGCAGCCCGAGGTCGAGTACGCCACGAGCGCCGGCAACCTGGAGCACACCGCAGGTCTTGGCCTGGCGCTCGCACACACCTGCTCCGAGCCGCTGTTTACCTATGGCGTGCAGGGTCTTGAGGACGTTCGCCAGAACCTGTCGACCGAAGCCGTCAAGCAGATCGCGCTCGATATCGTGGTCAACACGGGCTACGTCTCCAACCTGACCAACCAAAACGATTACTACTACAACTCGAGCGTGGCGCATGCGTTCTACAACGCCACCTGCAGCATTCCGCGCGAGGGCACCTACCTGCATGGCGAGGTCGTGAGCCTGGGCGTGCTGGTGCTGTTTGCCTACACGGGCGATACCGAGAACCTTGAGCGCTACGCAGCCTTTAACAAGCAGATGGGCTTGCCTGTGACGCTTGAGCAGGTCGGGCTTTCCGAGTCCGATATCCCCGCCCTGTGCGAGTATGCGCACGCCACCAACGAGTGGAAGCAGGGAAACCCCGAGCCCTTCACCGACGAAAAGTTCGCCGCCGCCATCAAGGCCGCCAACACCTACGGCCACACACTCTAGGACTGGCCCAAAACCACCACAAAGGGGACAGGCACCTTTCTGGTGGTTTTTTATTGCTCCAGCATTCAGTTCGTACTCGAACCCGATTCTTCACGAGAAAGGGTTCGGGTACGTTTTATTTGTTTATCGGAAATTCTGTGGAAGGACTACTCGGAACGGTAAACAGGAACGAACAGAGGCAGGGCATCATCGTGGTGATGGTATCCTGCCTTTTGTTTTGCGGGATCAAGGTCGCTTTATGCGAACTTGATCGCCACTTATATGGCGCATTGATGGCAATTGCTTCGTACGTGCATACCGGGAGCCTGTACACCTCTGGCAAGGCGTAACACACTAGACTTTGCTCCAAAGTCCGTGTGCTAAGGGGCAGGCCACTTAGAATTCCTGTGGGTGTGTACGCACGTACGCAGGAAAACGGCAAAATTTCGCTATATCAGGGCGTACTTTCATTGGAGAGTATGGTATACACGGCTTAGTTCAACAAATAAGAATTTATATATAAAGGAGAATATTGATGAAACTGTTTTTATGTTCTCACTTTTCAAGTGTAGGAAGTCTGATAAAGGAAGAAATTGAAAATAAAAAAGTCG
>CAUHJB010000008.1:0-86605 GCA_959606495.1 uncultured Collinsella sp. | reverse complement strand
CCTCGGCCTGTGGCAGAGCATGGGTCGCCAATCAAGGCGGCGGTTGCCGAGGCCTCGTTACCGAAAATCCATTTGTTAAACCTGGCACCCGTGGGTAGAATAAAGTCGACGGCAGCCCAAGTAGTGAAGAGCTGGGCAGCGCCGTTACTCAGTTTAAGGGGTCAATGCCTTAACGGCGTCGACCCCTCTTTTTATGCTTCGAATGCTGCTTGAGTGCCTCGGAAAGTTCGATAAGCGCCGTGAAGAGCGAGACCAAAGCAACCAAGAGCTCTACGAGCTCTGATGGGCCCGGGATGACCTCTGATTCAAGTCACCGGGCCTAAATCTTTTTCAGGCATTTGAATAGAGCGGGCGATTCTCTTGGGGCCGTCTGCATGGCGTATGCCTGGCGCGCGTGGCATTGCGTCCCGCTTTTGTGTCCGCACGGGCGCCTATCCTTACGGCAATGTAGCCGCCTATGTAACGAGCGGCAGTTGACGGAGAAAGGCCCAACCGTGTCAGCTGAAAAGACGCCGTGTATCTCGGCTATCGATACGACGAACTTTGCGCGCCAGATTGTGCTGGACTTTGAGTTTGCGCCGGTGCCAAAGCAGCGTCAGCGCCGTGGACTGTGCAATGAGATTATCGAGGCCGGCACCGTCAAGCTCGATTACCACGGCAACGTTATGGGCGAGTTCTCGCAGTTTGTACAGACGGAATTTACCGAAGGCGTTGCGTTCCCCGTCCGCGAGCTCACAGGGATATCGGCCGTGGGCACCGCGATGGCCGATCCGCTCTACATGGTGATCAAAAGGCTCAGCGATTGGATCGGGCGCTACTCCGCCCAGGTGGTCTGTTGGAGCGGGGCGGATCGTCGACAGCTTTTGATCGAGTGTCAAGCAAAGCACATCGATCTTTCCGCATTTCCTACGGACTGGGCCGACCTGCAGGCGTTTTACACCTCGATCATGGACATGAGCAGCCACGGGTGCGTCTCTTTGAGTGACGCAGCGACGTGGTTTGGCATCGAGTTCGACGAGTCGACGGGTCACGCCCACAGCGCCCTAGCCGATGCGCGCGTGACCGCCAAGCTGCTCAAGCAGATGATGGACGGGGACTACCGCGTGAGCCCGCGCGCCCAGGAGGTCCGTCAACGGTGGGGGATGGGCGAGCGAGCTCAGACGCGCCTTTCCAGCAAGTGCTCCGAGCTGGGCGACCTGCTGCTAAAGCTGAAGGCGGAGGGGGTAGGCCTTTTGAGAACGCCATTCGGTTTGGCATGGCGGGGCTGTAAGCGCGAGCCCGCCCTGCTGTTTGAATCGAAGCGTCAACCAGTATGACGAGCTGTCTGGTCTGTCTGCCTACGCCCCCGCGATCCCGCGCGCCACGCTCAGCAGCTCGTACTCCCTCTGACTCCACTGGCGTAGCTCGGCTGCGTCGACGGCATCGCGACACAGATCCAGGAACACCTCGGCGCTCTCGCAGAAATACTTGCGGGCAAAGTCGACCGAGCCGTCCGCGATGCACGCGCCGTCGGCAAAGAGCTTCCAGCTAGATGGCTCACGCGAGTCGTCTCCGAGTGGCTTGATCTGCAACACATGCGGATTGCCAGCAGCACAGAGCTTTTCCTCGAGCTTCTGTACCGTAAAGCGCATCTGGTGGGAGAGGCTGCTCTTGATCATGGCCGAGGCGTAGCCATTTGGCTTATCCAGAAGATGCATGTGATTCGGTTTGACGATCAGGTTGTGGAAGTTACGCTCGCTGCGCACAGAGAAATTGTCCATACGGACTCCTTTCATCGATGTTGGCAGGGCCACCGTGCCTCTTGGCCGGTTGGCGTCGGAATCGTGGAGCCAACTCTCTACCCCGACTCTGGATAAAACACGCCCGCTCCTTGCGGGCACGATGGAGTCTATCAACGTGTACGGACAGAAATCAGGCACCGCTTGCGAAATGACGCGCGGGCGGCGCTTGATTTCGCCGGCTGTCGCTAGGCTTAAATCAGAAAAAGTGTCGAAATCAGCCGTGTAAAAGTACGGAAAAGTGTCGAAATAGGCACCTTAAAATTTCGGAAAAGTGTAGCTGGATGACAAAACAGCACTTAGAAGCCGGTGCTGGATGAGGGATCCTGCGGCCGCCTTCAGCTCTCGCTACTCGTCGTCCCCGTCGTTGGGGTCGCCCTTGAGGGTGTTGATGTCCAGATACTTGTTATCGTCCTCTTTTTGCTGGGTCTCCGACTCCGCTTGGGTGGGGCCGGAGAACAGACGGAATCCCTCAAACGCAATGACGCCGAGCAGGGCAATGACAATGGCGATAAAGGCAACCTTGACTGCCTGCGGAAATTCCGAGAAACGCAGCGCCTTTTCCTCGGCGTAATAATCGGCGAAGCGCTCTTCGCCCGTGCTTTTGGTATACGCCGGCGCGGACGCGGCCTCCGGGTCATATTCCGGTGCAGGCGTGGCAGCGTACGGATCGTTGAGATAATCGCTCGATGCGGTGCCATAATCCTCGGTCTCGATGCGATCGGTGCCAGCATAGCCATCGGAATAATCGGAATATGCCGCACCGCCCTCATAGTCCGCGGCGCTCGTGTTGGCGGCAAAAAGCGGGTTAACTGGAACGTCGAGCGCCGGCATGCCGGTAGAGGTCTCATCCAGATCGGCTGCAGCCCAGGAATCGTAGGCAACCTGATGGGCAACGGGCTCATCGAGCCTTGTGACCGGAGACTTGCGTGCCGCAGGAACGGGCAACTGCTGGGCGCTGTACATAACGGTGCTGTCGGCCGATTTGCTCCGCGTCGCCGCAGCGAGAAATGCCGCCGTCTCGGACGGGTCGCTTGCGGGGCGGGGAGCGGGTGTGGGCGCCGAAATGGGTGCGGGCGTAGACGCGGGCGTCGAAACAGGCGGCTGCGCAGGAGTCGGCGCAGATGCGGGCTTAGGCGCAAGTGCGGGATTGGGGCTTGACGGGCGAGCCCCGCCGCCCATGAGTTCGTCGGCGGTCCACGGGCGATCATCCATCACGTCGTCAAGGCTCAGCGAAAACAGGTCGTCTTCACCCTCATCGAACATGCGGTGCACATGTCCACCAATTGCCGGAATCAATCCGCGACCGGTGCATGATGCCTTGCTCAACGCCATTCTGTTCCATCCTTTCGAAATACTAATGACATCGATTATATGGAACTTCCCAAGCGGCTCGGTCTTGGATTCGTGCTTTCCAGAACTCGCGCCCAAAAGGGGAGGGCAATCCAGGCGAGTGCCTACTTGTCGCCGCCCGCCGCCTTGGCCTCATTGAGGTAGCTATAGAAGCTGTATTTGGAGATGCCAAAGAACTCGCAGGCGCGCTCGCTCGACTTGGAAATGAGGAAGGCGCCGCGACGGTCGAGGTAGCCAATGGCGCGAATGCGCTCATCTTTGGTCATGAGCGCCGCGGGCTTGCCCACAAACTGCTCGCACTCGTGCAGCAGGTCCTCGAGCAAGTCGCCGATGTTCTTGGTAATGGGCTCGGGCTCGGTGTAGCCCGTGCCGCCGGTGCCGGTAAAGGCGTCGAGCGAACGCTCAAAAGCCTTCATAAGCGTAATGTCAAAGTTGATGCCCAAAATGCCGACGGGCTTGCCCTCATCGTTGCGGATAAAGATGGTCGAGGACTTGAGCAGCTTGCCATCGGTGGTTTTAGTGAGGTACGGCTCGCGGTCGTGTACGTCGGTGGTGCCCTCGTGCATGGACTCAAACACGATATGGCTGGGGCCGTCACCCAGTTTGCGCCCGCTGACGTGGCCGTTTTCGATCACTACGATGGAGTGGTCCACGTCCTCGGTCTCCAGATCGTGGACGACGACTTCGCAGTTGGGACCAAATTGGAGCGCCAGACCGTGTGCGAGGCGCTTGTAAAACTCAATCTGTGCGGGGGTCATGGGTGCCTTCCTAAAAATTAGTTTGGGCACACTTTGCCATAAACCCCACTTGTTCGCAAATAACGAAATCGTCGCTGTGTTATGTGACCGTTCGGCGGCGAAAAGGTACCGATTACGGCAACAAACAATTTGTTAGGTTTTCCAATCAAAAAGTGTGATAGAACAGTGCTAACAAACTTTTTGTTTGGCATCCACATAAAAGTTCAGCCGTGTGAATGGGATCGGGCTGAAACGCGTATGCGGGGGCCGGCAAGAGAGAACTTAAGGAGTTCACCGTATGGCCGATAAGATCCAGTGGGCGGGCAACACGATGCCCAAGAGCGATGACAAGCACTTGGGAATCATGAGCCTCGACCACGTGAAGAAGGCCCGCGCCTTCCACCAGTCGTTCCCCCAGTACACCGTCACTCCGCTTGCCCGCCTGGATGGCCAGGCCGCGCGCCTGGGCCTGTCCAACCTGTGCGTTAAGGACGAGAGCTATCGCTTTGGCCTCAACGCCTTTAAGGTCCTGGGCGGTTCGTTTGCCATGGCCAACTACATTGCCGACGAGACCGGCAAGGACGTTGCCGAGTGCACCTTCGATTACCTGACCTCCGATCAGCTTGCCAAGGACTTTGGCCAGGCCACCTTCTTTACCGCCACCGACGGCAACCATGGCCGCGGCGTGGCATGGGCTGCCAACAAGCTGGGCCAGAAGGCCGTCGTGCACATGCCCAAGGGTTCCACCAAGCCCCGCTTTGATAACATCGCCGCCGAGGGCGCCACGGTGACCATCGAAGAGGTCAACTACGACGAGTGCGTGCGCATGGCCGCCGCCGAGGCTGACGCCTGCGAGCGCGGCGTCATCGTTCAGGACACCGCCTGGGAGGGCTACGAGAAGATCCCGTCTTGGATCATGGAGGGCTACGGCACCATGGCTTCCGAGGCTGCCGAGCAGCTGCGCGAGATGGCCATCAACCGCCCGACGCACGTGTTTGTCCAGGCTGGCGTGGGTTCGCTCGCCGGCGCCGTGGTGGGCTACTTCACCAACCTGTATCCCGATAACCCGCCCACCTTCGTCGTGGTCGAGTGCGCGCCTGCCGCCTGCCTGTACAAGGGCGCTGCCGCCGGCGACGGCGACCCGCGCATCGTGGACGGCGACATGCCCTCCATCATGGCCGGCCTGTGCTGCGGCGAGCCCAACATCCTGGGTTGGGATATCCTGCGCAACCACACCACCGCCTTCGTGTCCTGCCCCGACTGGGTCACCGCTCGCGGCATGCGCACCCTGGGCGCTCCCGAGAAGGGCGACCCGCGCGTTATCTCCGGCGAGTCCGGCGCCGTGACCACCGGTCTGGTCGAGACCCTTATGCTCGATCCCGAGTACGCCGAGCTCAAGGAGCTCATCGGCCTGGACAAGACGAGCTCCGTGCTCTGCTTCTCCACCGAGGGCGACACCGATCCGGATCAGTACCGTCGCATCGTCTGGGAGGGCGAGTACCCGACTTGCTAGCGGGTCTGACCTGTCCGGAGGCAGCCGGAGGACTTTACTCCCTGCTCGGACAGTCCTGCTCGCACGGAGAGCACATTAAGTGCTCTCCGGCTCGTGCGGAACTCGCGACGGAGCAAAGTCCTCCGTCCGCCTCCTATGGCTACTTGCTTGTGGGGTGCTCAACCTCACGCCGCTTGGCACAAGTGATCTATCTGAAATATCTACCTGTAGGTAAACCCTTGTAGAAAGGTTGACTGTTATGACTAAAGAACTCGATTTCGACGCTATCAAGGCTGCTGCTGAGTCTCATCGTGCTGATATGACTCGCTTCCTGCGCGCTATGATCTCTCACCCCTCTGAGTCCTGCGAGGAGGGCGAGGTTGTCGCTTGCATCAAGGCCGAGATGGAGAGCCTTGGCTATGACGAGGTCAAGGTCGACGGCCTGGGCAACGTCATGGGCTTTATGGGCGAGGGCGACAAGATCATCGCCATCGACTCTCACATCGACACCGTCGGCATCGGCAACATCGAGAACTGGGATGCCGATCCGTATGAGGGCTACGAGACCGACGAGATCATCTACGGCCGCGGCGGCTCCGACCAGGAGGGCGGCATGGCTTCTGCTACCTACGCTGCCAAGATGATGAAGGACATGGGCCTCATCCCCGAGGGCTACAAGATCATGGTCGTCGGCACCGTCCAGGAAGAGGACTGCGACGGCATGTGCTGGCAGTACATCTACAACAAGGACGGCATTAAGCCCGAGTTCGTCATTTCCACTGAGCCCACCGACGGCGGCATCTATCGCGGTCACCGCGGCCGCATGGAGATCCGCGTCGACGTTCACGGCACCTCCTGCCACGGTTCCGCTCCCGACCGCGGCGACAACGCCATCTACAAGATGGCCGACATCATCGCCGACGTCCGCGCCCTCAACAACAACGGCTGCGACGAGTCGACCGACATCAAGGGCCTCGTCAAGATGCTCGACCCCAAGTACAACCCCGAGCACTTTGAGGATGCCCGCTTCCTGGGCCGCGGCACCTGCACCGTCAGCCAGATCTTCTACACCAGCCCCAGCCGCTGCGCTGTCGCTGACTCCTGCGCCATCTCCATCGACCGTCGCATGACCGCCGGCGAGACCTGGGAGTCCTGCCTGGACGAGATCCGCAACCTGCCGGCCGCCAAGAAGTACGGCGACGACGTGAAGGTCTCCATGTACATGTACGACCGTCCGTCCTGGACCGGCGAGGTTTACGAGACCGAGGCTTACTTCCCCACGTGGATCAACAAGGAGACCGCTCCGCACGTCAAGGCCCTCGTCGACGCCCACAAGGCCATGTTCGGTGACGAGCGCATCGGCTGCGAGCCCAGCATGGACAAGCGCACCGGTCGTCCGCTGTGCGACAAGTGGACCTTCTCCACGAACTGCGTTTCCATCCAGGGCCGCTATGGCATCCCCTGCGTCGGCTTCGGCCCGGGTGCCGAGTCTCAGGCTCACGCCCCCAACGAGGTCACCTACAAGGACGACCTGGTCACCGCTGCCGCCATGTATGTTGCTGCTTTGAACCTCTACGATCCGAGCCAGGCCGATGGCGACGCTACCGTGTTCCGCGCTGGTCTGACCAACAACAAGATCGATTAGTCCCATTCCTCGATCTTGTTGAGCCGGGGACATCTCGTGTCCCCGGCACCCCCTGTTGACTTGGGGCCCGTGGTCGTTATCTCCCATGCTTCCTCAACGGTAGCGGGTCCTCGTCATAGCGCTCTGCATGTTCTAGCCACACGCGCATGCCGGAGCGCATCTACTCATTGCGATCGTTTCATCTTTGGAAAGGATATTTACATGGACGCCAAGTTTACCGAGCTCGTCGAGCAGCTGAACGGCCTCGATTTTAAGGGCATGTACGGCAGCGACTTCCTGCACACCTGGGACAAGACCACCGATGAGCTCAAGGCTCTCTACATCGTCGCCGACGCTCTGCGCGAGCTGCGCGAGAACAACGTCTCTTCCAAGATCTTCGATTCGGGTCTGGCTGTCTCGCTGTTCCGCGACAACTCCACCCGTACGCGCTTCTCCTTCTCTAAGGCCGCCAACCTGCTCGGCCTTGAGCTGCAGGATCTGGACGAGAAGAAGTCCCAGATCGCCCACGGCGAGACCGTCCGCGAGACCGCTACCATGATCTCCTTCATGGCCGACGTCATCGGCATCCGCGACGACATGTACATCGGCAAGGGCGACGCCTACATGGCCGAGGTCTCCGAGTCCGTGCAGCAGGCCTACGAGGATGGCGTTCTGGATCACCGTCCCACGCTCATCTCCCTACAGTCCGACTCCGATCACCCCACGCAGTCCTCTGCCGACATGCTCTACCTCATCAACGAGTTTGGCGGTCTTGAGAACCTCAAGGGCAAAAAGGTTGCCGTCACCTGGGCCTACTCGCCCTCTTACGGCAAGCCGCTGTCCTGCCCGCAGTCGCTGATCAGCCTGCTGCCCCGTTTTGGCATGGACGTCACCTTGGCCCACCCCGAGGGCTACGACCTCATGCCCGAGGTCGTCGAGCGCGCCAAGGGTTATGCCGCCGAGTCCGGCACCACCTTTAAGCAGGTCAACACCATGGCCGAGGCCTTCGAGGGCGCCGACATCGTGATCCCGAAGAGCTGGGCTCCGTTTGCCGCCATGGAGAAGCGCACCAACCTGTACGCCGAGGGCGACGACGCCGGCATCGCTGCACTCGAGAAGGAGCTGCTCGCTCAGAACGCCACGCATCAGGATTGGTGCTCTACGACCGAGCTCATGGAGAAGACCGCCAACGGCCAGGACACCATCTTTATGCATCCGCTGCCCGCCGACATCTCCGGTGTCTCCTGCGAGCACGGCGAGGTCAACGCCGACGTCTTCGACATGCACCGCGTGGGCATGTACAAGGAGGCCAGCTACAAGCCGTACGCCATCGCTGCCATGATGTTCCTGCAGAAGGTTGCCGATCCCGCCGCTACCCTCAAGGCCCTCGACGAGCGCAACACCGCCCGTTGGTTCCAGGCCTAAAGCCGCGCTGAGGTAAGCCATGTAAAGGGGGCGCTCTGCCAACCGGCGGGGTGCCCCTTTTTGCATCGTGGGCGTGCGGGATAAGCGCTTTCGATGTAGATGCCCCGCGACGCGAGTTATGGGTACGATGGTTTCAGGGGAGGTATCGCCATGAAACTTGGTTGCGTCATTATGGCTTCGGGCGAGGGCAAGCGATTTGGCTCTAACAAGATGCTCGCCGATATCTATGGCGAGCCGCTGATTGCCCGGACCATTGATTCGGTTCCCCGGGGCTTTGACGTCGTGGTTTCGACGCGTTGGCCCGAGGTCGCTCAGATTTGTGATGACAGGCATTGCCCGTGCGTGCTGCACGATGGCGAGCTGCGCAGCGAAAGCGTCTGTGCGGGCCTTTCGTGGGGAGTCGAACGCAACTGGAAAGGTTGCCTCTTTTTGCCGGGCGACCAGCCGCTCGTGAGTTCGGATTCTTTTGAGGCTATGGTTCGTGCATTTGACGAGCGTGGCCGCAAGCATCCGGTGCGTCTTGCGTGCAACGGTAAGCCTTCGAGCCCGGTGCTCTTTCCGGCGGAACTGTTCGATGCACTTATGTGTCTTGAGGGTAAGGACGGCGGCGGTTCGATCCTCAAGGACCGTACCGACGTGGTGCTGGTCGAGGCGCGTGCCTACGAGCTGTGGGACGTCGATACCGTCAAGGGACAGCGACGCATAACGGAGCATATCGCCGCCTGCTCGTATTTTGATCGCGTGGCCAACTGCATCAATCAATAAGGAGCAATTATGATCATCATCAAAAACGGCGCACTCGTGACGCCCCAGGGGCTTCGCCGCGCCGATCTTGCCATGGAGGGCGACAAGATTGTGCGGATTGCCGCGGCAATCGAGCCGGGCGAGGGCGATACCGTCGAGGATGCTGCGGGCTGCTGGGTGTTCCCGGGCTTTATCGATGGGCACACGCACATGCAGTGCTGGACCGGCATGGATTGGACAGCCGATAGCTTTGAGACCGGCACGCGCGCGGCTGCCTGCGGCGGCACGACGACCATTGTGGACTACGCGACGGCCGATCGCGGCGTGACCATGCCCGATGCCTTGGCCGAGTGGCATCATCGCGCCGACGGCACCTGCACCGCCAACTATGCCTTCCATATGGCGCTTGCCGAGTGGAATGAGCGCAACCGCGCCGATCTTTCGGCCATGCGCGAGGCGGGCGTGTCGTCGTTTAAGACCTACTTTGCCTACGACCATCTGCGCCTGGACGATGCCGAGACGCTCGAGGTGCTGGAGGAGCTCAAGCGCGTGGGCGGTATCCTGTGCGTGCATTGCGAGAACGGCACGTTGGTCAACGCGCTGCAGAAGCGCGTGTTTGAGCAGGGTATCCACGGGCCCGAGGGCCATGCGCTCAGCCGTCCGGACGTGTGTGAGGCCGAGGCCGTGAGCCGCCTGTTGTATCTGGCGCACTTGGCCGGGGACGCTCCGGTCAACGTGGTGCACCTTTCGACCAAGCTGGGGCTCGAGGCCATTCGCGCTGCCAAAGCGCGCGGGCAGAAGAACATCTATGTCGAGACATGCCCTCAGTATCTGATGCTCGACGATACGTGCTACTTGGAGCAGGGCGAGGACGGCTTTGCGGGTGCCAAGTATGTGATGAGTCCGCCGCTGCGCCATGCCGGCGACCGTTTGGCCCTACGCGAGGCGCTTGTGGCCGGCGAGATCGATACTATCGCCACCGACCACTGCAGCTTTAATCTGCACGGGCAAAAGGACCGCGGGCGCGACGACTTCCGCGCGATTCCCAACGGCGGGCCCGGCGTGGAGCATCGTCCCGTCGCGATTGCCACGAGCTTTGAGGGGCAGCTGGGCCCCGAGGATCTGTGCCGCTTGATGAGCGAGAACCCGGCGCGCGTCTTTGGCATGTACCCGCGCAAGGGCTGTCTTGCCGAGGGCTCCGAGGCCGACGTGTGCGTGTGGGATCCCCGGGCGCGCTGGACGATCAGTGCCGCGACGCAGCACCAGGCTGTGGACTACACGCCGCTCGAGGGCTTTGAGGCGCATGGTCGCGCCAAGGCCGTCTACGTCAACGGCGTGCTGGCCGCGCGCGACGGCGAGCCCACCGGAGCCCAGCCCGGTCGCTACGTGCCCCGCTAACAGGAAGGCCGCCGGATTTCCCTCCGCAGTTGCGGTGGAATAGTTCCTGTTTAGCCGCCAAATAGGCCGTTTCAGGAACTATTCCACCGCAACTTATAGGCCTGCTGGGGCAGCGCCAGCTACTTGAGGCTGGTGACGACGATGGGGCGGTCGAGAGCTGCCTCAAAGCGGTCGGCCATCGTGGGGTCGCTGAGCGTGTCGACTTGGTTGAGCATGATACGGGCATTGTTTAGGTTCAGCATCTGCATCTCGGCATTGAGCACCTGGGCGACGCGCTCGGGCGTGGCGATGTCGGTAGGCTCGCAGCCGCAACGCTCGCAAAAGAGCTCGGGGCGGTGGACGGCTTCGTTGATGGGCTTGCCGAGCCCCGAGGCGCCGACGATCCAGACGATGTTGGCCGTGCCAGAGGGAATCACCGGCTCCCAGGCGGCGTGGGCCTTGAGCGGGAGCCGCTTGCTGCCATCTGCCTCGGCCAACACATAGTCAAAGCGCTGCGCCAGCTCGTCGAGTGGCTCGGCAGGGGAGGAGAGCTTACCCGTCTCGGGGTCCAAGACGCCTGCTTGGCAGATGCTTCCCCGCACAAGCCCCGAGCAGGCCTCGCAGGTGCAGCCTGGGGCGTGCAAGGCACCTGGCTTCCAGGGCGCGGCGTCCAGACGACGGCTCGACCCGTCCCATGGCACGCCGGCGACGGGAAACATGTGCGTGGTGGTGCAGAGGAGCACGCGGCCGCCAGCGCGCATAAGCTCAAGGCCGAGCGTCTTTAGCAGGGTCGACTTGCCACCGCTGCCGATGATCGCGGTAATGCCCGGCTCAATCTTGAGCGTGGAGGCAAGGCTGCCGTTAACCGTTTCCATCTGTTCACCGCCGTATAATACTGTGATAAGAAATAATCATCAGAGTAGCGGTCGAACCGCTTTTGCTCTGCTCAAACCGTAGCACAGGGAGGTGCCCCGGGAATGCTCGTTTATGTTCGCGGCGCAGGCGATATCGCCACGGGCGTGGCCGCTCGTCTGGTGCGCGCCGGCGTGTCGGTCGTCATGGCCGATATCGCGGTCCCCACGTGCATCCGTCGCACGATCAGTTTTTGCGAGGCCATTCGCCTGGGCGAGGTCCAGGTCGAGGGCATTCGTGCCCGCTTGGCACAGACGCCGGCTGAGGCGCTTGCGATTGCCGAGGCTGGAGATGTCGCCGTCGTGGTGGACCCCCAGGCCAAGATGCTCGATGAGCTTAAGCCCGCGGCTGTGGTCGATGCGATTTTGGCCAAGCGCAACTTGGGAACCACGCGCGACATGGCGCCTGCCGTCATCGCCGTGGGACCGGGCTTTACCGCGCCGGTTGACTGCGACGCCGTGGTCGAGACCATGCGCGGGCATTTTCTGGGCCGTGTCATCACCCAAGGTTCGCCCCAGCCCAACACGGGCGTGCCGGGCATGATCGGCGGATATGGCAAAGAGCGTGTTATCCACAGCCCCGCCGCCGGCGTGTTTCGGTCCGACCGTGCAATCGGCGACATCGTGAGTGCCGGCGATGTGATCGGGTATGCGGGTGATACTCCCATGGTCACGCAGATTGACGGCTGCTTGCGCGGCCTTTTGGCCGACGGCGTTCAGGTGACCGAGGGCTTTAAATGCGCCGATGTCGATCCGCGCGGCGATGCCAGCTATATCAACTATATTTCGGACAAGGCGACGTCGGTCGGCGGCGGCGTGCTCGAGGCGCTCGCCATGCTCACCGGTGTATTCCAGGGATAGGAAATTGCAATGGAAAAGCTCGATGTGGTGAATGCTGCGCTTGGCGCTCTGAAGGCTGGTAAGACGTGCGAGCTGGTGGTAGTTGCCGGTACGGCAGGGTCATCGCCGCGCGGCGTGGGCGCCTGGATGGCCTTCTTTGCCGACGGTAGCCAGGCGGGCACCATCGGCGGCGGCAAGATTGAGCTCTTTGCGCTGGACGAGGCGCGCGAGCTGCTGACCGCAGGGCAATCGCGTCTGGTCCGCTACACCATGGGCGGCGAGAACTCCGATACTGGTATGATCTGCGGCGGAGCCATCTGCCTGTGCTATCTGCACCTGGATGTATCGCAGGTGCCGTTGTTCCAGTCGGTTGCCGACGTTTTGGCCTATCGGCGCATCGGCGACTTCGTCATCGACTTTGAACCGTTTGTCACCCAGGCGATCGAGGGCGATGTGGCCGAGTACCATGGCGAGGCATCGCGCCGCACCATAATGGGCTGCCCCGAGCTTTCGCTGGTGGAGGAGGGGAGTAAGGTCACCTACACCAACGCCGCCTCCGAGATTCCCCCGGCGCACATCGAGACGCTCTGCCCCGAGGGCCTGACCTATATCTTTGGCTGCGGCCACGTGGGCGCTGCAACGGCGCGGGTGCTCACGGCGGCGGGCTTTGCCGTCGTGGCTTGTGACGACCGCCCCGGTACGCTGACCCCCGAATGGGTGCCCGGTGTCTACGATCGACGCCTGGTCGATTACAAGAACCTGAGCGAGCTGTGCCCCATCGGTCCGCGCGACTTGGTGGTCGTGGCCACGGCGGGTCACAAGTCCGATATCGATGTGGTGATTCAGGCCATGCGTGCCAAACCCGCCTATCTGGGCTGCTTGGGCTCGCGCCGCAAGACCGCCTTTGTGCGCGCCCGCCTGGAGCAGGAGGGCTTTACGCAGGAGCAGATCGACGAGCTGCACCTGCCGATCGGTGTCGCCATCGAGGCCGAGGACCCCGAGGAGATCGCCATCTCCATCGCCGCCGAGATGATCCACCTGCGCCGTACCAAGCTCGTCCCCCGCAAGCGCTAGTCGCATCCCCATCAATAAGTTGCGGTGAAATACGGGCTGTTTAAGCCAGTTAAGCCGTCAAACGGTCCCTATTTCACCGCAACTGCCATTTTCCTCCGTCGCATGCGGATCGGTTTGTGCGGGGGAGTTGTGGAGTTGTGCAGGCAGACGAGGTTTTTCTGGAAATACGCTCCCGATGCGCGTATAGTACCGATTGTTTTGTCGGCTCCTGCTGCGTCGAGTCCAAACCGCGAAATGCCATGAGCGGCGCGGATGCAGCCAGGAGGCACGAGGACAACCCATCGTGGCCACGCCCCGTGCTTAAAACCCCAAGAAGGAGTGAACAATGGCAGAAGAGAAGTATGTGCCGCGTCTGAAGACCAAGTACAACAACGAGGTCAAGCAGCAGCTTCAGGACAAGTTCCAGTACGAGAACGTCATGATGATCCCCAAGTTTGAGAAGATCGTCGTGAACATGGGTGTCGGCGAGGCCGCTACCGATTCCAAGGCCATCGACGGTGCCGTGCGCGACCTGCGCGCCATCACCGGCCAGCAGCCGATGATCACCCGTGCCCGCAAGTCCATCGCTACCTTCCGCCTGCGCGCTGGTATGCCGATCGGCTGCAAGGTTACCCTGCGTGGCGACCGTATGTGGGAGTTCTTCGATCGTCTGACCTCCGTCGCGATCCCCCGTATCCGCGACTTCCGCGGCATCTCCGCCAAGAGCTTCGACGGCCGTGGTAACTTCTCCATGGGCGTCACCGAGCAGCTCATCTTCCCCGAGATCGACTTCGACTCCGTCGATCACCAGCGTGGTATGGACATCACTTTCGTGACCACCGCCAACACCGATGAGGAGGCCAAGGCCCTTCTGGACGCCTTCGGTTTCCCGTTCAAGAAATAGGTTCACCTGCCCTATGAGCGCCGTTCCCAGAAGGGGGCGGCGCTTGGGGCGAACAATACTCTATGTGAGGAGGATATAAGTGGCTAAGACATCGATGATCGTCAAGTGCAATCGCAAGCAGAAGTTCTCTACTCGTGAGTACACGCGCTGCCAGCGCTGCGGCCGTCCGCACTCTGTGTACCGCAAGTTCGGCCTGTGCCGTGTCTGCTTCCGCGAGCTTGCACTCAAGGGCGAGCTTCCCGGCGTTAAGAAGGCCAGCTGGTAAGTCACTACCAGCGTTTCAAGCATCAGTTTGGAACAGGGAAAACGCGCTAAAAAGGCTTTGCCGTTAAGGGCGGCGAAGAACCAAGAGCACGTGTTCATCAAGAACGAAGGAGAATCTGTATGAACCTTACAGACCCGATCGCAGATATGCTTACGCGCATCCGTAACGCTAACTCTGTGAACAAGGCCACGGTCTCCATGCCGAGCAGCAAGAAGCTCGTCGAGATCGCTCGTGTTCTGCACGAGGAGGGCTACATCGAGGGCTACGATGTCGAGGACACCGTTCCCCAGAAGACTCTGCACATCACGCTTAAGTATGGTCCCAAGAAGGCTAAGGTCATCAACGGCATCCGCCGCATTTCCAAGCCGGGCCTGCGTAAGTACACCGGCGTTGCCGACATGCCCCGCGTCCGCGGTGGCCTTGGTACCGCCATTATTTCCACCAGCCATGGCGTCATGACCGACCGCGATGCTCGCAAGCACAACGTCGGCGGCGAGATCATCGCTTACGTCTGGTAATTCGCTCGGTAGGTAGAAGGAAAGGAGATCACCGTGTCTCGTATCGGTAATAAGCCTGTCCAGATTCCCGCCGGAGTCGAAGTGGCAGTCAACGGCAACAACGTTGTCGTCAAGGGCCCCAAGGGCCAGCTCGAGCTCGATGTCTTTGAGAAGCTCGCTATCAACGTCGAGGACAACGTCCTCACCGTTTCCCGTCCCGACGACGAGCGTGAGACCCGTGCCCGCCACGGCCTCACCCGCGCCCTCATCCACAACATGGTTGTTGGCGTTTCCGAGGGCTTCGAGAAGAAGCTCGAGCTCGCCGGCGTCGGTTACCGCGTGCAGCAGAAGGGCAAGAACCTCGAGTTCTCCCTGGGCTTCTCGCACCCCGTGATCGTCGAGGCTCCCGAGGGCATCACCTTCGAGGTTCCCGACAACACCCACGTGAACGTCAAGGGTATCAACAAGCAGCAGGTCGGTCAGATCGCCGCTGAGATCCGCGGCCATCGTCCTCCCGAGCCTTACAAGGGCAAGGGTATCCACTACGTTGGCGAGCACATCCGCCGCAAGCTGGGTAAGGCCGCCAAGTAGTCGTAACCGACTCACTCGCATAAGACCAGCACCCCGTCAGGTGCTGGCAAGATCAACCTTTTTAGGAGTTTACGTATGAACAAGCATAAGGCGAAGCTGGAAGGCCTCAAGCGTCGTCAGCGTCGTGTTCGCGGCAAGGTCTCGGGTACCTCCGAGCGTCCGCGTCTTCGCGTGACCCGTACTAACGCCAACATCTATGCCCAGATCATCGACGACAGCAAGGGCTCCAGCCTGACGCTCGTCTCTGCCTCGACCCTCGAGGCCGAGTTCAAGGGCACCCACACCTCGAACAAGGAGGCTGCGGAGAAGGTCGGTCAGCTCGTTGGCAAGCGCGCCATCGAGGCCGGCATCACCAAGGTCGCCTTCGATCGCGGTGGCCGTATCTACCATGGCCGCGTCAAGGCCCTCGCCGACGGTGCTCGTGCCGCCGGTCTCGAGTTCTAGGAGGTATGTAGCACATGGCTCGTAATCAGAAGCAGCAGCGCGAGGCCTCCGAGTTCGAGGAGCGCGTCGTTTACATCAACCGCGTGTCGAAGACCGTCAAGGGCGGTCGTCGCATGAGCCTCGTCGCTCTCGTCGTCGTTGGCGACGGCAAGGGCAACGTCGGCGTTGGCATGGGCAAGTCCGCTGAGGTGCCCCTGGCCATCTCCAAGGCGTCTCTCGATGCCAAGAAGAACATGTTCCACGTGCCGGTGACCGAGCAGGGCACCATCCCGCACGAGGTTCTCGGCCACTTTGGTGCCGGCCGCATCATCATCAAGCCCGCTGTCGAGGGTACCGGCGTTATCGCCGGCGGCGCTGTGCGTCCCCTCTTTGAGCTTGCTGGCATCAAGAACGTCCTGTCCAAGTCCCTCGGTACCGACAACGGCCTCAACATCATCAAGGCTGCCGTCGAGGGCCTCAAGGAGCTCTCCAGCCCTGAGGACGTCGCGGCTCGCCGTGGCCTGACGGTCTCCGAGATGTTCGTCGGTAAGGAGAACTAAGCATGGCTGACACCATCAAGATCAAGCAGGTCCGCAGCACCAACGGTTGCAAGCAGGACCAGGTCCGTACTGTCCGTGCCCTCGGTCTCCACAGGATCCGCGAGGTTCGCGAGATTGCTGACAACGAGTCCGTCCGCGGCATGATCTTCAAGGTCAAGCACCTTGTCGAGATTGTAGAGGAGTAGCAAATGCAGCTTCACGATCTTACTCCCGCGCCCGGTTCCACCAAGAACCGTAAGCGCGTCGGCCGTGGCAATTCTTCGGGTCACGGCACCACTTCTGGCCGCGGCCAGAAGGGCCAGGGTTCCCGCTCTGGCGGCACCAAGGGTGCCGGCTTCGAGGGTGGCCAGACTCCGCTGGCTATGCGCCTGCCCAAGCTTCCGGGCTTCCGCAACCCCCGTCGTATCGAGTACACCGCTGTTAACGTTGAGCGTCTCGAGCGTAAGTTCGAGGATGGCGCTGTGATCGACGGTGCCGCTCTTAAGGCCGCTCGCATCACCAAGAGCGAGTTCGAGCCCGTCAAGGTGCTCGGCAATGGTGAGCTCACCAAGAAGTTCACGGTCAAGGTCGACAAGGTCAGCGCTTCTGCGCAGGCCAAGATCGAGGCCGCCGGCGGAAAGGTCGAGCTGCCGTGCTAAATGGTCTTAAGAATGCTTTCCGCATCAAAGAATTGCGCGAAAAGATTCTTTTTACCATAGCTATGCTCGTCGTGTACCGCATTGGTGCGCACGTTCCTGTGCCCGGCATTCCCTTCCAGGGGATGCTGGGCCTTTTCTCGACCGATAACAATTCGGTCGCCGCAGGTGCTATGGCCCTCCTGAATCTTTTCTCTGGCGGCGCGTTGAGCTATGTGTCGGTGTTTTCGCTGGGCATCATGCCTTACATCACCAGCTCGATCATCCTCCAGATGCTCCAGGCCGTCGTGCCTTCCCTGCATGAGCTTGCCCGCGAGGGCGAGGTCGGTCAGACCAAGATTACGCAGTATTCGCGTTACCTCACCTTGGCTCTGGCAATCCTCAACTCCGTGGGTTACCTCTTCCTCTTTAAGAGCTTCGGCATCAGCTTTAATGGCGCCGGCGCTCCCGAGATCATCTTCGACCTCATGGTCGTCGGCACGCTCACTGCGGGCGCCATGTTGATCATGTGGATTGGTGAGCTCATCACCCAGCGCGGTATCGGCAATGGCATGTCGCTGATCATCTTTGCGAACATCATGGCCGGTCTGCCGCAGGCTATCTTCTCCAGCACCGAGGGCAATGCCGGTGGCATCATCACCATGGTGATCATCTGCGCCATCATCCTGCTGGTTATCCCGCTGATCGTTTTCCTTGAGCGCGGCCAGCGCCGCATTCCGGTCTCCTACGCCAAGCGCGTCGTGGGCCGTCGCATGATGGGTGGACAGACCACCTACCTGCCCATCAAGGTCAACACCGCGGGCGTCGTGCCGATCATCTTCGCTTCGGCGCTGCTGTACTTCCCGGCTCAGATTGCCGTGTTCTTCCCCGGCATCGGCTGGATTCAGGCAGTTGCCTCTGCGCTTTCGACCGGTTGGCTCAACTGGGTGCTTAACGTTGTCCTCATCGTGTTCTTCGCGTACTTCTACACCTCCATGGTGTTCAACCCCGATGACACGGCCGATAACCTTAAGAAGCAGGGCGGCTTTATTCCGGGCGTGCGTCCGGGTAGGGCTACCGCGGCCTACATCAAGAACGCGCTCAACAAGATTACGCTTCCCAGCGCTGTCTTTTTGGCGCTCATCGCCATCGTGCCTTCGATCATCTTCTCCTTCACGGGTAACCATCTGATCCAGGCATTTGGCGGCACGTCCATCCTCATCATGGTCGGCGTCGTGCTCGACACGGTCGATAAGCTCGAAGGCCAGATCAAGATGTATGATTACGATGGATTCTTTAAATAGGCTAGAGGAGGATTGCTCATGAACCTCGTATTGCTCGGAGCTCCGGGTGCCGGTAAGGGCACCGTCGCACAGGAGCTCGTCGCCGAGTTTGGCGTCGCTCACATTTCCACGGGCGACCTGCTGCGTGCTGCCGTCAAGGGTGGCACCGAGCTTGGTATTCAGGCTAAGAAGTACATGGACGCTGGCGAGCTCGTTCCCGACCAGCTCGTGATCGACCTTGTCAAGGAGCGCCTTGCCGCCGATGACGCCCAGCAGGGCTTCATCCTCGACGGCTTCCCGCGCAACACCGCCCAGGCTGTGACGCTCGATTCCGAGCTCTCCGCCATGGGTCGCGAGATCGACTGCGCCCTTCTGGTCGACGTGGCCCCCGAGGTCATCATCGATCGTCTGTCTTCGCGTCGCACCTGCCGCGCCTGCGGTTACACCGGCACCGCTGCCGATGCTACCTGCCCCAAGTGCGCCGGCGAGATGTATCAGCGCGACGACGACAAGCCCGAGACCATCAAGAACCGTCTCGACGTCTACGAGAAGTCCACGAGCCCGCTCGTCGACTACTATCGTGGTCAGGGTCTGCTCAAGTCGGTCAACGGTGACCAGGCTCGCGAGACCGTGTACGGGGATGTCAAAGAGGCTCTCGGTCTATGATCAAGATTAAGTCTGCAACGCAAATCGAGCAGATGAAGAAGGCAGGAGCGCTATCTAAGATGGCGCTCCGCCACGTTGGAGCCATGGTGCGCCCCGGCGTTTCGACTTTTGAGCTCGATCAGCTCGCGGAGCAGATTATCCGCATGCATGGCGGCACCCCGGCCTTTAAGGGTTACGGCGGGTTCCCGGGAACCATTTGCGCATCGATCAACGATGCCGTGGTCCACGGTATTCCCAACCCCGACATGATCCTGCGCGATGGCGATATCATTTCCATCGATACGGGAGCCGTTGTCGACGGTTGGGTCGGCGATAACGCTTGGACGTTTTTCGTTGGCACCCCTACGCCCGAGGCCAAGGCCCTGTGCGAGGTTACGCGCGATTGCCTTAAGGCTGCCATCGAGCAGGCTGTCCCCGGTAACCATATCGGGGATGTTGGTTATGCCGTTCAGTCTCTCGCCGAGTCTCACGGCTATGGCGTTCTTCGTGACTATGTTGGCCATGGCATTGGCCGCGTGATGCACGAGGACCCCAACGTTCCTAACTATGGAAAGAAGGGGAGGGGCGTTCGCCTCCAGGCCGGCATGGTCATTGCCATCGAGCCGATGGTTACGATGGGTTCCAACCATGTGAGCACGGGCTCCGACGGTTGGATTGTTACGACCAACGACCACCTGCCCGCCGCGCACTACGAGAACACCGTCGCCATTACCAATGACGGTCCGGTGATTCTCACCACGGATGCCCAAGGTGCTTGGTGTTCGCTCCAAGGCGGAGAAATGTAACAAGTTCCACTTAGTTGTGGAGCCATTACGAAGTTATTACGATGCGTGCATACGTGTTGTAGAATACTCAATCGCTGTCGTTTTCTAGAGAAAGATGATTGCTTGTGAAGAAGGAAGACGCAATTGAGCTCGAGGGTACGGTAAAGGAACCGCTGCCCAACGCCATGTTTAAGGTCGAGCTCGAGAACGGTCATTCGGTTCTATGCAACATTTCTGGCAAGATCCGAATGAATTACATCCGTATTCTCCCCGGTGACAGGGTTGTCGTGGAGCTTTCCCCGTACGACCTGACCCGCGGCCGCATCACCTATCGCTACAAATAGCGGCACGCATACACGCACTCCATTTCCGACTGCAGGCTTAGCTCAACCTACGGTCGGATTGTGTGTGAAGACCAGCCATAGTTTTAAACGCCTGCGGCTGGGCGAGTAGATAGTAGGGAAGTAGTTTGAGCGCTACCGAAAGGAAGAACGATGAAGGTACGTCCTTCGGTCAAGAAGATGTGCGATAAGTGCAAAATCATTAGGCGCCATGGCAAGGTCCTCGTCATTTGCGAGAACCCCCGTCATAAGCAGCGTCAGGGTTAAGAGAGGAGACTACGTTGGCCCGTATTAATGGTGTCGACCTCCCGCGTGAGAAGCGCGTTGAGATCGGTCTGACCTACATTTACGGCATCGGCCGCACCACTGCGACGAAGATCTGCGTCGAGTGCAACGTTAACGTGGATACGCGCGTTAAGGACCTCACCGAGGATGAGGTTAACGCCATCCGCGATTATATCGATAAGAACCAGATCATGGTTGAGGGCGACCTCCGCCGTGAGCGCAACCAGAACGTCAAGCGCCTTATGGACATCGGCTGCAACCGCGGCCTTCGTCACCGCAAGGGCCTCCCGGTCCGCGGCCAGCGCACCCACACTAACGCTCGTACCCGCAAGGGCCCGAAGCGTCAGATCGGTGCTAAGAAGAAGAAATAAGGAGCGCTAGATAGATGGCTACTGCTAAGAAGAACGTTCGCGCTGCCCGTCTGAAGCGCGCGGACCGTAAGAACATTTCCGTGGGCCAGGCTCACATTCGTTCTACGTTCAACAACACGATCGTTTCGATCACCGATCCCCAGGGCAACGTCATTTCCTGGAAGTCGGCTGGCCAGGTGGGCTTCAAGGGCTCCCGTAAGTCCACGCCGTTCGCTGCCCAGATGGCTGCCGAGGCTGCTGCCAAGCAGGCCATGGAGCACGGTATGAAGAAGGTTTCCGTCTTCGTCAAGGGCCCCGGCTCCGGTCGTGAGACCGCCATCCGCTCCCTCCAGGCTGCTGGCCTCGAGGTCTCGAGCATCCAGGACAAGACCCCCATCCCGCACAACGGCTGCCGCCCCAAGAAGCGTCGCCGCGTGTAACTGAAAGGATCGTATCAATATGGCAATCGACAGGACTCCTGTTCTTAAGCGCTGCCGTCAGCTCGGGATCGATCCCGCTGAGCTCGGTTACAGCAGCAAGAAGGAATCTATCCGTCAGCCCAAGCGCCGTCGCAAGGAATCTGAGTACGGCATGCAGCTGCGCGAGAAGCAGAAGGTCAAGTTCATCTATGGCGTTCTGGAGAAGCAGTTCCACGGCTACTTCAACAAGGCCCGTAAGATGAACGGCGTCACCGGTGAGAACCTCATGATCATCCTTGAGTCTCGCCTTGACAACGTCGTCTTCCGTCTTGGCTTCGCCCGCACCCGCAAAGAGGCTCGTCAGTCCGTCCGTCACGGTCACTTCACCGTGAACGGCAAGCGCGTGGACATCCCGTCTTACCGCGTCAAGGCCGGCGACGTCGTCGCTGTCGGCGAGAAGTTCCGTGACCTCCTCCCCATCAAGGAGGCTCTGATTTCCTCCGAGCGCTTTGAGGTCCCTGGCTGGCTCGAGGTCGATATCGAGAAGCTGTCTGGTAACGTGCTTGCTCTGCCGACGCGTGAGCAGATCAGCGGTGATATCAACGAGCAGCTCATCGTCGAGCTCTACTCTAAGTAGTCCATCCGGGCTGCTGAGGCTGGAGGTAATACATGTCAGAATTCATTAGGCCTCAGGTTCAGGTCGAAGAGATCAACGAGACGTCTGCTCGTGTCTCCGTCGAGCCGCTCGAGCGTGGCTACGGCGATACGCTGGGTAACTCCCTTCGTCGCGTTCTTCTGTCCTCGCTCGAGGGTGCCGCCGTCGAGGCTATTCAGATCGATGGTGCGCAGCACGAGTTCATGACCATCCCTAACATGGTCGAGGATGTCACCGACATCGTCCTGAATGTCAAGGGTCTTGTCTTCAGGGCTCTCGGCACGACCGACGAGGCGACCGCCACCATCTCGGTTGACGGCCCCTGCGAGGTCACCGGTGCGGACTTCTTTATTCCGTCCGAGTTTGAGCTGGTCAACCCCGAGCAGCACATCGCTACGCTCACCGAGGGTGGCCATCTCACCATGAGCATGCGCATCGGCTATGGCCGCGGCTATGTTTCTGGCGAGGCTAACAAGCGCGACAACGATCCCATCGGTGTGATCCACGTCGACTCGCTGTACTCGCCGGTTTCCCGTTGCGCCAAGCTCGTTGAGGCTTGCCGTGTCGGTCAGCACACCGACTACGACCGCCTTGTCCTCGAGATCGAGACCAACGGCTCCATCGCCCCACGCGACGCCGTGGTCCAGGCTGCCAATATCATCAACCAGCATATGGCCGCCTTTATGAACCTTGCCGAGACCCCCGAGGTCGAGGAGGAGGCTTCGATCTTCGCTCCCGAGGTCACCAACGACAACGCCGAGCTGGACAAGCAGATCGAGGATCTGGACCTTTCCGTCCGTTCCTACAACTGCCTTAAGCGCGCCAGCATTCACTCGGTCCGTCAACTCGTTGAGTTCTCGGAGAACGATCTGCTCAACATCCGTAACTTTGGTGTTAAGTCGATCGAGGAAGTGAAGGACAAGCTTGAGTCCATGGGCCTGAGCCTGAAGGCTTAATGCTTCGCATATTTGAGGAGAAACTAGACCATGCGTCACAACGTTAAGAAGGGCCTGAAGCTCGGCACCGATGCGAGCCACACCAAGGCCATGAAGAAGAGCCTTGCTAAGGCCCTCTTCGAGAACGACCGCATCAAGACCACCGAGACCCGTGCTAAGGCGCTGCGTTCGGTCGTCGACCCGATCATCACTTGGGCCAAGAAGGGCGACCTGCACTCTCGTCGTCTGGCTATCGCCAAGCTCGGCGATAAGCAGCTCGTTGCCGAGATTTTCGACAAGGCTGCTCAGGGCATGTGGCAGGACCGCAACGGCGGTTACACCCGCATCATGAAGCTCGGTAACCGTAAGGGCGACAACGCTCCCATCGTTATCATGGAGCTCGTCACCGAGCCTTGCACGCCTAAGGCCAAGAAGGCTGCTCCGGCCCCCAAGAAGGCCGCTGCTCCCAAGAAGGTCGAGGCTGCCGAGGAGACCGCTGAGTAGACATTCCGTCTGCATAGGCTATATTCGAGGGGTACGTTCGCGTACCCCTCTTTTTTTGTCGCGATACCGTTGCTTGTTTGTTGGGAGCGCCCATGACTGCGCCGTCTGATTTCAATTCGATTTCCGAGCTTGACGCCACGCTCGTATTTCGCGTGGCCTATGATGGCTCGTCGTATAGCGGATTTGCCGAGCAGCCGGGACAGACGACGGTTGCGGGTGAGCTGCGTCGAGCCATCGAGACGCTGCTTCGCCGCCCGATCGATCTGACGTGCGCGGGGCGTACCGATGCCGGCGTGCATGCCGTGGCTCAGTACATCAGCGTGCCCGTAACGGACGCTGAGCTCGCTTGTACGCGCCGTAGGTGGCTGCGGGCTATGGATGCCCTGCTGCCCAAAGATATCGCCATTAACGAGGTCTACAAGGCCCGTAAAGGCTTTTCTGCGCGTTTTGACGCGCGTTCCCGTACGTATACATACCGCATTGCCGATCGAGATGCGCGCCCTGTGCTGTCCCGCGGTGCCGTGTGGTGGCATCGCTATCCCTTGGATGTTGAGGCTATGTCTGCTGCCTGCCCCGCACTGCTGGGCGAGCAGGACTTTAAAAGCTTTTGCAAGGTCGCTTCGGCCGTTGGCAAGCCCACGCATCGCTGCGTGATGCGTGCCGAATTTGGCCATGAGGTTGCGTTTGGCGAGGACATCCTGACGTTCACCATCGAGGGCAATGCGTTTCTGCATTCGATGGTCCGTTCGATCGTGGGCACGCTTGTCGAGATTGGCATGCATCGCCGTGAACCCGAGTGGATGCGCGAGGTTATCGATGCTTGCGACCGCACCGCTGCGGGCCCCACGGCTCCTGCCTGCGGCCTTACGTTTATGGGCGTGGATTACGATCCCGCCGAGCTTGTCGTGCTCGACTAGGGTAGGGCTCGACGTGTCGTGCGTCGACACCTGTCATCTGTGGGCTGCGCGTGTGCAACATCTGTTCTTGGCGTGCAATGCAACCGGTGTCTCATTGCTTTTATTGCCGGGGTGTACCATGAACCACGGTTTGATTCATTGCTGTCGAGAGGACGGATAATTTGGTTCGACGTGGCTCGCATCCGCGACTTTCGGTGATCCTTGTGGTAGAAGGTTCGCCCAGCTATGCGATGCGTGCGCTCGAGAGTATCCAGAACCAAGACCTCTACGATTTGCAGATTGTCGTTGTCTGTCGCGATACTGCGCCCGGTGTGCGCCATTCGCTTCAAGTTGCTGCCGACAGGGACATCCATATTGATTTGATTGACGTCGAGGACGCGACGCGCGGCGCGTGTCTTCGTGCCGGTTTTGCTGCCTCGCGCGGCTCTCAAATCATCGCCATGAACGCCGATGAGTGGTTTGCTCCGCAATCCCTTTCCAAGATGGTCGATATCGCGTGCGATACTGCGGCAGACATAGTGTTCCCCACGGTGTCGCTCGACCGCTATGATGCACATCGAGAGCGCCATTCGCGTGTCTTGGATGCTGCCTCTATTGTCATTGAAGACAAGTCTTCGATGGTGGCCGGGCTGCCTCAGTTGATTTTAGGCGGCTTGGTTGCTCAAGTCTCTGGCGTGATGTATAGCCGTCCGCTGTTTGAGGCATGCCTTTTGTGCGACAAGGCGTTTCGCACAGTTGGGTTTATGGCATGCGCGCTCTCGCAGGCGCAGCGCGTCTCCGGATGCGGCGACGCTTGTTTCCACGCGGTGGCGCCTAAGCTTACAGATGCCTTTGATCCCACCATGTATGCCAGGGTATCCGATGACACCCGAGCACTCGACGAGCTTGCGGACTCACTCTCGGAAGCAGATAGCGGTGGCCGGCTCAAGCTGGCAAGCCAAAAGTTCTACTTTGCCGGACTGGTCGCCTGCATCGAGAATTTGTGTCTGAGCCCGCATGGGGTGTCGTCAATCGAGCGTTCCGCCCGCATGCGTGATATGCTCGAGGCGCCTCGAACCCGTCAGATGGTCGCCGCGCTCAAGGACAACCATCGGGGACTGGGCCTGTTGTTTGGGCCGATCGCCAGCGCTAAGCCCGCGCGCTGCGTGATGTGTACGCATCTGGCAGCTTTTCTTAACCGGACGGGCGCAAAAACCGCCTAAACGGCTCATTACGAAACAAACTTGCATAGAATTGTTTCGAAATGCGTTCTTATACACAAAAGCCTTCAAATAGCGTTAAACTATTCAATCACTGATTGATTGTCTCCGCCATCTTTTGGAGAGAGGGTTTGTATGGCTAAAAAACGCAATGGGCGCCAGGATGCCATTAGAGATATTGTGCGCAATAAGGATGTCCGCACGCAGCGCGTGCTGGTTGATGAGCTCCGTGCTATGGGCTTTGATTGCACGCAGGCGACTGTCTCTCGCGATATTGCCGACATGGGGCTGCGTAAGCTCCCTGAGGGCATCTATGTTCTGGCAGAGGACTTGCACCTGCAGCGTATGGTTTCCGAGCTCGTAACGGGCGTTCTGCGTACCGATAATCTGGTTATGATCAAGGCTCAGCCTGGCACGGCTTCCGGCATCGCCGCCGCCGTTGATGCGGCAGAGTTGCCCGATGTGCTTGGCTCGCTTGCCGGCAACGATACGATTTTGGTTATTGCCCAGACGGCCGAGGACGGCGAGCGTCTTGAGGCGCTGATCAATAAGTTGAGCAATTCTCGCAAGTAGGCGTGCGGGTCGTGCGTTCGGCATTGTGTGCGCTGACATAGTGGCTTGTAAGGGGTATCGACGTTGGTCGGTACCCCCTTTTTGTTTGCCGGTATAAAGACCGCCCTCCAGGTCGTTTCAAACTAAAAGGCCCCGAGCAGTTCAATAAGCTGCTCGGGGCCTTGTTGGCTTTAGTCGCGTACTTCTTAGCCGACCGTATCGTCAGGCGTGGGCGAGGGGTCGGGAGTGGGCGTAGGCGTAGGCGTGCCGCCATCGCCGCCGGTCGAGCCACCAGTGGAGCCGCCCGTCGAGCCACCAGTGGAGCCGCCCGTCGAGCCACCGGTCGTACCGGTGCCGCCGGTGGTGTCGCCGCCCGTGGTCTCGGTGGTCGTGGTCGTCGTGGTAGTTGTTGTGGTGGTTTCCTCTTCCTCTTCGTCCTCGTCCTTGTCGTCGTTCTCCGACTTCTTGGTGTTGTTGGTGCCGTAGAACTTCCAGACGCTGTTGTTCTTGTAGGTGGGCGCCGTTCCGGTCGCAAACTCCTCGCGCTCGGTACCGGTCAGAACGGTGTTCATAAACCGCTTAAAGACAGGCAGGTTGGTGCTGTCGCCCAGCAGGTCCGTGCCGTACTTTTGGATGGGGATCTCGCCCGCGGAATAGCCGGTCCACAGGGCGCACGCCAGCTGCGGGGTATAGCCGCAGAACCAAAGGTTGGTGGTGTTGTCGGTGGTGCCCGTCTTGCCGGCATAGGGCTGGTTGACACTCAGGGCGCCGGCAGCACCCGTACCGCTGCCCTTCATGACGCCGGACAGAACATCGGTGACCGCGGCGGCCTCGCCCTCGGTAAGCACCTGTGAGGGATTGTCGGTGTGCTGGTACAGCACCGAACCGGTACGAGAATCAATCTCGGTGATGGCGATCGGCTGGCGATAGTAGCCGCCGTTGGCAAACGTCGCGTAGGCGGCGGCCATCTCGAGTGGCGAGATCGAGCCGGTGCCGAGCGTCATGACGGGAACGTCCTCGATGTTGTCCTTGGCGGGGTCGATGCCGAGCTTTTTGACGAGCGAGATGATCTTGCTGTTGCCGACGGCTTCCGCCACCTGGATGTAGCCGGTGTTGGAGGAGTATGCCGTCGCCTGCTTAAGCGTGATGTTGCCGTAGCTCTGGTTGGCGTAATTTTGGACCTCGGTCGTGGTGCCCTTGGCCTTGAGCGGCGAGTTGCAGTTGAGGGTGACGTTGGGGTTCATGCCGTTTTGGATGGCAGTTGCCAGCGTAAAGGCCTTAAAGGTGGAGCCGACGGGACGCTTGGCCGTGGCATGGTTTACGTGGTTCTCGTCGGCGTTGTAGTCGTAGCCGCCCACCATGCACTTGATGTAGCCGGTCTTGGGGTCGACGACGACCATGCCCATGTCCAGGCCGTCAAGCGAGAGCGTGTCGAGCTGCTCGCGGACGGCATTCTCTGCCACCTGCTGCATCGTGGGGTCGATGGTGGTCTTGACGGTCAGGCCGCCCTTAAAGAGCACGTCGGTCGAGAACTCCTGCTCCAGCAGCTGCTTGACGTAGGAGACAAAGTAGGGCTGCGAGTATACGTCGACGCCGCTGCCCGAGATTTCGGTCACATTGAGGGTGATGGGCTCGGCCTGTGCGGCATCGTGCTCCTCCTGGGTGATGTGGCCCAGGCGCAGCATGTTGTCGAGAACCTTGTTGCGGCGAGACAGTGCCAGATCGGGATTGACCGTGGGGTCGTACTGCGAAGGCGAGTTGGGAAGGCCGATGAGTAGCGCGGCCTCGCTCAGGGTGAGGTCGGCGGCGCTCTTGGACAGATAGGTCTCGGCTGCGGCCTCGATGCCGTAGGCGCCGTGGCCGTAATAGATGGTGTTGAGGTACATCATGAGGATCTCGTCTTTGGAGTACATGTCCTCCATCTTGATGGCGATGTAGGCCTCGCGCACCTTACGCTCAATGGTCGAGTCGAATTGCTCCTCCTGCAGGATGGTGTTGCGCACAAGCTGCTGGGTGATCGTCGAGGCGCCTTCGTGCCCGCCGCCGAGGGTTGCCACCGCAGCACGCGCGATACCCCACAGGTCGATACCGCCGTGCTCGTAGAAGCGCTCGTCCTCGACGTCAACGGTGCCCTGCAGCACGTAGGGGGAGACCTCGTCCTTGGTGATAGACTTGCGGTTTTGCGTGTAGAAGCTCGCGATCTTGTTGCCGTTGCAGTCGACGATCTCGGTGGGCTCGCTCACCAGATACGCGTTGGCGTCGGTGTAGTCGGGCAGATCGGACAGCCAGCGGTTGACGTTGCCGACCATGCCGATGCCAAATGCCACGCCCGCAATCAGCAGAAAGCCCAAAAACGAGAGCAGGATTATGGGCAGAGCATGCGTCTTTGAACGGCTGCGTCCCTGTCGTTGGCGAGGACCCATATATTGACCTCCAGGTATGTCGTGCCGGACGGTGGATGTGCCGTCGGGGCAGGATGGACATAAGTTATTACACGATAAACCAAACGGGGCGCGCGAGGCCTCGTGTATGCTGGAAGACGGCATTTTTCAGAGTGAATGCATACCTTGGTAAGGAGTTTGCCGATGGCGATTCGGGCGATGGGGCCGAGCGGACAATACGAGACTGGATTGGATGCTGCCGGTGCGGCGCTGCCCGAGTTGCTGGCGCCGGCGGGCGGACTCGACCAGATGCTTGCGGCCATCGCCGCGGGCGCCGATGCCATCTATGCGGGGTTGGGCGGCTTTAACGCCCGTGTGGGCGCCCATGGCTTTACGGATGACGAGTTTGCGCGCGGCTGCGCCGTGGCGCATGCCCATGGCGTGCGTGTGTACGTGACGCTCAACGTGTTCGTGTTTGACGATGAGTTGTCCGACGCGGTGGCGTTGGGAGCTCATGCACTGGAGCTGGGCGCCGGTGCTCTGATTGTCGCCGATGCCGGGTTGGCCTGCGCGCTGCGCGCGGCGATTCCCGGGGTCGAGATTCACCTGTCCACGCAGGCGGGCGCTCATAGCGAGGGTGCCGTGCGGCTTGCCGCCGATGAGCTGGGGGTCGAGCGCGTGACGACGGCACGCGAGCTGACGGTCGACGAGATTGCGGCGCTATGTGCCACGGGCGTGCCCATCGAGGTATTCTGCCACGGTGCGATTTGCATCGGCTATTCGGGGGCGTGCGAGTTCTCGGCCTTGCGGCGTGGGCGCTCGGCGATGCGCGGCGACTGCACGCAGCCGTGCCGTCTGGCGTACGACCTAGTGGACGAGGCGGGGCAGAGTGTTGTTGCCGTCGAGGGAGACCGCCTGCTTTGTCCGCGTGACTATCTGGGTATCGCGCACCTGCCCGAGCTTGTTGCCGCCGGCGTGGCATCGCTCAAGATCGAGGGGCGCATGAAGAATCCCGATTACGTATTCAACGTGGTGAGGGTGTGGCGTCGGGCACTCGATATGCTGTGCGACGGCGCGTGGGACTCCGGTGCCGTGGAAGAGCTTGAACGCGAGCTGGGAAGGTCGTTTAACCGTGGGTTTACCGATGCTTACCTGCGGGGTCGTTCGGGTGCCGAGCTCATGAGCTTTGAGCGCGCGATCAACCAGGGCGTGCGCGTGGGCCACTTGGTGGCGGTGGGTCACGAAGAGGTGACGGTTGAGCTTGATGCCGCCGTGGCGGCGGGCGATACGCTCGAAATCCGATTTTACCCGGGTGCCGACGCGCGTCCCGATGTGCCCAAGCGCTGGCCACAGGTGCCTTGCCCCGTGGATGCCGCTGCGGGGGAGCGCATCGTCGTGCATTGCAAACGTAAGGTGGACGCGGGCTGCGAGGTCTATCTGATTCGCAGCGCCGGCGTGTTGGATCAGACGGCGGCGGTGTTGGAGCGCATGCGGGCCGAGGCGGATGCGATTGCGCCCGTTGCGCGTGCCGTTGAGGTGCTGCCCTTTGAGGGCGCTGCGGTGGATGGCGGTGCGTCGACGGAGTTGGTGGGGTCGGCGGGGCCGGCAAAGCGCGAGGATTTTGCTCGTATGGTCTTTGCCTGGGAGCTGATGGATGTGGGTCCGCGCGATGAGCGAGATCTGTCCGATACAACGGTGGTGCTCGACGAAGTGTGCCGCGCGGGCGACGCCGAGCGGACTCGGGCGCTTATGCAGCGTGCCGGGCGCGTCGTCTGCCGCAATCTGGGACAAGTGGCGATGGCCCGCGAGCTGGGCACAACGTTTGACGTGGCGGCGCCGGTGTTCTGTGCCAATCGGGCCACGCTTACCTGGCTGCGCGGACTCGGTGCGGGGCGGGTGTGCTTGTCGGCCGAGTTGCTCGGCAATGATGCGGAGCGTGTTGCCGAACTTGCCGCTTGCCCCGGTGTCTTGGGGCCTGTCGATGCCGACCGTCCCGAGCTCATGGTGTGCGAGCACTGCTTGCTGACTGCCGAGGGCGCCTGCGCCACGGATGCAACGGGGCAGGTCCGTTGCCGTGACTGCTCGCGCCGTCAGCAGGCGCGCTTTTTGGTCGAACGTGACGGCACGCGTTTGCCGGTCGTTATCGACGCGTGCGGCAGGACGAGGATTTTCCTGTCGTAGGTGCCGCGTCGCGCTGTTTTGGTTATTATTAGTGGGTTTATGAACTTCCAGCACCGCCGTATCCGGTGAGGGTGCTATAGCAAAAGGAGGATACCCAATGCTGTCTGTTGACGAGCAAATGCGTATCATCACCTCGGGTGCAGCGCAGATCGTCCCCGAGGCCGACCTTCGCAAGAAGCTTGAGAAGGGCGAGCCCCTCAACATCAAGCTCGGCGTCGATCCCACCAGCCCCGACCTGCACCTGGGCCATGCCGTGCCCCTGCGCAAGATGCGTCAGTTCCAGGACCTGGGCCACAACGTCACCCTTATCATCGGCAACGGCACTGCGCTGATCGGCGACCCCTCGGGCAAGAACTCCACCCGCCCGCAGCTTTCGCAGGAGCAGATCGAGGCCAACGCCGAGACCTACGTGAGCCAGGCCATGAAGATCCTGGACCCCGAGAAGACCACCATCGTGCACAACGGCGACTGGATCCTTTCGATGGACCTGGCCGGCCTGCTGCAGGTGTGCTCCAAGTTCACCGTCGCCCGCATCCTCGAGCGCGACGACTTTACCAAGCGCTACCAGTCCCAGACGCCGATTGCCCTGCACGAGTTCCTGTACCCTGTGATGCAGGCCTTCGACTCCGTGCAGATCAAGGCCGACGTCGAGATGGGCGGCACCGACCAGCTCTTTAACCTGCTCGCCGGCCGCGAGCTCATGGAGAAGATGGGCATGGAACCGCAGATCGCGCTCACCATGCCGCTGCTCGAGGGCACCGACGGCGTCCGTAAGATGTCCAAGTCCTACGGTAACTACATCGGCCTGACCGATGCTCCCAAGGATATGTTCGGCAAGACCATGTCCATCCCCGACGAGATGATTGGCAAGTACTATCGTCTGGCCAGTTCGCTCACCCCGGCCGAGGTCGACAAGATCGATGCCGCCCTGGCCGATGGCTCCGCCGACCCCTACGAGCTCAAGCGCGCTCTAGGCCGCGACCTGTGCGACACCTACCACGGTGCTGGCGCCGGCGACGAGGCTCAGGCCGAGTTCGACCGTGTGTTCAAGGAGGGCCAGCTTGCCGACTTCCCCGAGAAGCACGTTGAGCTGACCGTCAACGACGAGGGCCAGATTTACCTCGCTGGCCTGCTCAAGGACCTGGGCCTTTCGGCCAGCGCCGGTCAGGCCCGCCGCGACATCGACGGCGGCGGCGTCAAGATCAACGGCAAGGCTGTGGCTCCCAAGAGCTACAACATCGATCCGAGCGCCCTCAAGCTGGGCGACACCCTCTCCGTGGGCAAGCGCAAGGGCTTTAAGTTGGTCTAACGAGCGAGTTGACCTCACAAGTGCAATAAGGCCGCAGCCGGGAATCCCGACTGCGGCCTTTTTGGTTGCGACGATCCCTTGGGGACGGAGGGATCATTTGGCGGTGCCGTTAAGCGGAAGGGGTGTTAGCGGGACTTTCTTTTTGGCATACAATGGCTATTGGCTTGCTGCGGTGAAGGTCTGTCCGCTCCGCAGCTTTTTTCTACGGTTAAAGGAGTATGTATGTCCGTTGAGGTCATGAGGTCTGTGATCGATGCTGCCGAGGGGCGCGTGCCCGTCGACACGCTGTTTACCAATGCGCAGATCGTCGACGTGTATGGCCAGCGTGTGGCGCCCGGTAGCGTTGCCGTCAAGGACGGTGTGATCGTCGGCGTGCTCTACGATGGTCGCGACGATGCTGCTGGCACCTACGAGGCAACTGAGGTCATCGACTGCCAGGGTCGCTATCTCGCTCCCGGTTTTATTGACGGGCATTTGCATATCGAGTCCTCGAACATCCGTCCCGCCGAGTATGCTCGCATGGCCGCGACGCGCGGTACTACCACCGCCATTGCCGACAGCCACGAGATTGCCAATGTTGCCGGTCTCGACGGCTTGCGCTTTATGATCGAGGACGGCCGCCGCGCACCCATCTCCATCAAGTACATGATGCCTTCGTGCGTGCCCGCGCTGCCCGACGAGCAGGCCGGTGCCGTTATTTCGGCTGCCGATATGCAGGCGTTTTTTGCCGAGCATCCGGGCGATGTCTTTGGCCTGGGCGAAATGATGAACCTTCCGGGCGTTTTTATGGCCGATCCCGAGACCTGTGCTCGCATCGATGCCGCTAACCAGACGCCGTCCAAGCAAGTCGACGGTCATGCGCCGCTCGTTGCCGGCAAGGACCTCAATGCCTATGCCGCGGCGGGTATTATCGCCGACCACGAGTCGACGATTCCCGAGGAGGCGCTCGATAAACTGTCCCGCGGCATGTATGTGATGCTGCGCGAAGGTACGTGTAGCCACGACTTGGCCAACCTGTCGCCGATGCTGCTAGAGAATCCCGCGCGCGCCCGCCGCTGCTGCTTCGCGACCGACGACCGCGCCCCTTCCGATGCGCTTGCGACCGGCATGATCGACAATGCCTGCCGCGCGGCTATCGAGGCCGGCATCGACCCCGTGGTCGCTATCTCTATGGCGTCCCTCTCCACGGCCGAGGCGTTTGGCCTGGACCACGGTTGCCGCGACCCACACGAGCTGCGTGGTGCGATTGCCCCGGGCAAGCGTGCCGACCTGCTGGTGCTCAATGACCTGACGTTTGCCACGGCTCCGCATCGCGTGTATGCCGCCGGCGCGCTCGTGGCACAGGACGGCACTTTTGTGGGCGAGATTGCACCCGAGATGGCCGAGGTCGCGGCCCTTGCCGATGAGCTACGCGCCTCCGTTAAGCTGCCGAAGCTTTCGCTCGACGTATTCGACTATGCCTTTAAGCCGGGCGAGGCCGTGATTGATGTGGTGCCGGGTAAGGCCATCACGGGTATGGCTCGCCCCGAGAGTGCCGAGGGCTTGCGCCGCATTATGCTGATCGAGCGCCACGGCCGCGGCGTGTCGCTGCAAGCTGAGGGTGCCGACGGCGATGGTCCTGCGGGTCTGGGTCTTGTCGGCAAGCACATCGGTCGCGGCTGGGTGCGCGGCTTTACCATCACGGGCGGTGCCATCGCCTCGACGATCGGCCACGATTCGCACAACGTGTGCGTGGTGGGCGATAACGCTGCCGATATGATGGCGGCTGTTGAAGCCGTGGGGCAGGGCGGTCACGTGCTGGTGCGCGATGGTGAGGTCGTAGCGCGCATTCCGCTGGCGCTCGGTGGCCTGATGAGCGAGGGCACGGCCGAGGACGTGGCGGCGCAGCACGACGACTTTATGGTCAAGGCGCGCGCCATGGGTATTGAGCCACCGCTCGATCCCATCATGGGCATCATCTTCCTGCCCCTGCCGGTGATCCCGACGCTCCGCATCCGTCCCGAGGGCATGTTCGACGTCACCACCTTCACCTACGCCGACTAGTCATCGGGGACGTTCTTAAACGACTAGTCGTCGGGGACACTCTTTGGCGTGCCGCCTGACGCCGCGACCGTGGGACCTCTGGCACGTGTGAGCTATTTGCTAGGTCCATGTAACGTTTATGACCGCGGAGTCTTATTTGAGCTCCCTTCGGGGTTGTTGGAATCGGATACACGTTCGATTCCAACAACCCCGAAGGGAGCTTTTCTATGTTTAAACTGATTGCATCCGATATGGACGGCACACTGCTTGACGAAAATGGCCAGGTGCCGCCTGAGACCTATGAACTGATCCTGGCGCTACGCGAGCATGGCGTGCATTTTGCCGCATCGTCAGGCCGCCGCTACGATCGACTGTGCGAGTTCTTTGCGCCCGTTCGTGACAAGATGGACTTTGTCGCAGCTAACGGTGCCCAGGTCTACGCCGACGGCAAGATGGTAGACCGCGAGGTATATTCGCACCTGGCGATTCGAAAGCTCGCCCAGGCCGTCGGGACGTTTCCCAATTTGCATCTTGCGCTCTTTGACCGAACCAAATCCTTCTTGCTCGATGATGAGTGCAAGTTCGTACGCGAGGTCGATAAGGACCTTCCCAATGCCGAGCGCATTTGGGAGCTGCCCGATCCCAGCGTAAATATCATCAAGGCGAGTATCTTTTGCGATGACTGTGCCGTTATGGACAGTGCCTACGTACTGCAGCGTGAGCTCGGCCAGCTCTTTACCTTTGCGCCTTCTGGAAACGCATGGATCGATGCCATGCAGCCCGGTGTGTCGAAGGCCTCGGGCATCGCACAGCTTGCGGAGCATTACGGCATTGGGCGCGACGAGGTCATGGCGTTTGGCGACTCGATGAACGATTACGAGATTATTCGCTTTGTCGGTACGGGCTGTGCTATGGAAAACGCGCGCCCCGCGCTCAAAGCGGTTGCCGATCGCGTCGTAGGCTGCAACCGCGACCACGCCGTCCAGCAGGAGCTCCGTCGCGTGCTGGAGAGTCTCGCCTAATCCGGCAGATGGGGACATTCCTTTTCTGCCGGCAGTGGGGGACAGTCCTTGCAGCTTTTTCGCGAAGACTGTCCCCAACGACTAGTCATTTAAGAACGTCCCCAATGACTGGCCGATGACTAGGCGAGGGCGGCCATGATGGTGTGGGCGACGCCGTCGTGGTCGTTGTCGTATTCGGTGATGGCGTCGGCGGCCTCGCGATCCTCGGGCTCGGCGTTGATCATGGCCATGCCGTGACCCGCCGCCTGCAGCATGGGGATGTCGTTGATGTTGTCGCCGAACGCCCAGGCGTCGGCGAGGGGCTCGCCCAGGTGCTCGCATAGCCACGTGAGGGCCGTCCCCTTGGTAGCGCCCTCGCCCATGACCTCGATATTCATGGCGTACGAACGCGTGACCTCAATGCCTTCGAGCGTGTCGAGCTCCGCCGCGATGGCGTCGCGATCGGCCGGGTCGTGCCAGTACATGGCGATGCGTTCGAGCACCTCGACTTCGTCGATTTTGCTGTCGATATCCATGTCGATCGGCGTTCGCGTGCGCTTGAGCGAAGCCGCGATGTGAGGATCGCCGCCACAGAATTCGTCCAGGCGCGTGTAGAGCGGGCGGGGGAGGAAGCACTGCCCGTCCGCGAAGATATCGAAGGTCACATCGTGGCCGGCGGCAATGCTATGGACGCGGTGGGCGATGGCGCGGTCGAGCGGTCGGCTCAAAATGCGCGTAGCACGTGAGACATCGGTAGGCGTACCGTCGTCGAGCTGCCAGACGCTGGCACCGTTGGCGCAGACTGCGTAGTGTACGGCGGGGTGGGCGAGGATGGGCTCAAAGACGCCCGACAGCGGGCGCCCCGTGCAGGGCACAAACTCAATACCGCGGCGCGCGAGCTCGTCGAGCATCGCCCAGGTGGCGTCGCTCATCTGCTTATCGCTCGTCAGCAGCGTTCCATCCATGTCGGAAAACACAATCATTCGATGCAGCCCTTTCTACTGGCATAAAAAGCGTGGCCGAGGGCGGTGATGCCCTGGCCACGCTCGGGTTCTATAACGGTCCGCGTCCTAGCGGTCGGCGAGCGGCTTGTACTTCAGCGGCTCGATAACCGGGCGATACGCGGGACGGATGATGCGGTGCGCGCAGAAGAGCTCTTCCATGCGGTGCGCCGACCAGCCGGCCATGCGGGCAACGGCGAATAGCGGCGTAAAGAGCGTCTCGGGCACGCCGAGCATCTTGTAGATAAAGCCCGTGTACAGGTCGATGTTGGCGCAGATGGGCTTGGTCATGCCGTGATCGCGCATCACCTGCGGCGCCAGGCGCTCGATGCGCTCGATGAGCGCGAACTCATCGCCCAGGTCCTTCTTGGCGGCAAGCGTGCGCGCGTAACGGCGGCACACCTCGGCACGCGGGTCGCTCAGCGTGTAGACGGCGTGGCCCATACCGTAGATGAGACCCGTTCCGTCGAAGGCCTGCTTGTCGAGGATCTTGCCCAGGTAGGCTGCGACCTCGTCCTCGTCCTCCCAATTGGAGACATGCGCGCGGATGTCCTCGTGCATGGACACGACCTTGGCGTTGGCACCGCCGTGGCGCGGGCCCTTGAGCGAGCCGATAGCCGCGGCGTAGGCGGAATACGGGTCGGTGGCCGAGGAGGACAGCACGCGGCAGGCAAACGTGGAGTTGTTGCCGCCGCCGTGCTCGGCATGCAGCATGAGCATCACGTCGAGCAGCATGGCTTCGTCGCGGGTGAATGCCATGCCGCCGCGCAGCACCTGCAGGATGGTCTCGGCGGTGGAGAGGCCGGGTGTGGGATGCGGTACATGGACCTCGGAGCCGCGGCGCTTGGCGACCGAGGCCATATGCGCGAAGGCGGCGATGCGGGGGAGACGGGCGAGCATGGAGATGGCGACGTCGATTTCGTGCTCGGGCGTAATGGCGTCGGGCTCGGCGTCGAAGGCGTAGAGCAGCAGCACGGCGCGCTGAAGCACATTCATGATGCTCGACGACACCGTGGTCATGGGGAACTCTTTGACGTACTCGTCGCTCAGGTGCCTAAAAGCGCCCAGACGTCCGCAAAAACCGTCGAGTTCCTCTTTATTGGGCAGCGAGCCCGTGATGAGCAGGTAGGCGACCTCTTCGTAGCCATAGCGATTCTCGGCCTGCGCGTTGTTGACCAGGTCCTCGATGTTGTAGCCGCGCAGCGTGAGCTTGCCCTGGTCGGGCACGACCTTGCCGTCGACCTTGTTGTAGCCGTGCACGTCCGAGATGCGGGTAAGACCCGCGACCACACCCGAGCCGTCGGCATTGCGCAGGCCGCGCTTGACGTTATGCTCGACGAACAGACCCTCGTCGTACGGATCAGTCGGCAGGCCGTAGTAGAGGTTTTCGCTTTCGGGCGAAATCTGGCGGCTCGCCTCATAATCCAAGACCAGGCGGCTCAGATGGTCATCGAAGCGGTAGTAGATTTTCTTGGCGTCGTAAGCCATGCGCGCTCCTCTCGGGGTCGTGTGGGGGCGGCGTGCTTGGGTGCAGATGCGCCAGCCTGTTCCCGCACGACCTGTTCGCTACAGGCGGTACATAAAGTTAAAGACGTCCTCGCGCTGGATGGACACATTGACGCCCGAAAGCTCGCCGGCCTCGGCCAGGGCCTTCTGCAGCTCGGCAAAGTCGAGCTTGGACTCAGCGGTGTCGGCCAGCATGGTCATGGTGAAGATGTCCTCGATAATGGACTGCGTAATGTCGCGGATGTCGACATTGGCCTCGCCCAGGACACGGGTGACGCCGGCGACGATGCCGGGGCGGTTCTTGCCAAGGACGGTGATGACGATGCGGGAGGACGAGATCTCGGCCATGGGAAACCCTTTCGCGTGGTTGCGGCGCGCGCGGGGCGCTCCGCTACGGTACAGTGTTCATCATTGTACCTGTCTGGCGCAAAAAAGGCGCGCTCGCTGCGGCGTTACATGCCTGCAACATGAGCGTAAGGGGGAAGGCCGTACGGGGAAGAGCCGTCTGGCGCGTGTCCGGCTCGTGTTGGGTTGATTTCCGATCTCAGCCGAACACATTGAGCGGACAGGCCGTTCCCGCAGTCAGCCGAACGCCTCCGACGGCTGATTCCGAACTGGAAGCGGAGGGCATCCCCGCCCTTCGGTAGGGGATACCGCTCCGCGGCGCATGCCGCGGGCGGCGCCCCTATCGGACCACCGTGACCTCAGTTGGGATGGGCCCAACACTGCCGCGTACTCGGTGAGCTAGAGCCAACTGTTCGTCTTCACGTCGCGTATGGCGATATTTCGGTCGTCCGGCTCGGTGATGCCGTAGCCGAACGCCTGGAGCGTCTCGATGGACTCCTGGATCCTCTGTTGGAACATGGGACCCGGATCGACCCTCGGCCCGAGGTGCCCGCGCCAAAGGCACGGCGTGGCGCGCAGCATGTTATGGATTTTGGAGATGGGCTCGATGTCGGCGTAGACGTTGAGCGTCGCCATGGCGTCCTTGTGGCCGAGGATCGATTGGAGCGCCTTGATATCGCCGCCTTGGCGGATCCACTGCGTTGCGAACGTGTGGCGAAGGCCGTGGAACGTGATCAGCTCGTCGTTGGTGCCCATGAGGCCGTTGGTCTCCGAGAACGTCTTGAACGCCCTGCGGATATAGCTTGTCGTCGCGAAGGTCGCGCCCGGCTCCGACAGGATGTAGCAGTCCCCGATCTCGACCGCCCCGGTAAGGCCGCGCAAGCGCAGCTTTCCGCAGTCGATCTCGTGGGTCTCCTTCAGGAAGGGGAGTAGGCCGACCGGGTCGATGGGGATACCCCTGGCGTCATGGGTCTTGGTGTCCTTGATGAACGAACCCATTCCCTTCGCGTACGCCACCGAGTGTCTGATCGAGATCAGGCCCGTCTCGAAATCCACATCGCACCACCGAAGGCCGCAGACCTCGCCGATTCGCATCCCCGTGTGCAGGGCGAGTACGACCGCCCTCTAATCCTCGGCGGACCAATCGAGTCCGAACTCCTTTCGGGCATCCTCTTCGCTCATGACTTCGAGAAGGTCTCCGGGTTGGCAACGAAGGGCGAGGCATAGCTGCTCGAGTGTGTTGAAGCGAATGCCGCGAATATGCCCTTTTTTAATACGGGACAGGTTCACGGGCGTGGTTCCAATCCTTTCGGCAAGTTCGTTCGAGGAAATCTTTCGCTCGGCCATGATCTTGTCGAGGCGAACAATTACGGGCATGGCGTTTCCTTACGCAATCTCGTCGGAGTCGAGGTACAGCTCTCGGGCGTACAAGAAGAGCTGGGAAAGCATGAACAGGACGATGCCGAGAACCAGAGAGGTCCAATCGAATGATGAAGCGATCTCTTGGGCGCCGACGGCCCCCTCGCCGCCAAACATCGAAACGGAGGTTTTGAGTGAGCCGGCGTAGAGGCTGGTGGCAGCTTGAACAACGAAGAGAATGCCGAGCACCTTCAAGCATGTCGCAGACCCTTTCTTGAAGGGGTCTCCGCTCTTGATCGTCCACACGAGAACGGCGCTGAGGATGGTCGTAGCGATACCGATGACGGCAGGGACCAATGTCGAGATCGCAAGGGCTGGATACGCGGGGGAGTCTGCAATTACAGGGTTGTCGAGCACTTCGATTGCTGGCTTTAAGGAGAACGCCACTTGTGCGATGGCGGTGGCGCAAAGGGTCGCAGAGGCTATCGCACATGCGATGCGGAAGGAATGAAGCCGGGGAGTGCGATTGTCGGAACTCATAATAACCTCCGAAGAATTTAAAAAACTCAGGTTACTTTTTAACAGTTTATGTTAAATTGACTTTGCCGGCAAGTAATCACAGCATGCTGCAATCACTAGATGCGAGGCGGGGCCGAGCATTTTGTTTAGCCCCGCTGTTCCAGGTGGATGGGGTTAAGGTTGGCGATGAATATGCTCAAGATCTCGAAGGCAATCTTTAGGTCGCTCCTCTCCTCCAGGTCGCTCTGTATTGCCGTTGTTGCGTTGATGGTTCTTTGTGCTTTGCCCGTCTTCAGGAGCGCGGCTGGCATCGACGGACGGGTTGAATACCTCGAGTCGGGAATAACCCGTGTTGAGCAGGAATTGTCAGCATCCTATGCGGATGCGCTTGTGAATGCGGGGGAGGACGGTGTCTATACCTCTTCATCAAGCATGCCCGCGCTTCTGTACCCTCTTGCCGCGGGACGTCTTATCTTGGCACCGCTCTCTCCCCTACTTCCGTTTCTGCAGATATCGGATGGAGAGTACACCTATTATGACGGATCGAAGGAGTACTTGCTATGGGTCGCAACGGCCGTTGCCGTCTCGTTCCTTGCCGCACGTCTTAACAAACGTGAAAAGCTCATCATCCAGGCACCGATGGGCGAGCTGGGTAGACTTGTTGCATCGAGCGTATGGGCGAGTGTTTTTGCAATGCTTGCCGTCCTCGCCATCAATCTTCCAGGGATAATCGCCGCGCTTGTGAAGAATGGCCCGGGCTCGCCGTTCTATCCGATAGGCTACATTCAATATGCGACTCCGGTTATCAAACCGGCTTGGCTGGTGTTCGCGCAGACGGCCATCTTGCAATTCTTGGTGGCAGCGTTCATCTCGCTTGTCGTTCACCTTGCCGTGAAGATTGCCAATAACCCTACGCTTGGAATCGTGTTCGTATGTGCCCTGATGGGGGTGACGATGGTTCCCGGGTATTACGGAAGATCCATCGCTTTACGTGAGTTCGCCCTGTTGAATCCCCTTACGTATGCGAACACTGAGTTGACCGTCGGCGCCTATAGCCCGTACCCGACAACGCAGATAGTGAATCTGCCTGGACTTTGCTTCGAGCGTGGCGCGATTGCCCTCGTATGCGCAATCGGGATCGAGGTGCTGGCAATTAGCCTGCTTTGCGTTGCTGGAAAGAGCGGCTGCGCGCGCCCGATATCCCCGATTTGTCTTGAGAGAGGTTCCTTCGCTGCATCGAGAACGGCAACTCGTTCGAGCGCTTGTGCCTCCGCCGTTGCATACGTAAGAACGATGGGGAAACTGCTCCTGCGTTCTCCTACCCTCGCCGTATGCGCGATTGCAATGTCGGCGACGATGCTGGCCCCGGCTCTGGTCGAGATGTTTCCTGACGCTGATAACGTTTCCGCTGTTCGGTATAGGGATGGGGAGCTCCGTTCAATAGATCGGTATCTAGAGCAGAACGCTGCGAATATGGACGTCGAGGGCAAAGCGGCCCTGGAAGACATGCGGGATGCTCTTTCGGGTTTCGTGTACGCGCCTATGCCTGCGGAGGGGTTTCGAAGCCTTGCGACGTACGAGCGCGCTCGAGGTGAGCTGGGCGCGGCAGATGCGACTCTCCTGCAATCGATTGGAATCGAGCCGGAGACTCCTTCTCGTGCGGAGGCGCGCGCCCTTCTGCTTGAGTCGATCGCGAGCTTGCCGGACCCCAAGGTTTACGAGTTAAGTACGAAGATGCCCCCATTAATCCTCCTTTCGTATCTCCAGGCAGCGCTTCCCTCCTTATTTTTGCTGTTGCCCGTGGTTGTCACATCGCTCGCGTGCACCCACCTGCAGTGTCGTTCCCTTCTGGTTCTCCAGATCCCCGCAACAGCGCATGTGCGTTTTCTGACGGCTGTTGCGCTGGCTCTCCTGCTTGGCTTGGTGCTGCTTTTGGTGTCGATGGTTCCCGCTGTCGTTGTGTCCGTGATTAAGAACGGTGCGGGTGGATCGGAGTATCCCGTCGCTCTCATTCGGGCGGGAGCTTCGACAACGTCCATGGTGGGGGAGGCGGTGTTGTGCAGTATTCCGTTGCTGGTCATGGCATACGGCGTGATTTCCGTCGTCGCTGCGTTGACAGCAGCGATTAGCCGCAACCCCGTTGTCACCGGAATGGTTTGCGCGGTTCTCTTGGTGTTGGGTTCGTTGAGCGCTCATGTTGAAAGCGTGGGCATGGGCGTCGCGCTGCTGGCTCCATTCGCCTCGTTTGATCCCGCTTCCCAGGTGGGGACGATTGGGTTCCTTGGGCGAGGGACGAACGCGATGCCTTTTGGAGAGGTCGTCGGCGCATCGGGCGCTCTGCTGGTGGTCTTGGGCGCCGTATCTCCGTTGATGGTGCGCCTGAGTGTTCCAAAGATCGAAAGGGGATGATCTCGATGATTGACCTTCAAACGCTGACGATCTCTTATGGAAAGAAGGTGCTCGTAGATTCGGTGAACGCTGAGTTTGCCCCGGGTACGGTCTACGGTCTCGTCGCTCCGAACGGGCATGGAAAGACGACGTTGCTGCGTGCGATGGCAGGTTTGCCGGGTCCTCGCGTGGACGGGAGCATCGTTCTGGATGAGGTGCAGGGTACGGGTGCGAGAGAGGTCCGTTCTATGATCTTCTATGCACCTGGTGAGGGGACGCTGCTGTATCCCGGATTGCGTGCGGAAGATCACCTCAAGATGGTTTGCGATATGTGGCCGCATGCTCGCGATATCGAAGAGATAGTGGAACAAACGCAGATAGGCGAGTTCGCGAAGATGAGGATCCGCACTCTGAGCCAGGGCATGAAGCAGCAGCTTACCCTGGCGATTGCGTATGCGACGGGCGCGCGGTACCTTCTATTAGATGAGCCCATGAACGCGCTCGACCCCAGCAGGGTGGACTTGCATTCCGAGATTCTCAGGAAGCTGGCCGATTCTGGTACGTGCATCATCATGTCATCCCACATCTTGGATTCGGTCGATAGGCTGTGCGATGAGATTCTGTTTTTGAAGGATGGGAGGCTCATTAGAAGCATTCCGCAAGATGATGCTGCGCCGAAGTCTCCTGGATCCCATTTCGCAAAGCCTGCCGGACGCGCCGAGGGTGCGCTAAGCACGTATCGGCGACTCTACGAAAAGGGCGGGTAGAAATGCAAGTTAAAAATCTATGTGGTCAATATAATACCGTTAAACCCGCATATCGATACCGTTCAGCCATTCGCCTCGCCCCCGTCGCACGTATCTTCATCCGGTCTGTTACTTTTAATCTAACAGTTCTTTGAGGAACGTAGGTGCTTCTGAATGTACTGTCGACTTCTTCTCAAACTAATCCTAAGAGACAGGGCCGTATGGATTTGTACGCTCGTTCTCGCTGCAGCCTTTTCCGTCCCCATTGCGTTCAATTCACCCATCTACGGGCCCTTCTTTATGAAGCAGGGCATGCAGGGCTTTGTCGACGCATTCAATACGCGCGCGCCCCAGGCCAGCGGCACAGACCTATCGCCAGAGCAGCAAGATGACGCTGAGCTTGCAAGATACGCGAACGCCGCCCTCGCCGCTCAAACCGACGCCGCCTTTCTCGATTCTGCCGAGAGCTACTACGCGCTCATGGACGAGGGCTTCCAATCCGGGTCCATCGTGGGAGACCGAGAGACCAATGACGCGGCGCTCGCATATTGCCGCGCCCTGAGCAGCTCCGGCATCACGGATATCCCGGCCTCCGCAAACGACCTGCCATTCCTTTCCTTCCTGCCTTACGCCATTGCCGCGGCGCCGTCTTTCCTTCCCTTCATCCCCTTCCTTCTCTCGTCGATACTCCTGCTCGGCGCCACAAGGCCCGGTACCCTGGCGGCAAAGGCGCCCGCACCCAAATTCCGGCGCCTTATCCAGATCGTGTTTTCGATAATCGCCGCGGGGACCGCGATACTCCTCGCCGGCCTTGCACCCGGGAGCATTTGCGCCTTGGTCCTAAACGGCTTCGGGCAGATTGGGTACCCGATCGCCTTCTTCCATAACGGCGCGCTTGCCACCACGACCGCGGGAAACGTCTTCACGACCCTGCTTCTCGCGCTGCTTGCGGGCGGAACCTTGATATCCGTTTGCTCCGTCGTCCTATCGACCGCAACGAGGCGCGTCTTCGCAGGCCCCCTTGCCTCAGCGCTGCTTGTCGCAGCCCCGGCATTCCCGTTATTGTTCGATTCGGCGCTGGAGCATAATGCCGTGCTCGGGCTCCTGCCGCTGGCCGTGTTTTCGCCTATCGAGGCAACGGGTTACGTAGGGTGCTTCCCGACGGAATTCATCGGCTCCGGTTCAGGCAGCGCATCGATGCTTGCCGTGGCCCTGGCATACGTCGCGGTCCTTTTTGCAGTCGGCGCCGTTGCGGCAAGGTCGCCCAAGCAGGCCGGACCCGCTAAAAAGCACCATGGGCTCGAGCTTCTAAACGCGAGCGTGGGATACGGAAGCACGACGATACTTTCAATCGGGTCGCTTCTCCTAAGCCCGGGAACGGCGGCGGGCCTCGTTGCTCCCAACGGCTCGGGAAAAACCACCCTCCTGGAAGCGCTGTCGGGCCAATTTCCCACCCGCATCCACTCGGGAAGCCTGGCGGCAGACGGAATCAGCCAACGTCGATCAGCCGAATTTGCAGAACTCGTCTACCTGAGCTCTTCGGGCAGCACGGATCTCTACCCCACGCTATCGGCCCTCGAGCACCTTGCTTTCGTTAGGGATGCGTGGAAATCGGCCGCCGACATCGACTCGCTCTGCAGCTCCCTCGGAATCTCCCCATATCTCGACAAGCCGGCCCGTAAACTCTCGACGGGAATGAAGCAGCAGGTAAAGCTTGCCATGGCGATAGCGACCGATTGCCCGTACCTCATCCTCGATGAACCGCTGAACGGCCTCGATCCGGGAAAGCGGAAAACCTCCTGCGACGCGATGCGCAGCGAGGTGGCGCGGGGACGAAGCGTGCTCATTTCAAGCCATCTGCTCGACGACCTGGCAGACCTCACCAACTCGTTCTACTTCATCGAAGCCGGCACGCTCGTGGAAAAGATCAAGTCGTCCTCGCAGACGCTCAGGCAGGAATACCTCGATACATACGAGAGATGAATGTGGGGGAGTGTTCGGATGAAGTTGATATTTAAGGTCCAGCTCGTGTTGTGCCGAAAAGACCGTGAACCTTTTGTGGGACGCGCGGCGCCGTGGTACCATAGCCGAGTTTGTTGTCTTGGTCGGAAACCAAGACGCCTTATGCGCTGATCGGTAACCAGCGCCTGACTAATAAGGAGTCCTACCATGAAGCAGGGTATCCATCCCCAGTATGTCGAGTGCACGGTGACGTGCTCCTGCGGCAACACCTTCAAGACGCACGCTACCGTGTCCGAGATGAAGGTCGAGCTTTGCAACGAGTGCCACCCGTTCTACACCGGCCAGCAGAAGTTCGTCGACACCGGTGGACGCGTCCAGCGCTTCGCCGACAAGTTCGGTGGCGCCGCTGCCGCCCAGCTCAAGAAGGCTGAGGAGGCCAAGGCTGCCAAGGCCGCCAAGGCTGCTGAGGCCGAGGCCGCTCGCAAGGCCGCCGCTGAGGCTAAGGCTGCCGAGAAGGCTAAGCGTGCTGCTAAGTTCGCCGAGGAGGCTGCCAAGCAGGCCGCCGAGGCTCCCGCAGAGGCTCCCGTCGAGGAGGCCGCTGCCGAGGCCGAGACCACCGAGGCTGCTGAGTAAATAGCTCGCCGAGCAAACACTCGCATTCATGGCTAAAGGGCTGCGTATCCATTTGGGTGCGCGGCCCTTTTCTTTTATTGGTGCAAACGGGCCTGTCCCATGGCACCAAATTGGTGCGAAGGGGACAGGCCCGTTTGCACCAAATGGTAGAGATGCAGCGTTTGCCCAGATAAAACCTGCCAAAACAAACCCGTCCCTTTTTGGCAGGTTGGTCGTAGTTATTACGTGGCGGTCGAGGTCGACCGTATAGGCCGCGCCCTGTTTGGCTAAAGTACAATTATCTGTGTTTAACTCGCCCAAGGCTGTATGGCGTGGGCGATGGCCAAAAAAGGAAAACCACATGGGATTCATGTCAAAGCTGCTGTCCTTTGGATCCGATAAGGACCTCAAGCGCTACTACAAGATCGTTGACCAGATCAACGGTCTTGAGCCCCAGTTTGAGAAGATGACCGAGGAGGAACTCCGCGGCCAGACCGATAAGTTCCGCGAGCGTTACGCCAACGGCGAGTCGCTCGACGACATGCTCCCCGAGGCTTTTGCCACCGTGCGCGAGGCTTCCAAGCGCATCACGGGCATGCGTCACTTTGACGTACAGCTCATCGGCGCCATGGCGCTGCACGAGGGGCATATCGCCGAGATGAAGACCGGCGAAGGCAAGACGCTCGTTTCCACGCTGGCCGGCTACCTCAACGCTATTGCCGGCAAGGGCGTGCACGTCGTTACTGTCAATGATTACCTTGCCAAGCGCGACTCCGAGTGGATGGGCCGCATCTATAAGTACCTGGGGATGACCGTCGGTCTGCTCCAGAACAATATGCCGCTCGAGCTCAAGCGTCCGGCCTACCAGGCAGACGTCACCTACGGCACCAACTCCGAGTTCGGTTTCGACTACCTGCGCGACAACATGGTCACCCGCCCCGAGCAGCGCGTACAGCGCGGCCATAACTACGCCATCGTCGACGAGGTCGACTCCATCCTGATCGATGAGGCCAGAACGCCGCTCATTATCTCGGGCGCCGGCACCAAGTCCGCCAGCACCTACAAGGACTTCGCGCGTGCCGTGCGCGGCCTGGAGCGCGGTGAGGACGTGTCGCACGACATGCTCACCGCCACCGAGGACGTCGAGCCCACGGGCGACTACGTCATGGATGAGGCCAAGCACACCATCGCCGCCACCGAGCGCGGTCTTAAGAAGATCGAGCGCCGTCTGGGCATCGAGGACATCTACGCCGACTTTTCGGGCCAGCTGGTCAACCACCTACAGCAGGCGTTGAAGGCCCAGTACATGTTCCACCGCGATAAGCAGTACGTGGTCACGAACGGCGAGGTCAAGATCGTCGACGAGTTCACCGGTCGCATCATGGAGGGCCGCCGCTATTCCGAGGGCTTGCACCAGGCCATCGAGGCCAAAGAGGGCGTGCTCGTGCGCGAGGAGAACCAGACGCTGGCCACCATCACCTTGCAGAACTACTTCCGTCTGTATGACAAGCTCTCCGGCATGACCGGTACGGCACTCACCGAGGACGCCGAGTTCCGCGAGATCTACAAGCTGCCCGTCGAGGTCATCCCCTCCAACAAGCCCGTCCAGCGTGTTGACCACGAGGACCTGGTGTACCGCACCATCCAGGCCAAGTACAACGCCGTTGCCGACGACGTCGAGCGACGTCACGCCAAGGGCCAGCCGGTCCTGGTGGGCACCGTCTCCATCGAAAGCTCCGAGAAGCTGTCGGCCGCCCTTACCAAGCGTGGCATCGCGCACGAGGTTCTCAACGCTAAGCATCACGAGCGCGAGGCCCATATCGTTGCCCAGGCCGGACGCTTCGGCGCCGTGACCATCGCTACTAACATGGCCGGTCGTGGTACCGACATCCTGCTGGGCGGCAACCCCGACGAGCTGGTGCGCGAGCGCCTTGAGCACGAGGGTCTGACCATGGAGGACGTGACGCCCGAGCAGCTCGAGCAGTTTAACGCCGAGGCCAAGGAGACCTGCAAGGCCGAGCGCGAGCGCGTGCTTGCCGCCGGCGGCCTGACCGTCATCGGCACCGAGCGCCATGAGTCCCGTCGTATCGACAACCAGCTGCGCGGCCGCTCCGGTCGTCAGGGCGATCCGGGCGAGACTCAGTTCTACCTGTCGCTCGAGGACGACCTCATGCGCCTGTTCGGCGGCGACAAGATGGACCGTGTCTCCAAGATGATGGTCACCGCCGACATGGGCGACGACATGCCCATCCAACACAAGATCATCTCCAAGGCCGTCGAGAGCGCCCAGCACAAGGTCGAGAGCATCAACTTCTCCATGCGCAAGAGCGTCCTCGAGTACGATGACGTCATGAACAAGCAGCGCCAGGTCATCTACGCCGAGCGCAACAAGATTCTGGACGGCAAGGATCTGACCGACCACATCACCGAGGTCATGCACGACACCGTGTACCGCTGCGTGCAGGAGTTCTGCACCAAGGACAGCCACGATGGCGAGCGCGATCTCGAGGGCCTGCGCAAGTGGGTCGTGGAGCTCACCGGGCATATCGATACGCCCAAGTTCCCCGACGAGGACTTTGAGGCCCTGGCTGCCGATGTCCTGGCCTACGTCGAGAAGTGCTACAACATGAAGGCCGAGCGCCTGGGTGAGGACCTCATGCGCGAGCTCAACACCCAGGTCATGCTGCGCGTCATCGATACCCGTTGGATGAACTACCTGCAGGAGATGGATTACCTCAAGACCGGTATCGGACTGCGCGGCTTTGGTCAGCGCGACCCGCTGGTCGAGTACAAGACTGAGGCTTATGGTGCCTTCCAGATGCTCGTCGACACCATGTACGAGGATTACCTGCGCACCGTTCTGCGCATCGAGATTAAGGCTGCCCCGCAGGCCGTGGAGCACAAGGAGGACCCCGCGCTCGAGGGTGCGCACTTCTCCGGCCCCGCCGATGTCGATGGCGACAACGGGAACTCGGTGCTGCGCAAGCAGGCACAGGTGCAGGCTCGTACGGCCGTCCAGGGAGGCCCGGCTGCTGTCAACAACGGCGGCAAGGTGACCACCTACCGCAAGGACGAGAGCGACGACCCGTACGTCAACGTGGGCCGCAACGATCCTTGCCCCTGCGGCAGCGGCAAGAAGTTCAAGTACTGCCACGGCAGGAATCGTTAATGGCCGAGGCTTTAGAGGTAACGCCCGCCGAGCTGGACGCGTTTGCGGACCGGCTCGGCGAGGTTGAGTCGTATCTTCATTTGGACGAGAAGCGCACGCGCGTGACCGAGCTCGAGGCAAAAAGCGTGGCCCCCGGCTTTTGGGATGACGCCGACGCCGCTCGCGCCACCATGGAGGAGATCGCTCGCGCCAAGGAAGATATCGCTGCCGTGGATACCGCGCGCGGCGAGCTATCTGACGCCCGCGCGGCGCTGGAGCTTGCCGAGGAGATGGGCGACGACCCCGATGCCGCCGCATTGCGCGAGGAGGCTGCCGCTACGGCAGAACGCCTGGCCCGCGCTATCGACGAGCTCGAGCTTTCGAGCTGGTTTACCGGTGAGTTCGATCACGGCGACGCGATTGTGACCATCAAGCCCGGACAGGGCGGCCTGGAGGCGCAGGACTGGACCTTCATGCTCTTCAAGATGTACATGAAGTACTGCCAGCGTCGCGGCTGGAAGGTCACCATTAACGACTGCCCCGCGGCTGAGGTCATCGGCATCGACCGTGCGACCTTTACCGTCGAGGGCAAGGACGCGTTTGGCATGCTGCGCGCCGAGGCCGGCGTCCACCGTCTGGTGCGCATTAGCCCCACCGATGACAAGAAGCGCCGCCAGACCACGTTTGCCGGCGTCGAGGTCATTCCCGTGTTGCCTGACGATATCGACATCGAGATCAGTCCCGACGATATCCGCGTGGACGTGTATCACGCGAGCGGCCCGGGCGGGCAGGGCGTCAACACCACCGACTCCGCCGTACGCGTGACGCATTTTCCCAGCGGCATCGTTGTCACTTGCCAAAACGAGCGCAGCCAGATTCAAAACAAGGCCGCGTGCATGCAGATTCTCAAGGCCCGTCTGTACGAGATCGAGCTTGAAAAGCGCGCCGAGGCGCTCGACGAGATTCGTGGACCCAAGACCACGATCGGTTTTGGCAACCAGATTCGCAGCTACGTGCTCTACCCGTATCAGATGGTCAAGGACCTGCGCACGGGCGTGGAGACCAGCAACGTCGAGGCCGTTCTCGACGATGGCGATTTGGATCCGTTTGTGATCGGCTACCATCGCTGGGCGACTGGCAACGCCGATGCGGAAAGCCAGAGTGCCTAAACCCATAGGGTTGGCCTTGGGCGGATGTGGCCAATACGGACCCTGTGCGGGGTGGTATTTGGTCGGCGAATCGGTAAAATCGAATACAGCAAGAAGTTCAAAGCGCATCCGACGGGGTGCGCTTTTTTGAGGGAGGCAGCATGGCATATCGTCTGGACATCAAGCGCATTCTTTCGATGAACTTCTTTCACGACTTGCCCAAGATTATGTTTGGCTGCGCTCTGGCAGCTATCGCGACGGACTTGTTTTTGATCCCCAACGGCCTTGCCGCCGGCGGCGTCACGGGCCTCGCCACCATTATTCAGGCGGTCGGCGCCTCGCATGGCATATCGCTTCCCGTCGGTATCCAGACCATCGTGATGAATGCCTTGCTGCTGCTGGTCGTTATGCGCGAGGGTGGCATGTTTTACGTGGTGCAGACCGCGACGGGCTTTGTGCTGTTGGGCTTTTTCACCGACCTGTTCGCTCCGTTTGTGGCGCCGCTGGCACATGCCGATCTGATGCTGCCCGCTATGTGGGGCGGCATCATCACGGGCATCGGCTATGGCATGGTGTTGCGCGCCGGTGCTAACACCGGCGGCTCCGACACGATCGGCCAGATTATCTCGCGCAATACATCGCTGCCGGTTGGCTCCACCGTCATGGCGATCGATGTTGCCGTGTGCGCGCTGTCGGCCCCGGTCTTTTCGGTCGAAAACGCGCTGTATGCGGGCCTTTCGATGGTCATTAGCGGTTACGTGATCGATGCCGTGGTCGACGGCGGCAACAGGCGCCGTATGGTGCTCATCATCTCGGACAAGTTTCCCGATATCGCGGCCGACATCATGTATGGCCTGGGTCGCGGCTGCACCAAGTTTAGGGCGACCGGCATGTACTCGGGTGCCGAGAAGCCGGTGATCATGGTCATTGTGAGCCGCCGCGAACTCAACACCCTCAAAACGATCGTGCGCGAGCGCGATCCTCACGCCATTGTGACGGTCGCCGACGTTACGGAAACCTTCGGTGAGGGATTCAAGGACATTAACGCGTAGGGCCGACTGCGTTCCATCCAAAAGACGTTCACATTGATAAACCGTTTCATCAGCGGTTCTGCCTGCTCAATTGTTCAAATAATGATAAATACTCTGGTAAAGCTTCCGGTTTCCAGCATAATGAATGACGTACGTGCATCGCGGCTGTGTTGGGACTACCTTTCCGTGCCGTGCGCATCTTGACTTAAGAGGATGAAAGGAAGGCACAATGAGCGACGAAGAGCTCAAAAAGGTTGCCAACGAGGTAAGGAAGGGCATCGTCACTGGCGTGCACGCTGCCAAGTCCGGCCATCCGGGCGGTTCGCTCGGCGCTGCCGACATCATGACCTATCTGTACTTTGAGGAAATGAACGTCGACCCGGCCGACCCCCGCAAGGCCGACCGCGATCGCTTCGTGCTTTCCAAGGGTCATTGCGCGCCTGGTCTGTACGCCGTGCTCGCCGAGCGCGGATTCTTCCCCAAGGAGGATCTCGAGACGCTGCGCCACATCGGCAGCCACCTGCAAGGTCACCCCAACATGAACGACACCCCGGGCGTCGATATGTCCACCGGTTCGCTCGGCCAGGGCATCTCCGCCGCCGTGGGCATGGCCGTTGCCGCCAAGCACTGGGGCGATACTTATCGCACCTACGCCCTGCTGGGCGACGGCGAGAGCGAGGAGGGCCAGGTTTGGGAGGCTGCCATGTTTGCCGGCAACCAGCAGCTTGACAACCTCTGCGTGATCGTCGACCACAACGGCCTGCAGATCGACGGCCCCGTCGAGGAGGTCAACGACCCCATGCCGCTCGCCGACAAGTTCCGCGCCTTCAAGTTCCATGTGGTGGAGCTCGCCGACGGCAACGACTTCGATCAGATTCGCGCCGCCTTTGCCGAGGCTCGCGCCACCAAGGGTCAGCCGACCGCCATCATCGCCGAGACCACGAAGGGTAAGGGCGTTTCCTTTATGGAGAACCAGGTGGGTTGGCACGGCAAGGCCCCCAACGATGAACAGTTTGAGCAGGCCATGGCAGAGCTCACGGCCGCCGGAGAGGAGCTCTAGGATGGCAGACGTCAAGAAAATCGCCACGCGCGTAAGCTACGGCGAGGCCCTCGTCGAGCTCGCCAACGAGCACGATGACTTTGTGGTCCTCGACGCCGACCTGGCCGCCGCCACGCAGACCGGCAAGTTTAAGGCAGCCTGCCCCGACCGCTTCTTCGATGTGGGCATTGCCGAGAGCAACCTGATGGGTGTTGCCGCCGGTATCGCGACCACCGGCCGCGTCGCCTTCGCGAGCACCTTTGCCATGTTTGCCGCTGGCCGCGCCTTTGAGCAGGTCCGCAACTCCATCGGCTATCCGCACCTTAACGTTAAGATCGGTGCCACGCACGCCGGTATCTCGGTGGGCGAGGACGGCGCCACGCACCAGTGCTGCGAGGATATCGCCCTCATGCGCGTCATCCCCGGCATGACCGTTATCGTTCCCGCCGACGACGTGGAGGCTCGTGCCGTGACGCGCGCCGCCTACGAGTGCGACGGCCCCGTGTATATGCGCTTCGCCCGTCTGGCCTCGCCGGTTATCAACGACCCCGGGACCTACAAGTTCGAGGTAGGCAAGGGCATCGTCATGCGCGAGGGCACCGACGTCACCATCATCGCCTGCGGTCTGATGGTCGGCGAGGCTCTCGAGGCCGCCGAGCAGCTCGCTGCCGAGGGCATCGATGCCGAGGTCATCAACATGCACACCATCAAACCCATCGACGCCGACCTGATCGTCAAGAGCGCCACCAAGACCGGTCACGTCGTGACCGTCGAGGAGCACTCCGTGATCGGTGGCCTGGGCAGCGCCGTTGCCGACGTCCTGTGTGAGCAGCGCCCGACGCCACTCAAGAAGATCGGCGTCAACGACACCTTCGGCGAGTCCGGCCCGGGCGCCGAGCTCCTGCACAAGTATGGCCTGGACGCCGCCAACATCGTGGCAACCACCAAGGAGTTCTTGGCATAAGGCGGTCTGCTTTGGCCTTAACTTGAGAGCCGCTTTTCGCATTGGGTAACGAATAAGCCGGGGCGCCTTCCATGTGGAGGGCACCCCGGCTTTGTGTTTGAAGGCGGCGGGGAAAGAAGTTAGAGAGGTTTTACGGTCGGGCCAGGGCGCAGTTGCGCAACGTTCAGCCCTAAACCCTAACAGCCAGAGGCGAATCGGAGAGGATTTCGCCCTGACATACGTGAGTTTCCGCAGGTCAGAAAGAGGGAGTAAATTTCGGGGCTGGCACCCGCAGGCCAGGGCGTTGCGAGCTAAATCGGCGGCGCGATAACAAGAAGGCGGGATTAACTCCCGCCTTCAGACAATCCACCTTCGCCCAGATGGTACGCAATCACTCGAAGGTTCGCCGATTCATGCATTCTTGGCGGCAACGGCTCTGCTTGACATCATCAGGCAACCTGGTGGCGTTTGAACGTCCTTATCGCGAGAACAATGCCCGCCGCGAAAAGCAGAAGGTAGAAAGCAGCGAGGAACACGGGGAGCTCGACCACGACAGGGCCTATGGCGTACGAGACCATGTCGAAGAGGTTCAAGGGGTTCAGTGCGTCGTAGGGGAACAGGTAGATGATGTGGTTCGCGATGCTGCTCGTCATCGTCGGCACGAAGATCGGAATCAAGATGAGAGCAACGCCGACTGCGAGGATTCCCATGGGGCTGTCTACCTTGGCCGACAGCGCAAGCACTATCCCAAGGAGGGCGAGGGTTGCGAGATACCCGACGAGGCAGCATATGAGGGCGGCGGCTGACAGGCTTATGCCGTAGGTGCATGTGATGTTGCAGATCTGGATGGGTAGACCTGCGCCGTCGGCTCCGTAGAAGACGAGCGGTATTGCCAGGAAGACGAGTGTGAAGACCCAGTATATGGCGCTTGCCGCGATCACAGAGGCTGCCGCCTTCGCGCGCCCGAGCCTTGATTTGCCGAACTTGGTGGACAGCAGGATGGCGTCGGTTTTGGCCCGGTACTCCCCGTTGAACACCGATGCGCACGTTATCACGACTGCGAGCATCGCGAATATGAGGAACTGGGCGAGGTTGAGGAACTCCGCCCACCCTCCTGCGTATCCGTACTCGATGGGCGTGTGCACACCTTGCGCCTTCTCGCTCCAGAACGCCCTCTCCTCGTCGTTGTACGAGAGGGCCCCGTTCGCGTGGAGCTCGGAGACTATCTTCGAGCGGACTTGTCCGTAGAGGTCGACGGTGCCAGTCGTGTCGATAGTGGCTACCGCGGACACGGGCATCTGGTTGTCTTGCATCCAAGGGCTTGTCAGCAGCGCCATAAGGGAGCCGTTCTTCGCTCTGAACTCCCAGTACTCGTCCGCCTTTTCCCCGTAGGGCTTTCTGTCCATTCTGTACTCTTCCTTGACCTCGCCGTCCGGACCGACGAACTCCTTGAACTCGCGGAGCGCCTCGGTGGCCTTCTTGTCGGTGATGGGGCCTGCGAGCGCTTCCGCGTTTGCCTTTATCTGGGCGATGGCGGCAGTGCCCTCGAATTCGGTGCCCATCTCCTTGGGTTCGAGGGCGTACTGGGACGTTACGTAGAAGAAGGCTATGACCGCGACCAACACCAGGACGGCTGCTATAGAGACCTGCGAGACGCGCCTTGAGAGCATCTTCTTGAGCTCGTATCTGATGAGGCTACCCACGGTGCGCTCCTTTCCTGCGTGCGATTGCGTCCTGCCCCACTTCCGCTTTCGTTTGCGAAACCGGCAGGCACCCGGACTGCTCTTGGAAGAGGTAGAGGTAGACGTCCTCCAGCGTCGGCTCCACGGCGCGCGCACTCGGATGCGGACGCTGCTGCGCCACCACGCGAACGATGGCAGAGCCGTCCTGGGCGTAGTGGATGTTGCCCACCGTGAGCGATGCCGACATGGCGTCTGCCTCCCTCGGAGCGACAGCGCACTCCCAGACGCATCCCCTGATGTCCCCCGTGATCTCTTCGACCGTGCCCGTCGTGATGATGCCGCCAGCGCGCATCACGAGAATCTCGTCGGCGATGTACTCCACGTCCGAGACGATGTGCGTGGAGAGGATGACGATCTTGTCTTGGGCGAGAGAGGATATGAGGTTGCGGAAGCGGACGCGCTCCTTGGGGTCGAGCCCCGCGGTGGGCTCGTCGAGCACGAGGACGGACGGGTCGTTGAGCACCGCCTGGGCGATGCCGAGCCGCTGCTTCATGCCGCCGGAGAAGGTCTTGACCTTCCGCTTTGCGGCCTCTGCGAGGCCGACAACGCCCAAGAGTTCGCGCGTGCGCACTTTCGCCTGCTGCGCGGTGAGCCCCTTGAGCGATGCCAGGTACATCATGAAGTCGCAAGCCGTGAAATCCGGGTAGTAGCCGAAGTCCTGGGGCAGGTACCCGAGGCGCGCCCGATAGCCGTCGCCAAGCTGGTCTATGGGGGTGCCCCCGAACAGCACGCTTCCCGATGTCGGCCTCATGACGTCGCATATCATGCGCATGAGCGTGGTCTTGCCCGCGCCGTTGGCCCCGAGTAGGCCGTAGACGCCGGGCGTGAAGCTGAAGCTCACGCGATCGACAGCGATATGGCTGCCGAACTGCTTGGTGAGCCTGTCGAGCCTGAGTTCCATGTTCGTTCCTTGTCCTTCGTTCGATGTTGCAGATAAGCAGGAGGAGAGCTAGAGCGCCGCCTTTGACAGGTGTGGCGAGAGGCCGCCCGAGACGCAGCGCATGAGCCTTGACGCCTCCAGGGCGGCGAGCGCCATGGAGGCCATGAGCGCCGCGACCCATACGGCGAGAGACGCACCCTCGTACCAGAGGGGGAACGTCGCGCTCAGCAGCCAGAGCGCCGCGAGTACGGACATCGCGGGAGCGACGCTGGCGACGAGCGAGTTGCCCGGCAGACGGCGCGCCGCATAGAAGCAGGTGGCACACGAGCAGAAGAACGGCGTGCATGCGTACAGCAGTACGCGAAGCGCATCGATCCCCGCGAGCGTTGGCACTGCCGCAACGGCGAGCGTAATCCAAAGCACGTCGGCCAGGCCGAAAAGCAAAAGCCTGCTCGCCAGCACTTGCACGCAGCTGAACCGGCATGAGTACTCCATCTCGCAGACGCGGGTCTCGAAGCTCTTGAATACCGATGGTGCCGCTATGGCAACCGAGAGGGCCGATGCCGCCATGACGACGATGGGGCTTCCCGAGTGCGGGCCGATCTCACCGACGAGAACGAGCATGCATGCCAGAAGCGCGATCTGGAGCATCCATGCCCAGGGACGCACGAACCGAACCTGGCTCGCGACGAACCGCCAGAGCGGGATGTAACCCGCCTCCCTCGCGCCTCCGCAGGCGCGAGCCGCCTCTGCTTCCACGAGCAGCAAGGTGCGCTTGCGCGCCGAAGCGTCGGGGGATGCCGCGTCAGCGGCGTAGTAGCTCCTCAGCGCATCCTTTAGCTTCGAGTCATTCATGGCCTTCTCCCATCAGTTCCTTGAGCCTGCCGAGCGCGCGCCGCTCGATTCGATAGAGGGCGAACCTCGACTTCCCCGTCACGGCGGAGATGTCGGACATAGGCAGGTCCTGGCCGTAGCGCAGCTCGATGACCTCGCGCTCCTCTTCCGTAAGGCGGGCAAGGGCATCTGCCATGATCAGCCGTCCGTCCATGTCCACATGCCGCGCGTCAGGAATTGCCGGCGCATCGTCCTCGTCCAAGGTGCCAACCGGTTTTTGGCCTCGGTAGAAGTCGGCACAGACGTTGCGCGCGCAGGTGTAGAGATACGCGAGGGGCTTTCCATGCTCGGCGTATAGCGCATCGCTCCGCACGAGTCGAAGGAACACCTCCTGAGTCACGTCTCGGGCATCCTCTTTCGAGGGGAGCCTTCGCGCGCAGTAGCGGTATACCTCGTCGTAGTGCTCCTCTGCGAAGCGCCCCACCAAAGAGTCGTTTTCGCGGCCTGGCGCGTCCGTCCTGCCGTTGCTGCCGTATGGAAAGCCTTGCATTCTCTTCCCTCACCTCCTATAGGGCATAACGTGGTTTGGCGCCGGGATGTGCGCGGAATTTTGAAATTTACGTCCCATGCAATGGGGGAAACCGCAGTCAGCGATGCTCGGTGAGTGGCGGATATGCGAGGGTGTGGCAGGCGGAAAGGGAGCTTATTCGCTTTCCCAAACCGCTCTGGTCATTTGAACGAGACGCGCCGGAGACCGTAACCGTCCCGAGTCATCTTCCCCGACTTGAGGTTCTCCTGTGCGTCCTGCCATGCCTTGATGGCAGCGTCAAGCTTCTGGGCTCCCTTTGCCTTCGGGTCGATGCGCAGAGCGCCAGACGGGCTTATCGAGGAAATCGGCCTGCTATACGTCGGCGTCACGCGCGCTCGAAAGGCGGTATATGCCTCCGCCTCGATGCAGCGCAGGACAAAATCGGGGGACTATCAGGCCACCTGTCCCTCTTGTCTAATATCTATTCCGAGTATTGCACCTGTGGGCTGGGCGGTGATGGATGCGGAGAGCTGACTTCTGGTGCTACGAGACGTGTCCGCTATGGCCGTGAGAGCCGGTCAGCCGTCTTGTCCATGACCTCGCTGAGCATGGCCAGGCCGTTCTTCAGCTCGCCCTGCTTGGAGAAGTAGTCCCTGTGCGCCATGAATCGTCTGCGCAGGGCTCGGAGCTGCCCGGCGGCGTCCCCTCTTGCGTTCTCGCTCTTGGCTATGTGCATGTAGCAGAGGGCGAGGGCGGTGAAGTCGTGGACGATGGGCGCTCTCTTAGTGAGTGACACGAGCTCGCGGTCGATCCCCAGCTCCTCGACCGCCATGTGTCCAGGGTCTCCGTACTTCTCGATGAGCCCGCGGGTGTATGAGGACCCTCCCAGCCCGGCGAGACTCCTCTCGGTGTGCTCGGGGTCTATCCCGTCGAGCGAATCCGATGCAAGGTGCAGAATGGAGGTTAGAGCGGAGATGACGGTCTCGGCGTCCTGGGCGGCCAGGTCTCCGGACAGGCCCATGACCGTCGGGGCTTTCGACCGAACAGAGTCGAGATCGACCCTCTTCTCGAGTACCCTGACCTTTCTCTCGCGCTCGGAATTGAAGAAGGACGCCATGAGCTCGTAGGGATCGTCTCCCTCGTCCATGATCATCTTGTTGAGCTCGACCTTCATGTAGTGCTCGATGTCGAGCGTGAGGGAGAGGACTGTCTCGCGAAGGTGGTGGTCGAGCCTCGTGAGCTCGGCGAGGTGGGCGAAGTCGAGGTTGATGTAGGAGCCGAAGTGCTCCGAGTCGGGGTTGGTGTAGCGGGAGAAGCACTTCGCGAACGCCTTCACCTTGAAGAAGAAGTTGCTCTCTCGCAGGAACCGCTCGGCCTCCCGCTCGTCTGTCAGCTCGAAGCGGACCCCTCGGTCCTTGAGGTGGCGGACTTGCTGGGCGGCGCCGATGAGTGGCCGTTCCCTTGTTGTGGCGGTGCCGGAATCTCCCATATCGGCTCCAAAAGATAAGAAAAATGCGGCTGAAGGTACAGGTACCCGCAGCCGCTAAAAGCCCTAGGGCTTTTCACAATGACTGAAGTATACCCGATTGAGGCGGACGGGGGAGGTGTTCGGATGAAGTTGATATTCAAGGGGGCCGACGGGAATCCAAAGCCCGCCATGCTTCTTATGTGCAGCAAAGGCAATCCTGCTAAAATACAAAGCGCTTATGTAGTTTAAACGCACGACGATAAGGAGCACCAGTGGGTAACCACTTCCGTACCTCCGGTGCGGGCGATGAAGCCCCCAAGACGCAGCCGAGCGTCGCGGGCAGTCGTTTCGCCACTCCGGATTCAGAGGATCAGCTGTTTAGCCCGATCCCCGCACAGCCGGCAGATCAGGCACAGCCGGCGGCAGATCCCCTTGCCTACAACCCCAACAACGATGTTGCGCTTTCCGGCACGGCGGGTTTTGAGCCCGTTCAGGCCGTGACCGCTCGCGTGGAGCAGCCTCAGGCTGGCGCCGCCACGCCGCAGCCTACCATGGCCGGCATTCCCGACCCCATGGCCCCTGCGACGCCGGTTCCTCAGCCTGCGCAGTCCGGTCTCTTTGCCGCTATTCCCGATCCCACGCAGCCTGCTGTCCCGGTGGTCGAGAGCGATCAGGCCGCCGAGGTCGCAAGCCTCGATAACGCGCTCAACAACCCCGATTTTACGTCGGTGTTTGCGCCCATCGATCCGCAAGCCAGCCGCAAGAAGATGGCCAAGCAGGCCGGTGTCGAGCCCGTCATCCTTATGGAGCATGTCACCAAGATCTATCCGGCACAGCCCAACAAGCCTGCACTCGACGACATCAACATCGAGATCTATCCGGGCGAGTTCGTCTTCCTGGTCGGTCATTCCGGCTCGGGTAAGACCACGCTGCTGTCGACGCTCAACCGCGACGTCAAGCCGACGAGCGGCCGCATCCTGGTTGCCGGTCAGGACCTCATGAAGATCAAGAATCGCAAGGTTCCGTTCCTGCGTCGTCAGATTGGCGCCGTGTTCCAGGACTTTAAGCTTCTGCCTCAAAAATCTGCCTACGAAAACGTGGCGTTTGCCCTGCAGTGCATCGGCAAGCCCAAGGGCGTTATTCGCAGCCAGGTTCCCGAGGTGCTGCGTCTGGTCGGCCTGGCTGATCAGATGGACTCGCTGCCCGATCAGCTTTCCGGTGGCGAGCAGCAGCGCGTTGCCGTTGCCCGCGCCATGGTCAACCGCCCGCCGCTTTTGATCTGTGACGAGCCCACGGGCAACCTCGACCCGGCGATTTCGCTGGGCATCATGAAGCTGCTCGAGCGCATTAACCGCACCGGCACCACCGTGATCGTCGCTACGCACGACCGCGAGATGGTCGATAGCATGCACCGTCGCGTGATCGCCCTCGAGGGCGGCCACGTAATCCGCGACCAGGAGAGGGGAGGTTACGGCAACTATGGCACCAACTAACGTGGGCTACTCGCTCAAAGAGGCAATGAGCCACTTCTTCCGTAACTGGACCACCTCGCTCGGCGCCGTCATCACGATCTTCCTTTCGCTGTTTATCATCGGCCTGTTCATCATGGGTTCCGCGATGCTGAACTCCGTGATCGGCACCGTCGAGGATCAGGTTGTCATCAACGCGTTCATTAGCGATGACGCCGATCAGGCCGATGTCCAGGCTTTTGAGGCCGAGCTTAAGACGTGGAATAACGTCAAGTCCGTGACCTATAAGGACAAGGACGACGCGCTGGCCGAGTATACGAGCAAGATGTCGGGCAACGCCGACGCCACCATGAGCGCGCTCGATGGCCAGAACCCGCTGCCGGCTTCGTTTGCAATTGAGATGGACGATCCGTCCAAGGTCGAGAGCACGGCCCAGAAGCTCAAGAAGAACGCCGACTTCCAGAAGATCGCGGATGACGGCGACGTCAACGCGAGCGTGCTGTACGGCCAGGAGGAAGTGAGCCGCCTGTTCCAGGTGACCAACTACATCCGCATCGCCGCCGTGGTGCTCGTTGGCCTTCTGACCTTTATCGCATTCATCTTCATCAACAACACGATTCGCCTGTCCATCACGGCGCGTCGTCGTGAGATTGCGATTATGCGTCTGGTCGGCGCCAGCAACGGCTTCATTCGCGGCCCGTTTATCACCGAGGGCGTACTGCAGGCCATTTTGGGCTCGCTGCTTTCCATCGGCGTTCTGGAGCTGCTGCGCAATCTGATGATTCCGCGTCTGCAGGAGAGCATCGGCTGGATGTCGTTTGCCCTGCCGATGCAGTACTACCTGGTGACCTATGCTGCGCTGATTCTGGTCGGTGTGATTATCGGTCTCTTTGGTTCTGCCATAGCCATGCGCCGCTACCTGCGCGTGTAGGCATGTCTGGAATTCATCCCTTCCAACGGGTCGTCTCTTATGGGGCGGCCCGTTTTTTGATCCCAAGGGAACGGCAGGAAAGCGAATCATTTGGGTAGACTCTTTGGAGTTCGTCATCGATAGCAAGGAGGCGCCATGGGGCGCAATAACAAGCATAAGCGCGGTGCCCGAAATAAGCGTGGGCCGGTGCGCAGCGAACGCCGTCCGAGCCTGACCGGGCGCGTGCAGCTCCATGAGCATGGCGCCTATGTCATAACCGAGAGCGGCGACTACAAGGTTATGGGCCGCGGTAAGCGCGAGATCATGGATGGCGATACCGTTGCCGTGAGCATTAAGAACAGCCCGCACGGTGAGCGGCGCGCCGTGATCGAAGGCGTGGTTGAGCGCGCAGCCATAAGCGTGGTGGGTACGTACCAGACCGCTGGTCCGCTCGGTGTGATCGAGCCGCTCGATTCGCGCCTGAAGGCCGACTTCTTCATTCTGCCCGAGGATACCTCGGCGGATCGTCTGGGCGTCCACCCGGGTGATGCCGTTGTCGCGCGCATTTTGACCTACCCGACGCGCCTGGAATCGGGCACCGTGACGATCGAACGCCGCATTGGCGGAGATGACGCGCCCGATTTGGGCGTTCAATACGTGATGGCGCGTTACGGCTATACCGATAGCTATCCCGAGGCCGCGCTGGACGAGGCCGAGGGACTTTCGCTCGATGTGTCCGCGGCGCTTAAGGACCCGCTCCGCCGCGATCTGCGCGACCGCTTTGTCATCACGATCGACCCGGTCGACGCGCGCGACTTTGACGATGCCATTTCGCTTGAGCGCACGCCCGAGGGTGGCTACAAGCTGGGTGTGCATATCGCTGACGTTTCTCACTATGTGGCTTGGGACGGGCATATCGATCTTGAGGCTCGCCATCGTACGACATCGGTGTATCTGGCCGATCGCGTGCTTCCCATGCTGCCCGAACGCCTGTCCAATGACCTGTGTTCGCTTCGCCCTGACGAGGACCGTCTTGCGTTTACCGTTGACATTGAACTCGATGCGCAGGGTCGCGTGCGGCATTACGATCCGTACCCCAGCGTGATTCGCTCGCGTGTGCGTATGGACTATGACGGCGCCGAGGCGCTGCTGGTGCGCGCCGGCGCGGTGGAGTATGGGGTGCTGGAGGGTGCGGCCGAGGATGTTGCGGCTGCTGAGGCCTCGCGCGAGGAGGCGCTTGAGCGCGGTCTTGCGTGCGAGAAGGCCGCCCGCGGCTGCAACGTCGACCTCGGCAATTTCCTTGTCGCCGCCAACGAACTCGCCGAACTTCGCCGTCGTATTCGTCGCGTCCGCGGCTCAGTCGATTTTGACACGGCCGAGATTCGCGCTCTATTGGATGAGGACGGAGTACCCGTGCAGATTGTGGCGCGCGAGCGTTCGTGTGCCACGTCGCTTATCGAGGAAGCCATGCTGCTCGCCAACGAGTGCGTTGCAGAGTGGCTGGCAGACCGTGATATCGAGGCCTGCTATCGCGTGCATGAGGATCCGAGCCCCGATAGCCTGCACGGTGCCGCCGTTGCGCTGGCGCAGCTAGGCATCATCGACGATCGCCGTGCTGCCGGTATTGCCCTGGGGAGTCCCGATGAGCTGCAGGCTGCAGTTGATGCTGCCGCCGGTACGGCCAACGCACCGCTCGTCAACACGCTGCTTCTGCGCAGCATGCAGCGCGCGCTGTACAAGCCGCGCAACGAGGGCCACTTTGCGCTCGCCGCGCCGTGCTACTGCCACTTTACGAGTCCCATCCGTCGCTACCCCGATCTGGTGGTGCACCGCGTACTCAAGCTGCAGTTGGCCTATGAGCAGCTCGGCGGCAAGGACGCCTTGGTCCGTACGCCGCGGCTGATCGGCAAGGGGCGCGAGTCGCTGCCGCGCATTCTGCCGCAGATCTGCCGCGCATGCAGCGATGCCGAGCGCGCGGCAGATGCCGCCAGCCATGCGACGCAAAAGATCAAGATTGCCCAGTACTATGAGGACCGTCTGGGCGAGCGCTATGCCGGAACCGTCTCGTGGATTAGCAGCATGGGCCTCTTTGTACGCTTGGACCTGACGCAGGTCGAAGGCTTGGTTTCGATCAAGAGCCTGGGCAACGAGTGGTTCGAGTTCGACGAGGACGCGCTAACGCTCACAGGTGCCGACACGGGCACCCGTTACGAGCTGGGGCAGCGCGTAATTATCGAGGTCTCGCGCGTCAATACCACGCGTGGGCACTTGGACTTTAAGCTTATCCATTAGCCAAATCCCGACTCATGGTGGGGGAGCGGAGGGCGGCCTTTCGGGACCGCCCTTCGCATTTGAATCGTGGCTACCTTGCCGTCTGCTCGGCCGCCCGCTTACCTGCTATTTGAGAGGTAAAACCTACCAAAATAAACCTGTCCCTTTTTGGCAGGTTTACAAGAAAGCGGGGATGAGATGGCGACGGTGTACGGTTATGCGCGGGTGAGTTCGCGCGATCAGAATCTGAATCGGCAGCTGGATGCGCTGGGCGCCTATGGCGTGGGCTCAGCGAATATTTATGCCGACCATGCGAGCGGCAAGGACTTCGATCGACCGCATTATCGCGAACTGCTGCACGTCCTGGGAGACGGGGACGTGCTGGTGGTGCTTTCTATCGACCGACTTGGCCGTAATTACTCCGAGATTCTTGAGGAATGGCGACGCATTACCAAGGAGCTCGGGGTTGCCATTGTGGTGTTGGACATGCCATTGCTTAACACGCGCGTCAGGGCCAGCGGCGCGCCGGATGTGACCAACACCCTGATTGCCGATATTGTGCTGCAACTGCTGAGCTACGTGGCGCAGGTGGAGCGCGAGAATATCCATCGGCGCCAGGCGGAGGGAATTGCAGCGGCGCGGGCGCGAGGGGTCCGTTTCGGTCGACCTCGCAAGCCGTGCCCTCCTCAGTTTGAGCTGGTGCGCGATAGCTATGAGGCGGGCGATATTACCCGCAGCCAGGCGGCAAAGTGCCTGGGCGTGTGCGTGGGGACGTTCGATCGCTGGATGCGCGAGGCGGGGTAGGGGTTTGCGTCGCTTTGTCGCTTCCTGTTGCGATTCAAATTTTGATACGGTGACGATGCCATTTGGGGCTACACTCGCTGATATTCAAAAAAGGAGGTTGGCCCTTGGCACGCGTAAAACAAATAATCGGATGGACCGCGATCGCTCTGTTCACTGCAACGCTGGCGGGCATCTGGGTGCTGACGGAGCAAAACGCGGCGCAGACGTCGTTGCTGAGCGAGTCCACCGCGCGTGTGGTGGAGGGTCAAGCTACGGGCGTACAGGCTGCCGACGTCGCGGGTGAAGCTCAGACCGAGAACGGGATGACCGGGGGCACCGATTCGGCTGCTTCGAATGTCCGGTCTGGCCGACTTGCTTCCATTCGCATGTGGGTGGGCACGAACGTCCGTCGCGTTGCCCATACCGTAGAGTTTTTCTTCGTCGGATTGTTCGCCTCGGTGGTCGTGGTTTGCTTTTCCAGGCGTCCGTGGAGCGTATGCTCCCGTTGCGTGCCCGTGTTGCTCTTTTGTGCCGTCTGCTCCGTTGGCGATCAGGTGCATAAGATCTTTGTTCCCGGCAGGCATTTCGACGTTATCGATTTAGGATTCGATGCTGCGGGCTATGTCACCGCCATGCTGTTGGTATTGCTGGCAGCGGCGTTGGTGCGCCATGCGACTCGGCCGATCGGCGCCCATGCGAGGCGCTAGCCGGTAACAAACCCGTTTCTGATAATGCGACCTTGTTGAATTATTTTGTGTCGCGCGTATTTCCGAGCGGTCGGATTTGAGGGGCGAGCGGTAGAACGCTCGCCCTTTGTGCGCCACGATGCGGCACAATGTACCGCAAAAGCTGTTTGTATCCGGTACGAATCGTTCGTTGGTCTTTAATTCTTCTCAACGGAGGTGTTTGAGATGGCAAACGGATTGCTTTTGCGGCTTCGCGAGCGTGGGCTCAGTGCGAGCCCGGCGGAACGCAATGTCATCGCATATGTAAGCGCTCATCCGCACGAGGTAGTCGGGCTGTCCGTCCGCGGTCTTGCCGATGTCACGTTCTCCTCGCCCTCGAGCATTTTGCGCTTTTGCAAGCGCTTGGGTTTTGCGGGCTACAAGGAGTTCCAGCGCGAACTGATTGCCGAGCTGGCGCTCTTGGGTGACAAGAAAGACGTTGCCCTCGAGGACATCTCCATGGATGACAGCGTCGAACATATCGTGGGGAAGGTGATGAAAAGCAACGTGCGCACGATCGAAGCGACGGCGCGAACGCTCGATTACACCGTCTTGGAGCGATGTGCGGCCTATCTTAAGCGGGCACGTGCGGTCAATCTGTTCGGTATCGGTGCCTCTCGTTTGGTCGCGCACGATCTGGCGCAAAAGCTCATGCGTGTCGACAAAGAGTGCCATCTGTACGACGACTGGCATGATCAGCTCTTGTGTGCCAAGAACATGCATGAGGGCGATATGGCAATCACCTTTAGCTACTCGGGCTTGACGCAAGAGGTGCTGGACTGCGCCGCCGAGGCCCAACGTCACAACTGTCCCGTTGTGGCCGTGACCAAAGTAGATGGATCATCCAAGCTTGCCACCATGGCCGATGCCGTGCTCGGCGTCGCTGCGAGTGAGCCCTTGGTCCGCAGCGGTGCCATGGCTTCGCGTATGGCCCAGCTTATGGTTGTCGATGCCCTGTACGCTGCTTACGTTGCCAGCGACTACGAACGAGCGACGCATGTCATTAAGCAAAACTACATCGAGAAACAGGAAAGATGAGGTGAATGAAATGCTCGATTTAACAAAATTCACGACCGAACAGCGTAATCAAAGGTCAATGAACCTCGATACGATGACATCGCTGCAGATCGTCACGACGATGAACGATGAGGATCTTCGTGCCGTCCAGTCGGTCACAAAAGTGCTGCCCCAGGTTGCCACAGCAATCGACTGGGCTGCTGAGGCACTCGAGCGCGGCGGGCGCGTCTTTTACATGGGCGCAGGCACCAGCGGTCGTCTGGGCGTACTCGACGCTTCGGAGTGTCCGCCCACGTTTGGCGTGTCACCCGATCTGATTGTCGGGCTCATTGCCGGAGGCGAGACGGCGTTTATCAAGGCTGTCGAAGGTGCCGAAGACAGCGAGGAGCTTGGCGCGAGCGACCTGCGGGGGCGTGGACTCTCGGACAAGGATCTTGTCGTTGGCCTGGCGGCAAGCGGTCGTACTCCCTATGTGGTGGGCGGCCTTGTGTACGCCAAGGCAACTGGGTGCAAGACCATTGCAATTGCCTGCAACCAAGGGTCGAAGATCGGGGAGAGCGCAGATCTTGCCATTGAACCCGTGCCCGGTCCCGAGGTACTGACCGGCTCAACGAGGCTCAAGGCGGGAACGGTTCAAAAGCTCATTCTCAACATGATTTCGACCGGTGCCATGGTCAAGATCGGCAAGGTATACCAAAACCTGATGGTCGATGTGCAGCAGACGAACGAGAAGTTGGTGGTGCGCGGCCAGAACATCGTGATGGAGGCGACCGGCTGCACGCGCGAGTGCGCTATTCAGGCGCTTGCAGATGCCGGCGGCCACGTAAAAACCGCTATTGTCTCGGTACTGCTGGACTGCGATGCCGAGCAGGCTGCGGTAGCTCTTGAGCGAGCGCGAGGCCATGTCCGTGCTGCGGTGAGTGGCCATGAGAAGAGCGATGCCGATGCCCAATAGGTGCGCGGCGTGAGCTGATATGACATCCAGACGAGATACCCAATACAAGGAGGAGTTATGACGAACAAAGAGCTGGCTCAAAAGCTGCTGGACCTTTTGGGCGGTAAAGACAACGTGCTGGCAAACGCGGCGTGCATGACGCGCCTGCGCGTGACCGTCAAAGACACGGGCAGCGTCGACGCGGAGGGCATTAAGGCACTCGACGGCGTGATGGGCCTGGTCGAGGACGACACGATGCAGATCGTGCTGGGTCCGGGCAAGGTGAATAAGGTGCTCGAGGAGTTCTCCAAGCTCACCGGCCTTGCGAAAGGCGTTGCCGACGAGAGCGTGGTTGACGCTGCGGCCACAAACAAGGCCGCGCAGAAGGCAAAGTACGAGTCCAAGCCGGTTCAGGCCTTCCTCAAGAAGATTTCCAATGTCTTCGTTGCCCTGCTTCCCGGCATCATTGCGGCTGGCCTCATCAACGGTATCTGCAACGTCATTAACGTCTCGACGGCAGGCGCGCTTGCAGGCGAGTGGTGGTACCAGGGCATTCGTTCCATGGGCTGGGCCCTGTTTGCCTATCTGCCCATCTTGGTGGGCTATAACGCGGCACGTGAGTTTGGCGGCTCCGCTGCGCTGGGCGGCATCGCCGGCATGATGTGTATCGCCAACAGTGCCATGCCCCTGCTTGCGCCTGGTGCGGCTGATCCTGCCGCTGCCATTCTGCTGCCGCTCACCAATGCGCAGTACAACCCCGCAGCGGGCGGCATGATCGCGGCTCTTATCGCTGGCGCATTTTTTGCCTGGATGGAGCGTCAGATTCGCAAGGTTATGCCCAACGCACTCGACACGTTCTTGTCCCCGCTGCTGGTGCTCATCATCGGCGCCTTTGCTCTGACGCTCGTCATCCAGCCGGTTGGCGCATGGCTGACGACTGCCATCTTTAGCGTTTTGACCTTTATCTTCGAGAAGCTGGGCGTCCTGGGCGGCTATATCCTGTCGGCAGGCTTCTTGCCGCTGGTTTCCGTCGGCCTGCATCAGGCGCTTACGCCGATCCACGCTATGCTCAACGATCCCGACGGCGCTACCAAGGGCATCAATTACCTGCTCCCCATCCTTATGATGGCTGGCGGCGGCCAGGTCGGTGCCGGTTTGGCGCTGTACTTTAAGACCAAGAACGCCAAGCTCAAGAAGTACGTCGCAGAGTCCATTCCCGTTGGAATCCTGGGTGTGGGCGAGCCTCTGATGTATGCCGTTACGCTGCCGCTCGTTCGTCCGTTTGTGACGGCCTGCCTGGGTGCCGGATTTGGCGGCGCGCTCGCGGCGCTGCTTCACATCGGCACGGTTTCTCAGGGCGTTTCCGGTCTGTTTGGCCTGCTGATCGTCGTTCCTGGCCAGCAGCTCGGCTACGTTGCCGCTATGCTGCTTGCCTATGCCGCCGGCTTTGTCCTAACGTGGTTCTTTGGCGTCGACGAGCAGAAGATCGACGAGTTCTTTGGCGAGTAGTTTGATATCGCGAGCCGTGTTGCTCAGGGCTCGCGGCGCGCGGCAGATTTCTTGATGCTATGGTTGTGCCGGCGGGGCTAACTGCTCCGCCGGCCTTTTTTAAAGGAGTGTTGAAGCGTGAAAACGGGTATTTCGATTTATCTTTCCAGCCCTCTGCAGGATATTGAGCGGACAATTGAGCGTGGTGCCGCGGCGGGTGCGCGCTATGCGTTCACCTCGCTGCATATTCCCGAGGATGGGGGAGCGGCGTATGCCGATAAGGTCCGTCATGTGCTGTCGCTGCTTTCCGCCCGCGGCATTGCGCTCATTGCCGATGTGGGGCCTCGCACGTGCGATTTGCTCGGGCTTGAGCGCATCGAGGACCTGCGCGATCTGGGGTTGGAATACCTTCGTTTGGACTATGGCTTTAGCGCCCAGCGGGTCGCGGAGCTGTCCGGTGTATTTCGCATTGTGGTCAATGCATCGACGGTGAGTTCTGATGAAATCGCATCGTGGCGTGAGGCCGGTGCCGATGTGACTCGTTTTGCCGCCTGCCACAATTTTTACCCCAAGCCTTATACCGGTTTAGCTCTGGAGGACATTGCTCGGGTGAATCTTCGTCTTGCGGCGCTTGGATTCGAAATCATGGCTTTTGTGCCGGGTGATGCTAACGTTCGCGGGCCGGTATTCGAGGGACTGCCGACGGTCGAGGCGCAGCGCGGTCGCGTGTCAAAGGTTGCCCTCAACATGCTTGAGCTTGCACATGGCGCCGATTGCGACATTGTGTTGGTCGGCGACCCCGATCTTTCCGATGCGGGCTGGGCGCAGTTTGCTCAAGTTTCCGCCGGATACGTGGACTTGCAATGCGAGCTTGAGCCCGGTTATGCCTATGTACGTGGGCAGATTCATCACGACCGGCCCGATTCGAGCACCCTCATCTTTAGGTCTCAGGAGTCGCGTACGACGCTTAAGCCGGATTCCGTGCCGACGGATGCCGGTGCCGGCCTGTTTCGAAAGGCGGGGTCGATCGCTGTGAGCAATAGCGGCTATGGGCGCTACGAAGGCGAGCTTGAGATTGCGCGGGTCGATCTTCCCGGTGACGAGCGCATGAACGTTGCGGGTCATATCACGCCAGAGGCAATGGAGCTGCTGCCGTTCATCAAACGCGGATTCGGGGTACGGTTCGTTTAGTGTGTGACCCGTGGGCTACAATTGGCCCATCATGCGAAGGCGCCTCGTGTGGCGTGTGCCTGCGTTGGCCGATCTATATTCGGAGGATTCCCATGACCGTACTGTTTGTTGAATATCCCAAGTGCTCGACCTGTAAGAAGGCCAAGGCATGGCTGGACGAACACGGGGTAGAGTATATCGACCGCGATATCGTTTTGGACAATCCCACGGCCGATGAGCTTGCGACCTGGATTGCTCGTTCGGGGCTGCCGGTGCGGCGCTTCTTTAATTCGTCGGGCATGAAATATCTAGAGCTGGGCCTGAAGGCGCGTCTGGATGCGGGCATGACGGATCGGGAGTGCTACGAGCTGCTGGCGACCGACGGCATGCTGGTTAAGCGCCCACTGCTGGTGGGCGACGACTTTGCGATTCCCGGCTTTAGGGAATCGGCTTGGGCCGAGGCGTTGCTGTAGCGGCTTCGGAAAGCGCGACCCGTTTTGAGCGCTCGGGGTGGGACGTGTTTTCCATCGGAGGGCTCGCTCGGCTCAATCCTTGAGCTGCGCCCATTCGTGCGGATCGTAGACCTTTACGTGCTTGTTGGGCTTGCCGCTCCAGTACTCCTCGTCCATAAAGGGCAGATATGCCTGAACACCGGGGCAGATAAAGGGAATCCGCTGCTGTTGCAGTCGCTCGCGCTGTCGCTGCTCCAGGTGCGCCTCGGATATGACAGTCGGCATACCGGACAGCTCGACGAGGCTTGCCTGGATTCGCTTAAGGTCGGGGAGTCCCGCGTGCCATGACATCCGCATGATCAAAAAGGATGCACGGCGGTATTTTGCCTGCATCACCGTGATGGCGGGGCGCAGAGTGGGATGGATTATGTCCCGTTCGGGCCAAAGGTCAGCAGTGATCTCGAGGCCCAGGGTCTCCCATAGGTAATCAAGCTCTTCGTCCATGGCGCCTCGATATCCGTGTAATGATGACGGTTTGATTGTGCCATCAGCCGTGAGTGCTGCATTGTTGTAATCTACCAGCGGTAGATGTGGGATGTTTTACGGGCTTTGGCGCCGTACGTGTCGCTGGTGCTTCACAGGTCCTTCACGTGTCGGCCGTATTTGACTGAATTTCAAAAAAGTCAAAATTAGGGCTTGCGTCACGGCGGGACTTCCCGTATATTTCTTTCTTGCGCAAAGGCACAGCCGAGCGCAGCGATGCAGTCATTGGGATGTCGTCTAATGGCAGGACAGCGGATTCTGGTTCCGTCAATGGGGGTTCGACTCCCTCCATCCCAGCCATTGCATTTGCTACATATGGCCCGTTCGTCTAGCGGTTTAGGACGCCGCCCTCTCAAGGCGGAGATCACCAGTTCGAATCTGGTACGGGCTACCAAAATTGAACGCCCGGGCCTCGTAAGAGACCCGGGTTTTGTGTATTGACCGATATTTAAGGCGCGCGTTGAGTCTGCCGCCCGGACCGAGGAGTTGTCATGGACCTGCCTATCAGCTTGGAAGACATCACGTATGCCGAGAACTATCTGGCGCAGGGCGACATGGCTACGGCGACGCCGCTGCTTGAGCGTCTGGTGGAGCTCGCCGAGGAGTATATCGACGCTGAGTGCAAGACGGAGGAGAAGCGCCAGTACTTTAGCTTCGACAGCAAGTTTGAGCGCCTGGCCTATCGCCGCGTGGAGAAGGATCCGCGCGAGCTGGTGCAGGTCGAGGTTCCCTTTGACCGCCTGTACTCCGACATGGCGTTTGCCTACATTCGCCAGCAGGATTATGTGAGTGCTCGGAATGCCCTGATGCAGGCCGTGCGTTGGGATCCCATGAACTGCAACTATCGCTTGGACTTGGCCGAGCTGTTCCGCGCGCTCGAGGACAAGCAGGAGTGGGCATCGCTCTCGTTCTCGGTGCTGGAGCGCGCGAGCGACGGTAAGTGCGCCGCACGCGCCTACACCAATTTGGGTCAGTACTTCTTGGAGCCCGAGACCGAGAACATTTCGGCTGCCGTGGGCTGCGCGCGTCTGGCGCTGCGCCTGGCGCCCAATGATGCGCATACGACACGCCTGCTCAACAAGATCCATACCACCTATCCGGATGCCGCGGACGAGAGTGACGACCATGTGATGGGTGAGCTCGCCCTGCAGGGCGTGCCGACCTCGCCTTCGGCCGAGATCGCCATCTGCCTGATCATGTGCGCGACCGATGCTGCAAGCGACGGCGACAAGCAGGAGGCTACGCGTCTGACGGTCCGTGCCCGCGACCTGGTGGGCGAGGAGGCATGCGCGGCGATTATCAAGCTGGTGCGCGAGAGCGATGCCGAGCTTAATGCCGAGTGCAGGGCAAAGCGCGAGGCTGCGGGCTCAAACGCCGATGGCGCCAAGGAGGCCGGCGATGCCCAGTAAGCGCGAGCGCAAGCTCATTTCCAAGAATCGCTCGGCACATCACGAGTACTTTATCGATGAGACGTTTGAGTGCGGTATTGAGCTGAGCGGTACCGAGGTCAAGTCGATTCGCGAGCGCGCGTGCCAGATTACCGATACCTTCGCACTGATTCGTGGCGGTGAGTGCTGGCTCGTCGGCCTGCATATCCACCCTTATAGCCATGGTGGCGTGTGGAATCGCGATCCCGACCGTCGGCGCCGTCTGCTGCTGCACCGCAAGGAGATCGACTTTCTTGACGGCAAACTTCGCAACCGTGGTTATGCGCTGGTTCCGTTGGAGCTCTACTTTAATACCGACGGTCGCGTAAAACTGCTGCTGGGCCTGGGTCGCGGCAAGAAGCTCTACGACAAGCGCGAGGACATGGCCAAGCGTGATGTCCAACGCGAGATCGACCGCGCCCTCAAGGAACGCAACCGCTGACCGTCCTTCATAAGTTGCGGTGGAATACGGACTGTTTTGCCTGTTTGAGGGGCTATTCAGTCCCTATTTCACCGCAACTGCGGGTGTCTCATCTTTCTTACTGTTCTGACACATATGTTTCAAAGGCGGTGTCCGTTATGGGCGCTGCCTTTTTTGTGGGTACATACATCCATGAGGTTCCAACCCGAGCTAGGGGAGTGATCGTTATGGACAAAACTGCGTTCTTTACCATGCCGAGCGGCCTGTACGTGGTGAGCGCCGCGGCAGACGGGCTGCGCGCCGGCTGCGTCATCAACACTGCGGTGCAGGTGACGTCCATGCCGCCGCGTATTTCGGTTGCCGTGAACAAGGACAACGTCACCTCGGGCGTCATCGCTTCGGCCAAAGCGTTCGCGCTGACCGTGATCGATCAGACCGCCGATATGCTCTACATCGGTAACTTTGGGTTCCGCACCAGCAGCGATTATGACAAGTTTGCCAAATACGAGACCCGCGAGACGGCTCTGGGCATGCCCTATGTGCCCGAGCACGCGGCGGCCCTGTTTAGCTGCCATTTGATCGACACTGTGGATGTTGGCACGCATCTACTGTTTATCGGCGAGGTCGAGGATGCCGAGCGCTTGAGTGACGAGACGCCGCTCACCTACGATTACTACCATAAGGTCCTGAAGGGCAAGACGCCTCCGAAGGCGTCCTCGTATCAAGGCTAGAAATGTTTTAAAAATACTTGCATTATATTATTGAGAATCTATACTGATAAATGAAGTACATCACCAGTCGCGTTTGAGAGGAGAACATCATGGCTGAGGAGAAGAAGACGTATAAGTTCGTGTGCGTCGTTTGCGGTTACGAGGTTGAGGTCGATACGCCCGAGCTGCCCGAGGATTATGTGTGCCCGGTGTGCGGCGTCGGTCCCGATCAGTTTGAGCTCGTCGAGGAGTAGCTCGCAGACACACGGCGAAAGCCGAACATAGCTCTGTCCAAGGGCCTCGGTCGAATTCTCGGCCGGGGCCCTTTTCCTCCGCCCCCAAGGGATCACGGTTGCTGTTGGCCGATCCTGTCTGTTGTGAGTCCGGCCGACCTTTTGTCTTAATCTGTAACGTCTAACGGCTCAAAACGGGTCTTCCTGTTATAGATCGAGACAAACGGAGTTATCCCTCGGAATGATCTCGATCTGTAACATCTAGACATCAAAAGCGGGTCTTCCTGTTACAGATCGAGACATTTGCCTGGGCAGGTGTCCCGCCCCATTACATCCCTGTCAACAACACGACATCGAGAATCGTCACGATGGCACCGATCCCTACGAGCAGCGCGTTGAGCGGGCGCGAGTTGGCGTATTTACCCATGACGCGGGGCGAACTGGTGAGTCGTATGAGCACAAAGACCGTAATCGGCAGCTGAAGCGACAGCAGTGCCTGACTCCAAATGAGACCCTCAAAAGGATTCGGGACGACCAAGCACGCCGCCACTGCGCCGACGAAACAGGCCGCCACCCCGATCGAGGAATGTCGGTCGTGGATATCGTATTCCTCGTCGAACATGCCCGCGGTGATGGTGCCCGCCGCCATGCCCGCCGTCACGCTACTCGAGAGGCCCGCAAACAGCAGCGCCACGGCAAAGATGGTCGAGCTTGCCGGGCCCAGAATGGGGGAGAGCGTGGCCGCTGCGACGGCGAGGTCGTCTACGACCATGCCGTGCGCAAAGAAGGTCGTTGCGGCCAGGATGACCATGGCCGAGTTGATTGCCCAGCCCACGCCCATCGAAAAGAGCGTGTCGAAGAGCTCGTAGTGCAGACGCTCTTCGATAACCTGCTCGCCTTGGCCTTCGAAGTGCATGGATTGGATGACCTCGGAGTGCAGAAAAAGGTTGTGGGGCATAACGACCGCACCCAGGACACTCACGATAATCGCGGCAGAGCCAGTGGGCATACTGGGCGTGATCCAGCTTGCGGCGGCTTGCGGCCAGTCGACCTTGACTAGTGCAAGCTCGGCCAAAAACGAGAGTCCTACCACGCCTACGAAGGCGATGATCCAGCGTTCGGCATGCTTGTAGGAGTTCGTCATGAGCATCGCCATCGATACTGCCGCCACGATGACGCAGCCCGCGCGCACGGGCAGCCCAAAGAGCATTTGAAGGGCAATCGCGCCGCCCAGGACTTCGGCCATGGCGGTGGCGATGGTCGCGAGATAGGCGCTGGCGAGCACCGTACGCCCGACGAAGCGGGGGAGGTAACGTGTCGTGGCCTCGGCAAGGCAGGCGCCCGTGGCGATACCCAGGTGCGCCGCGTTGTGCTGCAGCACGATGAGCATAATCGTGGACAGCGTGACGATCCACAGCAGCGCGTAGCCAAACTGCGAGCCCGCGGCCATATTGGAGGCCCAGTTGCCCGGGTCGATAAAGCCGACGGTCACGAGCAGCCCGGGGCCGATATGCCGCGTAATGTCTAGGCCTCCGTGACCACCGGTGCGTCGGGAGCCAAAGTGTTGTTTGAGATGGTTGAGCATGGTGCGCTCCTGTGTATGGGCGGCGTGACGTCGCATCTGGGTCGTGCGGCGCCACGCGTCGGATTTGGGTTGGGGCTACTTGTGCGCTTTGCCCTGATTGGCCACGGCGTCGATCTTGGCGGCGATGGTCGCCGGGTCACCGATGTAGCGCTTGTCGAGGACATTGAAATCGGTATCGAAGGTGTAGACGAGCGGCACGCCAGTGGGGATGTTGACCTTGAGGATCTCCTCGGGCGTGAGGTGCTCGAGCTTCATGACGAGTGAGCGCAGGGAGTTGCCGTGCGCGGCGATGAGTGCGCGCTTGCCGGCGAGCATCTGGGGGCGAATCTCGTCTTCGAAATAGGGCCAGGCGCGGGCGATCGTGTCCTTGAGGCACTCGGTATAGGGCAGCTGATCGGGCGCGACGTCGCGGTATTGCTCCTGGGTGTGGGGGTCGCGCGCGTCGTCCGGCTCGAGTGCCGGCGGGCAGACATCGAAGGAGCGGCGCCAGATGAGCACCTGTTCGTCGCCGTGCTCCGCGGCGGCATCGGCCTTGTTGAGACCCTGCAACGCACCGTAGTGGCGCTCGTTGAGCTTCCAGGATTTGATGACGGGTAGCCACTCGCGATCCATTTGGCCGAGCACGATGTTGAGGGTGTGGATTGCGCGCTTGAGGCGCGAAGTGTAGCAGACGTCAAAGTCGAAACCGGCTTCTTTGAGGGCGCGGCCGCCTGCCGCCGCCTCTTCGCGGCCCGTGTCGGTGAGCTCGACATCGGTCCAGCCGGTGAACAGGTTGAGCTTGTTCCACTCGGACTCTCCGTGACGGATAAGGACGAGTTGCATCGTCTGCTGGTCTGCTTGGTGCGCCATAGGGGCCTCCTTGATCTGGCACGGTGTGCGTGCCGTTTGCTTGACGCCGCAAAGGATACCCGTTTTAAGCTTAGAAGTTAACCAAGACTAACAAAATTGTTCTATTTGAATGGGATGGTGAAGGGGGGCTGCCGAAATGTCTCGATCTGTAACAACGAGGGATGGAAATTGGGCCTAGGTGTTACAGATCGAGACATTCGGAACTGTCTCTCGAAAACATCTCAATCTGTAACAGTTAGTCGTCGTAATTGGGCCTTCCTGTTACAGATTGAGATGTTTGAAGTGGTGAGCTAACAGGCCGAACTTGGGGCCTATGTTGTCGCCCTTGAGGTCGGCGGTGTCCACTCGTGGGGCGTGCGTTACGCGATTGTTTCGAAACGGGCGGGAAACACAACGACGCCCCGATGCCCCTACTATGCCTATTCAACTGACTGTCTAAATATCTAGGGGAGGATCGCGATGCAGGCAGATTCCGCTCAGCAGCAGGGCCTTTATCGCCCCGAATTCGACCACGATGCATGTGGCATCGGCGCGCTTGCCGATATCAACGGTGAGCGCCATCACCAGATTCTGGACGATGCACTGTCCATTCTGGTCAACTTGGAGCACCGCGGCGGTACGGGACTCGAGAAGAACACCGGCGACGGTGCCGGTATCCTGTTCCAGGTTCCGCATCACTTTTTCCGCAAAGAGGCTCAAAAGTGCGGCCAGATTCTGCCGGCAGAGGGCGACTATGGCGTGGCCATGCTGTTCTTCCCGCAGGACGACAAGGGCGTAGAGGATGCCCGTCGCGTGTTTGAGGAGGGCTGCGCCGAGGCCGGCGTGCCGCTGCTCTTTTGGCGCGAGGTGCCCGTCGACCCGCACGACTTGGGCGAGACGGCACGCGCCTGCATGCCCACCATTCTGCAAGCCTTTCTGGGCCGCCCCGACGACACGCCCGCCGGCGATGCCTTCGAGCGTCGCCTGTACGTGTGCCGTCGCACTATCGAGAAGAAGGCCGATGCCGAGTTTGCCCTGCGCGACAAGATCTTCTACGTCTGCTCCATGAGCTCGCGCACTATCGTGTACAAGGGCATGCTCGTCGCCACGCAGATGCGCCGCTTCTTCATCGACCTCAACGACGCCGCCGTCAAGACGGCCGTGGCGCTCGTCCACTCGCGCTACTCCACCAACACCACGCCCAGCTGGGAGCGCGCGCACCCCAACCGCTTTATCATCCATAACGGCGAGATCAACACCCTCAAGGGCAACGTCAACTGGATTCGCGCCCGCGAGCCCAACCTGTACAGCCCCGTGCTGCAGCACGATCTTGAGCGCGTGATGCCTATCATCAACCGCGAGGGATCCGATTCCGCGATTCTGGACAACGTGCTCGAGTTCCTGGTCATGAACGGTCGCCCGCTCACGCGTGCCGCGTCCATGTTGCTGCCCGAGCCGTGGGACCACAACGACAGCCTGAGTGAGGAGCGCCGCGCCTACGACGCCTACCAGTCCATGCTCATGGAGCCGTGGGACGGCCCGGCGGCCATCGCCTTTACCGACGGCCGTACCCTGGGCGCCGCCCTCGATCGCAACGGCCTGCGCCCCGCTCGTTACTACGTGACGCGCGACGGTCGCTTTATGCTGGCAAGCGAGGTGGGCACCATCGAGGTGAGCCCCGAGAACATCGTGACGAGCGGCTGTCTGGGGCCGGGCCAGATGCTCGAGGTCGACTTTGCCCGCGGGCGCGTCATCTACAATGACGAGCTGCGCGCCCGTTACGCCAAGGAAAAGCCCTACCGTGATTGGATTGCCGAGGAGACGCTGACCGTCGACGCGCTCGATGAGCCCGCCGCGCCCGCGTCCGCCGAGGACGCCGAGGTGCCCGCCGCCGTGCGTATGGCCAAGCTCGGCTACCACTGGGATGACGTCGACGAGGTCGTGCGTCCCATGGCCCAGCAGGGCAAGGCCCCGCTCGCCTCGATGGGCATCGATGCACCGCTGGCCTGCCTGTCCAAGAAGACGCGTTCGTTCTTTGACTACTTCTATCAGCTGTTCGCTCAGGTCACGAATCCTCCGATCGATGCCCTGCGCGAGCACATGGTGACTTCGACCACGCTCTACCTGGGCAACCACGGCAACCTGCTCGAGGATTCCCGCACGGCCTGTCAGCTGGTGCGCTTGGAGCGCCCATTGCTCAACGATGAAGAGTTCGAGCATATCTGTGCCATCGACCGTGTTGGCTTTAAGACCCGTCGCTTCCGTGCCGTCTACCGCCGCGATGCCGGCGAGGGCGCGCTGCAGGCTGCGCTCAAACAGCTTGCAGAGGACGTTGAGGCTGCGGTCCGCGATGGCGTGAACATCGTGGTGTTGAGCGATCGTGCCGCTGCGGGCGAGGTGCCCGTGCCGTCGCTGCTCGCTGTGGGCTGCGTGCATAACCACCTGATCCGCGCCGGCGTGCGTACCTTTGCCGACATCGTGGTGGAGAGCGGCGACGCCGTGTCTCCGCACGACTTTGCGGCACTGGTGGGCTACTCCGCGAGCGGCATCTATCCGTACAACGCACATGCGTGCATCCGCGATCTGGCGGCACACGGCGACCTGGACGTGACGGCCGAGCAGGGCATCGCCAACTACAACAAGGCTGCGACTGCCGGCATCGTCTCCATCATGTCCAAGATGGGCATCTCCACGGTGCAGAGCTATCACTCCGCGCAGATTTTCGAGGCCGTCGGCTTTACTCCGGAGTTCGTCAACGCGTACTTCGCCGGCACGGTGAGCCGTGTGGGCGGTATGGGTGTCGAGGACGTTGAGTGCGAGCAAAACGAGCGCTATGACGCTGCGCTCGCCATCCTTAAAAGCCCGGCTCCCGATCAGCTGCCCACGCTGGGCCTGACCAAGTGGCGCCCGCTCGGCGGCGAGGAACACCTCATCGACCCCCAGGCCGTCTACCTGCTGCAGACCGCCTGCCGTGAGGACAGCTACGACACCTTTAAGGAGTACAGCGCCCGCCTGCGCCGCACCGGCCGTGCCGTGCGTCTGCGCGACTTGCTCGACTTTGATGCCAGCGGCCGCACGCCGGTTTCGCTCGACGAGGTCGAGCCCACGCTCAACATCGTCCGCCGCTTTAACACCGGCGCCATGTCGTACGGCTCCATCAGCAAGGAAGCACACGAGTGCATGGCCATCGCCATGAACCGCCTGCACGGCCGTTCCAACTCCGGCGAGGGCGGTGAGGATCCGCGTCGCGAGACCCCGCTGGCTAACGGTGATTCCAAGAACTCCGCGATCAAGCAGGTGGCAAGTGCGCGCTTTGGCGTGACGAGCCGCTACCTGTGCAGCGCCTTCGAGATTCAGATCAAGATGGCCCAGGGCGCCAAGCCCGGCGAGGGTGGCCACCTGCCCGGCAAGAAGGTCTACCCCTGGATTGCCGAGGTCCGTCAGTCCACGCCCGGCATCGGCCTGATCTCGCCTCCGCCGCATCACGACATCTACTCCATCGAAGACCTAGCCGAGCTCATCTTTGACCTTAAGAACGCCAACCCTGGCGCACGCGTGTCGGTCAAGCTGGTCAGTGAGGCGGGCGTCGGCACCATCGCCACCGGTGTGGCCAAGGGTGCTGCCGACAAGATCTTGATCAGCGGCCACAACGGCGGCTCGGGTGCCGCTGCGCGCGACTCTATCTGGCACGCCGGTCTGCCGCTGGAGCTCGGTCTTGCCGAGGCTCAACAGACGCTGCTGCAAAACGGCCTGCGCTCGCGCGTGGTGCTTGAGGCCGACGGCAAGCTCATGGACGGTACCGATGTCGCCGTTGCCTGCCTGTTGGGCGCCGAGGAGTTTGGCTTTGCGACCATGCCGCTCATCTCGATGGGCTGCCTCATGCAGCGCGACTGCCAGCAGGATACCTGCCCCGCCGGCATCGCCACGCAAAACTGTCGCCTGCGTCGCGGCTTCCGCGGCAAGCCCGAGCACGTCGAGCACTTTATGCTCTTTGTTGCCGAGCAACTGCGCGAGGTCATGGCGAGCCTAGGCTTCCGCACCGTCGACGAGATGGTCGGCCATCCCGAGTGCTTGCGCCAGATCGAGGTCCCGGGCAACCGCAAGGCCAACCTGCTCGATCTGTCGCCCGTGTTGGCAAGCGTGACCTGCGAGTTCGGTGCCCATATTCCGGGTGCCGACGGCCGTCACTTCCTGCCCCAGATGGCCGCGGACAGCGAGCTCGACAAGACGCTCGACTCCACGCTGTTCGTGCCCTACACGGCCGACGCCCGCGCGCACCTGCGCCCGATTCGCTTCCGCGCCGATATCGCCAACGTCAACCGTTGCGTGGGCACCATCCTGGGTAACGCGGTGACCAAGGCACATCCCGAGGGCCTGCCCGCCGGCTCCATCACCATCGATTGCGATGGATCGGCCGGTCAGAGCTTTGGCGCCTTCCTGCCGCGCGGCATTACGCTCAACGTGTGCGGCGACGCCAACGACTACTTTGGCAAGGGCCTTTCGGGCGGCGAGGTGTCGGTGCGCCCCAACCCGCATGCGACCTATAAGTTCGACGAAAACATCATCGTGGGCAACGTTGCGTTCTTTGGCGCCACGAGCGGCCGTGGCTTCATCAACGGCCTGGCCGGCCAGCGCTTTGGCGTACGCAACTCCGGTGCCACCGTGGTGGTCGAGGGTTGCGGCAACCACGGTTGCGAGTACATGACGGGTGGCCTGGCGCTCATCCTGGGCGAGGTCGGGCAGAACTTCGCTGCCGGCATGACGGGTGGCGTGGCTTATGTCTTTGACCAGTACGGCACGCTCGATGCCCGCGTGAACCACGAGAGCGTTGAGCTCAAGGCCCCGACTGCCGGCGAGCTGGCGCAGATTCGCGAGCTCATCCAGGAGCACGTGGACGCGACGCAGAGCCCGCGCGGCATCAAGCTGCTCTACAGCTTTGAGACGATGAGCAAGCACTTTGTGAAGGTCATTCCGACCGAGTACGAGCGTGTGCTGGCGATTGTCGCCGCGAGCGAGGCTGCCGGCAAGACACATGCGCAGGCAGAGGAACTGGCGTTTGACATCGTGACCGGTCGCGCGAGCGCCGCGGATGTCGCTCGCTTCGATATTGCGGGCGGTGCTGCGGGTGCTGCGTCCGCGGCCGCCAGCTCTGTTGCTTCGACCAAGAAGGAGGCGTAAGTGCCATGGGTAAGCCCGGTGCTTTTCTTGATATCGATCGCGTGACCCACGAGCTTCGCCCCGTGGAGGAGCGCAGCCGTGATTTCGATCCGCTGTACGTGGAGCTCGACGACGACGCACGTCGCGCCCAGGCGAGCCGCTGCATGATGTGCGGCGTGGCGTTTTGCCAGATGGGCGCGAGCTTTGGCAAGGCACGTCCGAGCGGCTGCCCGCTGCACAACTTGATTCCCGAGTGGAACGAGCTGGTGTACCGCGGCCGCTGGGATGAGGCTGCCGAGCGCCTGTCGCTCACCTCGCCCATGCCTGAGTTCACGAGCCGCGTGTGCCCGGCACTGTGCGAGGCCGCGTGCAACCTGGGCTCGGTCGACGGCCAACCCACGACGATTCACGATAACGAGCGTGCGATCAGCGACTGTGAGTGGGCCAACGGCGGCCCACGTCGCTTTGAGCCGGCGGGGGAGGGCGCACCCACGGTTGCCGTGGTGGGCTCCGGTCCTGCTGGTCTGGTGGCTGCATGGGAGCTTGCACGTCGCGGTGCCCGCGTGACGGTGTTTGAGCGTGACGACCGCTCGGGCGGCCTGCTCATGTACGGCATTCCCAACATGAAGCTCGAGAAGTCTGTGGTCGAGCGCCGTGTAGCGCTCATGCGTGAGCTGGGCATTGTGTTTGAGCTTGGTGCCGACGTGAGCGATCCCAAGGTTACCGCCAGGCTCGACGACTTTGACGCCGTCGTGGTGGCTGCCGGCGCTCGTGCTCCGCGTGGGCTTTCGGCTACGAATGTGGATGCGCCCGGCGTGGTGTACGCTGTGGACTACCTGACGGCTTCGACCGTCTCGGTGCTCGATGGCGGTGAGCCTGCTATTGACGCACGCGGCCTGGACGTCGTGGTCATTGGCGGTGGCGATACCGGCAACGACTGCGTGGGTACCGCGGTGCGTCAGGGCGCGCGCAGCGTGCGCCAGTTTGAGTTCTTGCCGGCTGCGCCCGATAAGCGCGCGGCAGGCAACCCCTGGCCGCAGTGGCCCAACGTTAAGAAGACCGATTACGGCCAGCAGGAGGCTATCGCTGCGATGGGTGGCGAGATGCGTGCCTGGGCCGTGGATACACTCGAGGTGCTGCTGGACAAGAAGGGTGCGGCTGCGGGTCTGCGCGTGGTCGATCTGGACTGGTCGGCGGGAAAGCCCGAGCGCATCGCGGGCTCCGAGCACGAGGTGCCGGCGCAGCTGGTGCTCATCGCTTGCGGCTTTACGGGTCCGGAACACAGCGTGTTCGAAGCTGTCGGCGTGCCCGTTGCCACGGCGGGCCGCCCGCTGCCCGTGATGGCTTCCGAGGGCTCGCACCTTGCGGCCCGCGTGGATGGCGTTGCTGCGGATGCCGCGCCGGTGTATGTGGCGGGTGATGCCCGCAACGGCAGCTCGCTCGTGGTGAGTGCCATGGCCGATGCCCTGGCCTGCGCAGCCGAAGTCGCCGAGGCACTGGAACTGTAAAGTAGTCACGGAGATATTCAACAATCGAATCGGCAAGGGCTGTCCCTAACTGCCGGCACAAAAGGAACGTCCCTAAGTGCCGACAGTTAGGGACGTTCCTTTTGTGCCGGCATTCGGGGACACTCCTTGCGGATTTGCGAGCAGTTTGCGCGTTTGTCGACGTAAGGATGTTCATTTGTCGACTTCTTGGGCTGTGGTCACCTGTTGTTTCTGTGGTGGCTGCAGGCATCTGGCTCAAAAGGGCGGGTTGGCCGTCTATGTTTGCCTGCGGTTTTGTTGCGGTGCGCATTTTCGGTCAAGCTTTTCGTCAAGTGTTTGGTCAGCATCTGGTTTGCAGTCGGAGGCCTATTTTGCCCGCGCTGGTCGTGGCTGTCCACCCTCCTCGTAAGCTCAAATTGAGGTCCATCAGTTTGAGGAGGATGCCATGACTGACCACGCTTTTGACCGAGCAGAGCTGGCTGAAGCCGTCGGCAACGATATTGCCGACATGGCTCACTTTTGGATGCTGCGGAAGTTTCAATTCCTGGAGCCGGCACGCGAACAGTTCGAGATTATCGTCGACCCGTGGCTCAGCTATTGCGAGGAACCTTCTCAAAACGAAATCATGGCCTACAACATGGCGTTTACCGATTGGCTGCTCTTCGAGCGCCCCTATCGCCATGGCAAAACGCTGCTCGAGCTATATGTTGACGAGCCGCCGGCATCGCTTTCGCCTGCCTCGCTCAAGCGGCTCGAGCGGGTACGCGACACGCAGTATTTCTCGCGCTTTGGCATTTTGGACAAGAATCCTGCGTCCGGCATGGTCGTGCTGAAGGACACGCGCACCGATCATCGCTTTGATGTCTACGACCCGCATATCGTGCAGAAGGAGCATTGGAACGACGGCGCGATTGCGGTGCGCCTCGCCTGCGTCGACGATGTCTGGCTTACGGCGGGACAGCTCTACCTGTATGACATCGCGCGCCTGAACGACACGGCGGTCGACGGACCGGGTGCGGTGCATCCCGAGGATCTGCAGGACGGCTTTGACACCTCGTGCATCAGCTTCTTCTTGCGTCTGGTCCGCGACATCATGGGCGCCCAGGGGCGGTACGTAAAGTCCCTCAACATCTACGAACAGGAGTGGGAGTAGGGGATGGGTAGTTGTCGCCTGCCCTGCCTTTTGCCTTTTTGTCTCAATCTGTAACATCTACAGGCCAAAAATCGGTTTTCCTGTTACAGGTCGAGACAAAGAGGTGCAATGCTGCACGAATGTCTCGATCTGTAACGTTTGGCGGCCGCTTGTGCCCGTAACTGTTACAGGTCGAGACGTTTGTCGGCGGAGGCAACGGTGACGATGGTCCATTTGTCCGATGTGGTGGTGATGGAAGTGCCTAATACCGTTCTCAAACACAAACATACGACTCGTAACACGTTGGCGCGGAATAGGATGCTTGCCAGGCTCACGGAGGCGGCTGAACAAGGCGTGCTGCTTGTGACACACGACAATGCCGAGCTCATGTGGCTACGGCGTCATGTGGGAACCGATGATATTGCGGAGCCCGAGCCGTATTTGTTCTGTTTTCAACATGATTGGGATGCGCTGACGCCGACGGAGCGAGCGCTGCGGGCCATCAAAGGGCTTGCGGAGTTTCATCCCGATTGGGCGTTTTGGGGCTATGACGCGGCGCTTTTGTGGGGTCTGGAGGTGCCGAATGATCTGCTTGGGCCACGATACCTTGTTAAGACAGGTTGCTCGGTGCCACTGAGTGCAGGATGTCGGCTGTTGCGTCCGCAGGCGGCGGGCGCACTTGAACAAGTCGACGGCGTGCGGGTGACGTCGTTTTGGCGCACGGTGGAGGATTGCCTACTGCGTGCGCCGTTCTCCTACGGGTTGGCGATTGCCGATTCTGCACTGCGGGCGAAAGGCGTATCACGTGGGGATTTGTGCGAGCGCCTCCGCGCGGATTGCGAGGGCAGGCGAGGGTATCGCAGGGCACAGGTGATTGCGTCGTATGCGGACGGGCTGTCTGAAAACGGCGGCGAGTCTCGGTTCCGAGCATTCTTTATTGCGTACGGCTTTCCGGTTCCGGAGCTGCAGGTGGAGTTTCGCGACCCGCTCGATCCGAGCCAGGTGTTTCGCGTCGACTATTTTTGGCGGCTCGAGGACGGGACGTGTGTCATCGGCGAGCTCGACGGAAAGGGGAAGTACACCTTGCAGAGCGGCGAGGGTCGGGAGTCGGTTGACCCATTCGTGGCAGAGCGTCAGCGGGAATCTCATCTGACAATGCTCGGGCATAAGGTGCTTCGGTTTACGTTTAACGAACTCAAAGACCCGGGGAAGCTGGTCGAGAAAATGAGGCTGGCGGGTATTCCTCGGCAGGTTGAATTGGCTGAGGAGTGGAGATGCCAGTGGTATGGGCGCTGAGAGGTTTTGTCTCGATCTGTAACGTTTAGAGGCTGTTTGAGCTCGTAATTGTTACAGATCGAGACAAGCCGGTGAAACGTCGACCGAATGTCTCGATCTGTAACATCAAGGGGCCTAATAACCCTGTACCTGTTACAGATCGAGACATTTCCCTGGTGTCGTTGGGGTGGGACTGCAACGTGTTCCGTCTCCCCACATCCCCTCTTCCTTCCGTTAACCGATGCGTCTGCGGCAATCCAGCGGGACTAGGTGATAATGGACAAATGTTCATGTTAATCGTGAGGGAGGAGCTCGATATGGCATTTGCCGATCGTTCCACGTTGTTTATCAATGCGACCATTCTGGATGGTTCGGAGCATATGGAGCCGCAACCCGATATGGCCGTGACTGTTGAGCGCGGCGTCATCACCTGGATGGGGCCGAGTGCTGTGGCGCAGGCGCCTGCAGGTGCCGAGGTTATCGACCTGGGTGGTGCGTATCTCATGCCCGGTCTCATCAATATGCACGTGCACCTGTGCGGCTCGGGCAAGCCTGTCTCGGCCGGCGATGCGGGAGCGCTGATGAAGAAACTCGATAATCCCGTGGGCCGTGCCATCGTCCGCCGCATCCTCAAGGGCAGTGCCCAGCAGCAGCTGGCAAGCGGCGTGACCACGGTGCGCGGCGCGGGCGACCCGCTGTTTGCCGACATTGCCGTGCGCGACGCTATCGACGCCGGTAAGTATCAGGGTCCGCGCCTGGTAGCGCCGGGAACGGGCGTCACGGTGCCGGGCGGGCATGGTGCGGGCTTGTTCGCCCAGGTGGCTAACAGCCCCGTCGAGGCAGCCGAGCAGGTGCGAGACCTGTATGCGCGCGGTGCCGATGTCATTAAGCTGTTCGTAACGGGCGGTGTGTTCGATGCGACCGAGGTGGGCGAGCCGGGCGTGCTGCGTATGCCGGTGGAGGTTGCCGCGGCGGCGTGCAAGGCGGCGCACGAGGTGGGCCTGCCGGTTATGGCTCATGTCGAGAGCACCGAGGGCGTGAAGGCCGCGCTTGAGGCCGGGGTCGACACGATCGAGCACGGTGCCCCGATGACGCCCGAGATCCTGGAGCTGTACCGTGGCGCCGCGGGCACGCAGCTTGAGGATCGTGCGCCCAGCGTTACCTGCACTATCAGCCCGGCACTGCCGTTTGTGTTGCTCGATCCGGAGAAGACCCATTCGACTGACACGCAAAAGAAGAACGGCGACATCGTGTGCTCCGGCATTATCGAGAGTGCTCGTGCGGCGCTGGAAGCTGGCGTTAAGGTGGGCCTTGGCACAGATTCGAGCTGCCCGTTCGTGACGCAGTACGACATGTGGCGTGAGGTGGCCTATTTTGCCAAGTATGTCGGCGTGAGCAACGCCTTCGCGCTGCATACGGCTACGCAGGTCAATGCCGAGCTCCTGGGGCTGGGCGGCGAGACCGGTACGATCGAGTGCGGCAAGGCCGCCGATATCCTGGTGACGCGCAAGAATCCGCTCGATGACCTGTGCGCTCTGCGTGAGCCGATACATGTGATGTGTCGCGGTGATCTGGTACGCAAGCTCAAGGTGAAGCGTATTCCCGAGGTGGACGCCGAGCTCGACGCGATTATGGCCATGCCTGCAGAAGCGCTTGCCGAGGAGCTGGCCCGCGACGGCGTGGCGTAGGTGTGACAAAGGTGCAGCTCCGTTGCCGCATACAAAAAGCCGAGGTCTCAACACGAGGCCTCGGCTTTTTTATCGAACAAATACTTAAGATTTGGGACAAACAAACCTGATTAATTTGTCCCGCGTGCGGGCGCTAGGAGCGGGTTTCCATCTTGGCGTGGCACTTGGGGCAGGTGACGCGGATCTTGCCCTTGCCCTTGGGGACGGAGAGCATCTGGCCGCAGTTGGGGCACTTGAGGTATGCCGTGGTCTTGCGACCCTTCCACATCTTCTTGGCCGTGCGCTTGGCACGCTCAAAGTCTTCCTTGCTCGTTCCAGCCGCGCGCGAGGTGCCGGCCGCTGCAGTTCCACCGCCCAAGCTGGCGACGAACTTGCCCAAGCCGGGGACGTTCGCGGTCGCGGCGACAAAGGCCTCGTTCTCCTTGCGACGTGCGTCGATGTTTTTGGACAGGCCGCGCAGCACGCCAATCACGATGACGGCGATGGCGATCCAGCTGAGCCACTGGATGCGGGCGATCGATCCGATCATCGCGATGATGATGCCAGCAAAACCCATTACGATGGTGAGCTCGTCAGCGCCATTGCGACCCTTCATAAAGTCATTCATGCAAATTGCCTTTCGTTCGATATGCTGCACGCCTTTATACCCGATTTAGAGCAAGGGGGACAGGTTAATCTGCACCAAGGTGGTGCAAACGTACCTGTCCCCGATACACCAAGATGGTGCAAAGCAGTCTGCCCCCAATGC
>CAUHJB010000007.1:0-90878 GCA_959606495.1 uncultured Collinsella sp. | reverse complement strand
CCCCAGTGACTGGATGCGTATCCGCGACGTCATCGTCGAGGGTTATGCCGACCACAACGGCTTCGTGATTCTGCACGGCACCGACACCATGAGCTACACCGCGGCGGCGCTTTCCTATCTGATTCAGGACAGCCCCAAGCCTATCGTACTCACCGGCTCGCAAAAGCCCATGGGCAATCCCTTTACCGATGCCAAGCTCAACCTGTACCAGAGCCTGCTCTATGCGCTCGACGAGCATTCGCACGACGTCTCGATTGTCTTTGGCGGCGTAGCCATTGCCGGCACGCGCGCCCGCAAGCAGCGCACCATGAGCTTTAACGCGTTCATTAGCGTCAACTATCCGCCCATTGCCTATATCCGCAACGACCGCATCGTTCGCAACGGACTCCACGGCACTCACCAGGACGAGAACCCGGTTCGTTTCTACGACAGCATCGACCCGCGCGTATTTGTCCTTAAGCTGACACCCGGCGTGAACCCGGGTATCCTGGACGCTCTTGCCGATAGCTACGACGCTGTAATCCTTGAGACCTTTGGCATTGGCGGTATCCCCGAGTTTGGCGAGTCGGGCGAGTCGTTCCAAGAGGCGATTTTCCGCTGGGTCGATTCGGGTCGCACTGTCGTTATGACCACGCAGGTCCCCGAAGAGGGCCTTGACCTGGGTGTTTATGAGGTCGGCCGTGCCTACGCCGATCATCCGGGCATTTTGCGCGGCGACGACATGACCACCGAGACGCTCGTGGCCAAAACCATGTGGGCACTCGGCCAGTCACGTGATGCGGCCGAGATTCAGCGCCTGTTCTACAGCCAAGTCAACCACGACCGCATCCCGATGGCGTAATCCCTAAGGCAGCTCCACTTATCGCAGCCTTAAACGACAGGTGGTCCCCCTCGGGCCGTGCAAAAATCGGAGTATTCTGCAATTTCTCCTCCGGAGGCATAGAATCGGCCGATTATTAGACGAACTTTTAGGACGAAGGGTCCGTCTAGTAAATATTTATTCCTCATTTTTATTTAGAGTGTGGATTATCTACTGTCAAAAAGGCAAAGCCAGCCGCTCGAGCTACCATCTACGGCCGAACTGGTGCTGAATACTCGCGATTTTGCACATCGCAACCAGGGGGACCCGCCCAAAGAGCGTCAAATACAGCGGGGGAACGCCCTATTCGATCCCCTCGAGAAGCTCTGACACCGTCATGCCGAGTGCGGGCGCGATCTTAAATAGAACCTTGAGCGTGAAATTTGCCGTCCCATCTTCGATTCGGTCGAGGTAGGGTCGGCTGATTCCTGTCGCCACACAAAAATCAACCTTGGAGATACCAAGGTCCCTGCGTGTCTCTTCGACCCGCCTGCCAAGAATCTGTTTCGCACGTTCGTCCATGCAGCCGAGTTTGAAATGGAGCTGAACAAAAACGTAAACTATAGTTTACGTTTTGCCGAATACACAGGAGTTTTCTATGTCGGGTTCTTCGGTCCGCATGTACCGAGCCACGCTTCGCACAAACAGCGCACCGCCCAAGCTCGTCGTCGTTGAAGCCGAATGCCTTTCGCCCGATGAGCGCACAGCATTTGCATTGCTATCAAGTCGCGTCGCCGCCGTTCTGGTCCCTTGCCCGGCGCAAGGTGAACTTGCCATCCAATGCCAAACGCACAGCTGCTCGCTCAATCAGGCTGCCGTAATCGCAACCAGCCAACGCGGCCTGCCCCTTCTCCTGGAAGCCGGTATCGCGCTCACCCTTCGCGGCGCCGGATACGAAAACGAGGCCGCCGCCGACATGGTCTTTAAACCACGATCGAGCGGCGGCCTCGCAGCAGCCATTGAATATATGTGCAGACTCGTTGCCTAAAGGCGCAAGCTAAAAGCCTAGGCCAAAGCCCGTTCCGGTAATCGCCGAGTACATAAAGTAAACGTTGACCACGTTGAGGAACACACCCGTGATGCAACCGTTGCGCAGGTAGCGCTCGCACACGATGCGCGCCATGGCGGCGGAGTCATCATTGTTTTTAGCCTGGCGTCCCGCCGTAAAGTACGTCGCCACGCTCAGCAGCAGGTTGAGCACCGGCAGTGCCAGCAACTCGTAGCTCTTGCCCCAGCGCGTCGCCTCGCCGGCGGCATTAAACTTTGTTGCCACCTCGGGACCAATGTTGGGGATAACGCACGCTGCGACCACCAGCGGAATCACCGCAAGCACGAGCAGTGCAATACCCATGTAGCCGGCTTTTTTGCCATATTTAAACATATGCGTCGTCCTTACACGTTAAAGCGGAAGTGCACGACGTCGCCATCGGCCATGACATAGTCCTTGCCCTCAATACGCAGCTTGCCGGCGGCCTTGGCGCCCTGCTCACCGCCGAGCTCGATGTAGTCGTCATAGCCAATGACCTCGGCCTTAATAAAGCCGCGCTCAAAGTCGGTGTGGATAACGCCGGCGGCCTGCGGGGCGGTCGCGCCCTGACGAACCGTCCAGGCCTTGACCTCCATCTCGCCGGCCGTAAAGAATGACTGCAGGCCGAGCAGCTTGTAAGCCGCCTGCGCGAGCACGTCCAGACCGGGCTGCTCCAGGCCCAAGCTCTCCAGGTAGTCGGCCGCATCCTCGGGATCGAGCTCGGAAAGCTCGGCCTCGATCTTGGCGCAGATCGGCAGCGGCTTGACGCCATCGATTGGCGCCAGGTCCTCGTTGAGCATGTCCTCGTCTACGTTGGCCACATACAGGATGGGCTTCATGGTGAGCAGGAACAGGCCCTTGGCGGCGGCGCGCTCCTCATCGGTCATCTCCATGGACGCGGCGCGCTTGCCCTCGTTGAGCCAGGCGAGCAGGCGCTTGGCGACCTCGAACTTGGGCATGAGCTCCTTGTCGCGCTTGGCCTCCTTCTCGAGCTTGGGCAGCTGCTTCTCGAGCGTGCCCATGTCGGCCAGGATGAGCTCGGTCATGATGGTATCGGCGTCACCGGCGGGATCGACGAACTCGCCCGTGCGGCCCACCTCACGCATGACGTTGGGGTCCTTAAAGTAGCGCACGACCTCGCAGATGGCGTCGGTCTCGCGAATGTTGGCCAGGAACTGGTTGCCCAGGCCCTCGCCCTCGTTGGCGCCCTTCACCAGACCTGCGATGTCGACGAACTCGACCGTCGCCGGCACGATGCGACCCGGGTTAACGATGTCGGCGAGCTTTTGCAGGCGGCTATCGGGCACGTCGACGATACCCACGTTGGGGTCGATCGTGGCGAACGGATAGTTGGCGGCAAGGCCGGTCTTTTTGGTAAGCGCGGTGAACAGCGTCGACTTGCCCACGTTGGGCAGGCCCACGATACCGATGGAAAGGGACACGACAGCTCCTTTTGGTACAAGCATTTCAAACTGCATAAGTATAGCGCCGCCGCAGCATCTGGGCTAACCCGGACGCCACGGCGGCACGAATGAAGCAGAGATAGGGGTCGCTGACTAGTCCGCGAGCTTCTCCACCTGATCGAGCATCTTGTCGAGCTTGGCCTTCGCCTCAGCCTTGACCTTCTGGGCTTCTTCGTGGGCCCTAGCCTTCTGGGCGGCCTTTTCCTCGGCCTCGGGATCGACGACGACTAGGTTGGATGCATCATGTTCAACCAACTTAAGCGCATGCTCGGGGCACACCTTGACGCAGGCTCCGCAGCCTAGGCAATACGTGGACTCCAGTGCAAAGCGGCCGCTTCCCACCAAATCGCAGGCAAACGTGGGGCACACGTTGACGCACTCGCCACACGACGTGCACTTGTCAAAATCGCATTCCGGCGTGCTCACCTGCATGTTCTGGGCAAGCTCGGGGTGGTTTTGCAACGTCGAGAGTACCAGCTGGCGCCCGTGCGTAAGCGTACGGCGACGTTTTGCCGTCGTGGCGCCGCACATGGTATTGAGCGTGCGCTCCAGCTGGGTAATCTGATGGCGATGGGCTTTGAGCTTCTGCGTCACCGAGGCCAGTGCCGCAGTCGCCGGGTTGAGTTTAGTCACGGTTAGGCCCGTGGTGCGGGCGATCTTTTCCATGTACTCCTTGCGCTCGTACTCGCGGCGCTTATGACATTTGAGGCTCTTGGGGTCGACCTCCAGGCCCATGCCCGTACCGGCCCACTCCTCGGCGGTGGCGATGGCCTCGCCCAGAATATCCTCGCCACCGGTGTTGCGGCACTTATCGCACACGCCCAACGGCAGGTACACGCTCACGTTGGGATAGTCCGCCAGCACCGAGAACCAGGTCTCGGCCGTAATATCGCCCACGCAGGCGACGACGACCTCGTTTTCGCGCGGCATGCGCTTAAGGGCGCGCGTGCAGGTGACGTAGGCGGTCTCGTGGCTCGTAGCAGCAGAGACGATGTCGTCATACAGGTTTTTGGGCGCCAAGCGCGGCGAGATGATCGCCTCGGTCGGACAGGCAGCGGCGCACAGGCCGCACTTGCGACAGGAGTCGAGGATCTCGATGGCGTCTTCCTCGACCTCGATAGCGTTGACCGGGCACACGTCCATGCACGCGGTGCAGCCGCTCTTTTCGTTTTTGCAGGTCAGACACGGAATGGTGTTGCCACGCGGACGCTCCTTGTAGTCGGCAGGATTCCACTGCGGCGCCGACGGATCGAGCGCATCGGTCACGCCGCCAAGCGGGTTTTTAAGAAAGTCGAAACCCTTGCTGATCTCGATAATGTCATCAAATAGATCGTGTTCCTGCGCCATGCGCGGCCCCTCCCTGAGCAGTGCAAACAAGCAAGAGATAATGATACGCTATCGGCCCGTGCCTCGGGCAAATTACACGCGGAGCACCTTTGCGGCAAATAGCCTATGGCCTATCGCCGCCCCGATTGCACAAGGTCGATCAAGCGCCAAACTATGCCTCGCGCATGAGCTCGACGAGCTTTTGCTTGGTCACCTTGGCCTGCTCGTTGGCCATATTGCGTTCGTTTCTAAAGGCCGCATCCGCAACGCTCATCAGGTCGGCATCGGAAATCTCGCCAAGGCCCAGCTCCTCGAGCGTCGTCGGCAGACCGACGCGCTGACAAAACTCGAGCACCTGTTCAAGCTCGGGCGCACGCTCCAGACGAAGCTGGACCACCAGACCAAACGCCACGGCCTCGCCGTGCATGGCCTTGCACTCGGGCAGAATCGTCAGACCGTTGGCGATGGCATGCGCCAACGCCAAGCCACCGCTCTCAAAGCCAACGCCCGAAAGCAGGATGTTGCACTCGATCAGGCGCTCAACCGCCGGCGATGTACGCCCCTTTTTGAGATCGCGCTTGGCAGCGACGCCGCATTCCATAAGCGTATCGTAGCAGGCACGTGCCGCGACCAGTGCCAAGTGCCCCGGCGCGCCACCGTGCTCGTTCGCACCTCTCGCCGCGGCGCACGAACGCGCCTCGAAGTACGTTGCCAGCGCATCGCCCATACCAGCGACCGTCATACGGAGTGGGGCCGCCGCGACCACGTTGGTATCGACCACGACCAGGTCCGGATTCTTCTCGAGCATCAGATAGCGATCGAACGACCCATCCTCGTGATACAGCACCGAAATCGCGCTGCACGGACCGTCCATCGAAGCCGCCGTGGGGCATACACACAACGGCAGCTCAGCATAAAACGCAACGGCCTTTGCGATATCGAGCATCTTGCCGCCGCCAATGCCCACCACCATGTCGCAATACTCGGCCTGGGCTTCCTTGGCCATTTCGACAACGGCATCTTCCGTACACGGACCGTTGTAAATCTTAAAGAACGGCTCGCTTAGATCTTCATCCAGAAATCCATCGACGATCTGCCTGCACAGCCGATCCTCGGTGCCCTGGTCAAACAAGACATAGGCAGCGCAGCCCAACCATGACAAATACCTGCCCTGACGCGAAAGTTCGCCCGGCCCCTGAACATACCGGCCGGGACCGCCGTAAACCATAGGAAGCGCCATACGAGAATCCGCCCTTCATCAAACAACGATTGGTGCAAAGTAACCTGACCCCTTTGCACCAACTTGGTGCGATGGGGTCAGGTTAGTTTGCACCATAGCAAAAAGGGGCAAAGCCGTCTGCTGGCTTTGCCCCTTCCTTAGCTTGATTTACTCATCCATGAGATAGTAGTGTCCCAGCGCGTCGGCACCCAGGATGGCGTTTGCGACCATCTCGGGCGTCACCTCAAACGGCATATTGCACATGGTGTCATCGGGCGCGCAGGCGGCCTCGGCAACAATCATGGCCTGTTCGCGCGTAAGCTCGGCAACGCCAAGTTCCTTCATCGTGACCGGCAGGCCCAGCTCAATGCAGAAGCCCAAGACTTCCTCGAGTTTCTCAGTCGGAGCATCCTCGAGTACCAGCTGAACGATGGTGCCAAAGGCGACCTTCTCGCCGTGATACATGCCGTGGCACTCGGGCAGCATCGTCAGGCCATTGTGGATGGCATGAGCAGCAGCAAGGCCCGAGCTCTCAAAGCCAATGCCCGAAAGCAGCGTATTGGCCTCGATGATATGCTCGACTGCAGGCGTGAGCGCACCCTTCTCCAGCGCGACCTTGGCCTTGACGCCATCGGCCATAAGCGTCTCGTAGCAGAGCTTGGCGAGCGCCAGACCGGCCATGCCGCCCTTGCCGCCAGCGCAGGTGCCACCGTCGGCATCATGCGTCGCCTGGGCCTCAAAGTAGGTTGCGAGCGCATCGCCCATACCGGAAACCGTCAGGCGCACCGGGCTCGCCGCGATAACCGTCGTATCCATCAGGACAATGTTGGGGTTTGCCTTAAGGAAGAGATATTTATCGAACTGGCCATCGTCGGTGTAGAGCACCGAAAGTGCCGAACACGGGGCATCGGTCGAAGCAATGGTGGGGCAAATGATAACCGGGGACTCCAGGTAATAGGCGACGGCCTTCGCGGTGTCGAGGATCTTGCCGCCACCGACGCCGACGATGATGTCGCAACCGTTGTCGCGAGCGAGCGCAACCAGGCGATCGACCTCGCCCTTGGAGCACTCGCCGTTAAAGTCCTCAAACAGCAGCTCGGCCTTAGCCTCGGCAAAACCGCCCTCGATCTTGGCACCGACGCGCTTCTTGCCCGAAGGCGTCACGATGACGAGGGCCTTAGCGCCGAGCGGCTCGACATAGGAGCCGAGCTTGGCGAGCTCGTCCGGACCCTGGATGTACTTGCTGGGGCTATTGAAAATTGCAGCCATAACTATCCCATTCTCTAAGAGAAAAAAGAAAGGGGCTCCGTACAGATACGTGCGGAGCCCCTCGTTACGATAACAAGAGTCGATTAGAAATCGATGTCGGTGTCGTAGTAGCAGGCCTTGAGAATCTCCTCGAAGTCGGCAGCCTTGGTCTCACGCGGGTTCTCGGGCGTGCAGGCGTCCTGCTCGGCGTTCGCGGCGATCTCGGGGAGCTTGGCGAGGAACTCCTCCTCGGAAACCATCTGCGGGTTCTCGGCGTCGACCTTCACGCCACCATTCGCGTAATCCTTGATGGACTGCGGAATGTTGAGCTGGTCGTTGAGGTCGCGGATCTTCTGGACGAGCGCAGCGATAAGCTCCTCGTTGGTCTCGCCGGGAAGGTGCAGGATCTCCTTGGCCACGTAAGCGTAACGCTCGGCAGCACGGGGATCCTTGGAGTTCCACTGGATGACCTTGCCCAGGTACATAGCGTTAGCAGCACCGTGGATGATGTGGCCGTTCTCGAAGGCAGCACCGGTCTTGTGAGCCATGGAGTGAACGATGCCGAGCAGGCCCGAGGAGAAGGCGATACCGGCGATGCACTGAGCCTCGTGCATGTGCTGACGGGCCTCATGGTCGCCAGCATAGGACTTGGGCAGCCACTCGACGATCTCGCGGATGCCGTGCAGGGCGTTGGCGTCGGTGAACATAGAGGCGCAGGTGGAAACGTAGGCCTCCATGCAGTGGGTCAGAGCATCCATGCCGGTGTGAGCGCACAGCTTGGCGGGCATGGTGTAGGTGAGCTCGGGGTCGACGATGGCGACATCAGGGGTGATGTTGAAGTCGGCCAGCGGGTACTTGATGCCCTTGGCGTAGTCGGTGATGACGGAGAACGCGGTGACCTCGGTAGCGGTGCCGGAGGTAGAGGAGATGGCGCAGAAATGAGCCTTCTGACGCAGCTCGGGGAAGCTGAACGGCTGGATGATGTTATCGAAGGACTCCTCGGGATACTCGTAGAAGACCCACATGGCCTTAGCGGCATCGATGGGCGAGCCGCCGCCGATGGCGATAATCCAGTCGGGCTCGAACTCGCGCATGGCCTCGGCGCCCTTCATGACCGTCTCGATGGACGGATCGGACTCGACGCCCTCGAACAGCTTGACCTCGAAGCCGCCCTCTTTGAGGTCGGCCTCAACGTCCTGCAGGAACCCGCCGCGGCGCATAGAGCTGCCGCCAGAAACGATGATGGCCTTCTTGCCCTTGAGGTTCTTCACCTCGTGGCGAGCGCCCTCACCAAAGTACAGATCGCGAGGATTGGTAAAACGTCCCATACTGTGCCTCCTAAACAAGCCCCTCTTAGACTTGCGTATATAACGGAGCACCCGATTGGCTCCGTTAGGACCGTTTTGCGCGTTGCCGGCGATGACAATGCGCGATGTCTAAACGTCTCAACGCTCAGACAAACACTATTTTACCGTTCTGGTTGGTCAGTTATTCACCTAAAGCCGACAATGATGAAACGTTTTTTCTATCCCTGAAGACCCTTGTGGGGCATTCATACTCCCAAGCTGGGCAAACGTTTTATCAAGGTTGACCACATATCCCGGGCAGGACGGTGCCCCTCCAAAATGCGCCCCGTTCGCCGCCAAAAATCGACCGTTTGCGGCACCGTGATACCACTCAGTCGTCCAAGGCGCCGACATTTGTGCGACATCCGTCTTCGTGGTGCAAAGGTGCATGTCCAAGTGCGGCACCCCCGGTGTGCCACATGCGGGTAAACTAGAACCTTATATAGAGACATTTGAACCCTAACCGCAGCAAAGGAGGCCCCATGGCATTCGATCCCATTCAAGAGGATTGCCATCGCCTCGTTCTTGAGGCCTTGCGCCGCGACAATATCCCGCTCACCGACGGCCCCGCCGTCGAGCGTCTGATGGAGCAATTCACCCGCAACCCCGCGCCGCTCATCGTGCACGACCGCGACCGCGCCGGGCATCTGATTGCCAAGGTGGTCGAGGCCGTCGACTACCGCATTCCCTTTATCCCCGACGATGCCCAAGCCGAGCAGGAAGAGGCCGCTGCCGAGAACATGCTTCGCGAGGCCGCCGCACTCGATCCGGCCAACTGGGATGCGCAGCGCATGTTGTGCGCCCTCACCGCTGACTCCAACGAGGAATACGTACAGTACTTGGTATCCAAGTGCGATGAAGTCGAACACGACCTGGCGCTCAAGATCGCCTCGGCGCAGGACCCCTACGAGCGCGAGGCCGCAGGCGACCTGACCCGCCGTCCCTACCTGCGCTGGCTTGCCGCCTTGGCATCGCGCGCGCTCATTAGCGGCCGCTACCGCATGTCGCTCGAAGCCGCAAACCGCAGCCTCGACTTTGCCCCCAACGATCCTGCCGGCGTCCGCCACACCGCAATGCTCGCCATGGCAAAGCTCGAATACCCCGCTGAGGAGCTCAAGTGCTTTCGCTCTGCCCACTCCGTCCCCTATCTCGCCAACACGCCGCTGCGCCGTCGTCCCAAGGATGCAGAACGCGACTTGGACCCGTGGACGCTCATCGCGCTGATGAGCGCTGCCTGGCGCGAGCTGGATTACGAGGGCGCCGAACACTACCTGCGCATCCTTGCGCGCTCGTGCCCGCACGCAGCCGAGGCGCTCTACTTCCAAACCGAGTTTCCCGATGGCGTCTATGCCCGCGTCAACGTGGGTGCAGGCTCCACCGACGAGCTCGTCCTTGCACTCTCCGAGGCGACGCCGGTACTGCAGGAGGGCCTGGGCGCGCCCGACAACGCCAGCTTTGCCGCCTGGGTCGCCACCAACGACATCGTGCGCTCCCAGATCGACGAGCGCATACTGCGGGCGGCCGAGCAGGGTTTGCCGTTTAAGGGAGGAGACCTCTAATGGATCCGAGCGTCTACATCCCCGCCTACCTGGAGCGCACCTATCTGGCGTCGCACCCCGAGCTCACCGATGCAGCACGCGAGCTTGTCCATAACGACATTAGCGCGAATCCCCAAAAGTATGCGCAGTCCGAGCATGCCCAGGCGCTGCTGTCCTACGCCGGTGTTCATCGCCACCTGCTCGACGAGCTCCATCGCATCGAGGACATGGGCAGCGACGAAGAGTTCGAGCAGACGCGCAATCGTCTGTTCGACGACATGCGCGATGAGCTGCTCAAGATTGTCCGCGTCGATGCACTGGCCGTCGACGCGCAGCTGCTCGCCATCATCCTGGCCGACACGCCCGTTGACGCCTGCCTGGGCGACCTGATGAAGCTCGAGGCGACCACGGCCGATTACCTTCAGCAAAGCGTGCCCGGGTTCGATATGGAGGCCCCACACTACTGGGCCAATAATGTTTTGGCCGACGGTGTCACCGCAGCAGACCTTACCGTGAGCGAGCCGGCTCTTATCGGATGGCTTCACACACTCGAGGCCATCTCGCAGCTGTGCATGGCGAGCGCCCGCTACCGCGCTGCTGCCAACTACGCCCGCCGCGTCCTTAAGGCAGAAGGCTATCCCACCCGAGCTGCCGGCACCGTGTTGCTCGCCCTCGCTCGCCTGGAAGACCAGGACGGCTTTTTTGCCCTGGCCCACCAGCTCGAGGAACAGGTGGGGGCAGACGCACTCGAAAACTCTCCTTGGTACCTGCTCGCCCGCACGATCTTGCTGTTCAAAACAAACAAGATGCGCCCGGCGACGCGCGCGCTGCGTGAGTTCGCTAACCGTTGCGAGGGTGGCGCGTTCTTCTTGCTGAATCCCATGTACCAGACGCCGTATCTTCCCTGCCGACCCGAGCCGCGCGACCCCTGGGACCTCTCGCACCAGGCGGTTTGGGAAGCCGACGGCATTATCTCGGACACCCCAGACTTTGCCCCCTGGGCCAACGCCTGCGAAGATGTATCGCAGCTTGCCCAGGAATTTGCGCGCCGCTACGGCTTTTAGCGACGCGATCGCCCCGACCATGTCATCTATGTTAGGAACGGCTTCATGAACCTCCGCTCATCTCTCGCCTGCACCTCGAGCGATATCGCCCGCTGGGGACTGCGCTCTGTCCTCAAACGCCAGGGTGGCGTGCTTCCCGGCCGCATCGCCATGAAGATCGACCCCGAGTTGCTGAGCGACCTCGCCGGCCTTGTCGACCGCAGCGTAGTGATTACCGGTACTAATGGCAAGACCACCACCTCCAACCTCATCGCTGACGCCGTTGCTGCCAGCGGCGCTACCGTGGTGTGCAACCGTGCCGGCAACAATATGGAGCCTGGTGTGGTGGGTGCTCTGCTCGAGGCCCGCGGCGGCCTTAAGCACACCAGCAGCGGCAAGCGCGTGGGCGTTTTTGAGTGCGACGAGCTCTACACCGTACGCGTTCTGCCCAAGCTCAAACCGACGTACTTTGTGCTGCTCAACCTGTTCCGCGACCAGCTAGACCGCTACGGCGAGATTGACCATACCCAAGACGTCATCGCCCATGCGTTGAAGCTCTCTCCGACGACAACGCTCATCTACAACGCCGACGACCCGCTGTGCGCCTCGATCGCCGCACGCGTCCCCAACACGGGCATCGCCTTTGGCATCGACGGCGCCACGGGCACCGAGTCCGATCGCATTAGCGACTCGCGTTTTTGCTCGCAGTGCAACGCGCCGCTGGAGTATGACTACGTGCAGTACGGCCAGCTCGGAGCCTATCATTGTCCTTCGTGCGGATGGGAGCGTCCCGCGCTGGTCCGTCGCGTGACGGGCGTGGAGCTCGGCTGCGACGGCTACGGCTTTGACCTGGTCTTTGGACCTGCGCCCGACGCTGCTGCTGCACACATCGCCACACGCTACAACGGCCTGTACATGGTCTATAACGTTGCCGCCGCCTTCTTTGCGGCGCGCGAGCTGGGCGTGGACGCGGCACATCTGCAGCCCACGCTCGATGCCTACGTCCCCGCCGGCGGACGCATGGGCCGCTGGGATATTGCCGGCCGCACCGTCGAGGCAAACCTGGCAAAGAATCCCGTAGGCTTCGATCGACAAATCCAGTCCATCAAGACGGCAGGCGGCAGACTCTGCGCTTTCTTCCTCAACGACAACGATGCTGACGGCCACGATGTATCGTGGATCTACGACGTCGACTTCGAGCGCATCGCCGACACGCCGGGTCTTGTCGCCTTTGCCGGCGGCACGCGCGCGCACGACATGCAGGTGCGCCTCAAGTACGCCGGCATCGATGCCACGATTATCTCGAATGTCGAGCAGGCGATTGGTGCCGTGGCAGACGAGGCCGCCGGCGACACTTTCTATGCCGTCGCCAACTACACGGCCTTTCCGCCGCTGGTCAAGGAACTCGACGGACTCAAAGGCACCGATACGAACTCGGTAGCCTCCCACGCCGTAACGCGCGCCGATGGCAGCGCTGTCCCCACCGATATTGCGCCGGTCGAGCTTTCGCGCCCCCTGCGTATCGTCTATCTGTACCCCGATGCCCTCAACCTCTACGCCGACGGCGGCAATGTCATCGCCCTCGAGCGCCGCTGCGCCTGGCGCGGCATTCCCGTGCGTGTGGACGAAGTCCACATGGGCGAGACGCTCGACCTGACCGACGCCGACATCGTTATGATGGGCGGTGGCTCCGATCGCGACCAGCTGGCGGTTGCACATGAACTGCTCGCTCAAAAAGACAAGGTCGCGGCCTATGTTGAGGATGGCGGCTCGCTGCTTGCCATCTGTGGCGGCTATCAGCTGCTCGGCCGTTCGTACTATATGGGCGAGGATCGCATCGAGGGTCTGGGGGTCATTGCCGCCGAAACCGTACGCGGCTCCGACCGCCTGATCGGCAACGTAGCCGTCGAAACCAATCTGGCACCCGAGCCCTTTGTGGGATTCGAGAACCACGGCGGCCGCACGCTTTTGGACGCCGATGCCACGCCGCTCGGAACGTCCGTCGTCACTGGCACCGGCAACAACGGCGACGACGGCTTTGAGGGTCTGATCTACAAGGGCGTGATCGGCACGTACCTGCACGGGCCGGCGCTGCCCAAAAACCCCGAACTCGCCGACTGGCTGATCGCGCACGCCCTCGAGCGCCGCGGCGATGCGCAGGCCACAGCCCTGCTGCCGCTCAAGCCCCTCGACGACACCTACGAGCGCGCCGCCCACGACGCCGCCATGAAGCTCCTCCCCTAGCACCCCACCACCACAAAGGGGACAGGTACCTTTGTGGTGGTTTTCCAGTTTGCCAACGATATACGCGCCGGCAAAAAAGTCTGCTATACTCTTTCCCGCTGTCCCCATCGTCTAGCGGCCAAGGACGCCACCCTTTCAAGGTGGATATCGCGGGTTCGAATCCCGCTGGGGGCACCAACCCGAAAATGTGCGAACCCGTGCGATGCTAAGTCGTGCGGGTTCGTTTCGTTCGTCGTCGCAGTAGAGCGTGGCCACGCACTCATTCGGCGTCACCATCACCTGATAGACAAAGGAATCGAGCACGGCCGCGTCGTCCATCCCGCCGCCGCACTGGAGGAAGTCCGCGAACTCCTCTGGGTCGATGCGCGCCTCGTCATAGGAGGCCAGATCGCGCTCGGCTCGGGCCTTCTGGGCCTGAAGCTGGGCGATGCGGTCGGTGAACTCCGGCATCACGATACCCTGCTCGATGGCGGCCATGATGTTCTGGAGGCCGTTCTCGGCCTTGCGCTTCGACGCCATGGCCCGCCTGCGCGCGTCGGCTATCTCCGGCTCCGGCTCGTCCCAGAGCATGTGGGATATGCGGAGGGCAGTCTCGCGGTCGCGCAGCATCCCCCTGATGGCCTCGGCCAGCTCGTGCTCGAGCCAGTCGCGCCGGACGGGCTTGGCACCGCAGCGGCAGCCGTAATACTCGTACTTGACGTTCTTCTTGCCACGGCCCGACGTCCCGGCCATGTTGTGGCCGCACTCCGAGCAGATCGCCCTGCCCGACAGCGCGAACGTGCCCCAGTCCTCCGAGGCCCGGCGCTTCTTCGGCTTCACCTCCTGGGCCATCGCGAAGGTCGCCTTGTCGATAATCTGGGGCATGCCACCCTCCACCTCTATGCCTCCCCACGAGTAGAAGCCCGTGTACTTCCTGTTGTGGAGCATCTGGTACACCATCGAGTACCCGCACGGCCTGCCCGTCCTGGTGGTCACGCCGCGCCGCGCGAAGTCGCTGGCGATGGAGTCGACCGGCTCGTGGTCGCAGGAGCGCCGGAACGCCTCGCGCACTATAGCGGCCTCGTCCTCGTTCACCACGTACTCGTCGTCGTCATTCCGGCCGTAACCGTAGACGCGCACGCCGTTGGTCTTGCACTTGAGGGCGTTGCCCTCCATGCCGCGCCTCGTCCTCATGGAGGTCTTGACCGATTCCACGGCCGCGAGGCCCTCGTAGATCTTCTCGATCAGGATGCGCTCGGGGCCGTCCGGCATGGCCTCCATGGCCGACACGACCTCGACGCCCTTCCTGCGCAGCTCGTGCTTGTATGCCGGGGCGTCGTACTCGTCGCGCGAGAAGCGGTCCATCATATAGACCAGCACGATGTCCGACTCGCCCGCGTTGGCAATCATCTTCTGGAACTCGGGGCGGTCGTCGCTGCGGCCGCTCATGGCGTAGTCGGAGTACTCCCCGACGATGGCGTAGCCCTCGCGCGCGCACCAGTCGCGGCAGACGCGCAGCTGGTCGTCAATCGAGGCCTCGCGCTGCTTCGAGCACGAGAAGCGGGCGTATATGACGGCGGTCTTTATATCTTCTGGCATAATCTAGGATGCCCTCCAAACGGGCGGCTATCTGGTAAGCCCCGCAGCAGCGTTGGCGCGCTTCGACCTGCGGGGTTTCACTTTGCCGCTACCAGACCTGGGCGTATACCTCGAACGAGGAGTGCTCGGGCATGTTGAAGCAGGAAATCTCGAACGGCTCGGACTCGCCCTTGGACGGGGTATCGACGAACGTCGTGTTTCCGTAGTTGATGGCCCCGGAGGCGTCGCGGGCAATCACGGAGACGGCGACCTGGCTGTACTGCTTCTTGTCCAGATCGTAGTTGGCGGTCAACTCGCCTGTGTACGAGACGCCGCCGTACGAGTCAGGCACCTCTGCCGTGTTCGATACGGTAAAGACGTCTTCGTCCAGCGTCTGGCTGTCTACCCAGCTCGGCTCATTCGCCTTAAACTCGACCGTTGCGGGGGCGGTGCCGTTTCCCGCCTGGAAACCGTAGTGTACGGTCTCACCGGGGAGGACGACGAACAGGGTCTGCTTGTCGGAGAAGACGATGGAGCCGTCCTCGGCCCTGCCCGTTATCGTCACCGTAGGCATCTGGGCCTCGACGTCCTTGTTGGTGTTCTTCAGCGCGAAGCCGTAGTAGACCCATCCGTCGCCGACCACCGACCAGCCGGACTCGGTAATCTCCAGTGGTTTCGGTTCGCTCCGATTCTCGACCTCCTTGGACTCGCCAGACGATTGCTGACCGGAACCGGCTTGTTGCCCGCCGGAGCATCCGACAAGCGGCGCTAGCGAAGCCGTGGCCATAGCGGCCAGGAACGTTCTGCGGGTAATCATGGGCTACTCCTTCCCCTGCGCCGCCCGCAGCTCGCGGGCGACAGCCAATAAAACATGCTTGTGCGGCGACGTAAGGTCGCGGTACGTGTCGACGAGATCGCGCTCATCGTTTGAGATTGGTGCCAAATCACCGCTCTCGCCATAGAGGTCGGCAATGCCAACACCAAAAAGCCTGCATAGTTTAATCATTGCATCTGCGTCCGGCTGGCCATGCCCCACCTCCCATGCGCTAACTGTCTTACCGCTCTTACCTATGGCATTGCCTATGTCTTCAACACTTAGGTCCTTCTCCAGGCGGAACTTCTTGATGTTGTCCGCGATGCAGCGCCTTACAGGCTCCATGGCTCCTCCTATTCCGGGAATTGATCGGCAAGGCCGCGTGCGACTATGACCAGCGCGGTCTTGGCGCGCCCGTTCATGGCATCAAAAAGAGACATGAGTTCTTCCCTCGGGTCGATGTCGGCGCAATCGTCGGTATCAGTCATGAGTATGTGGTCAACGGTTGTATCAAACATCATTGCGGCAGCAATGAGCTGCTCGCCGTTCATCACAACCCTACCCTGTTCCCAATTCCGATATGTGCCGATGGAGACGCCGAGGGCATCGGCTGCCTCTTCCTGCGTGATTCCTGCGTGTTTGCGAATCACTTTTAGTCTCGTCTGCATCTCACGCGCCTCCTAAAATCCGTACGTTCTTACCGATTACGCTTCGAATAGTACCAATCTGATGCGCATTTGTACAGATTTCTTCTTGACGACCTTCAATCAGATGCGTACTATGGACTCGCAATCGCAAACCAGATGCGTACTTTTAAGGAGGACTACCAATGAAAAACCTAGCATCTGAGCGCACGCGCCGAAGCCTTACGCAAGCCGAGGCGGCGAAGAAGCTCCTTGTCTCGCCCAAAACGCTCGCAAAGTACGAGGGAGACCCAGAGAGCATGCCCGGCGACTTCATCGTTCGTGCGTGCCGCTTCTACGGATGCAGCGCTGGGTACCTGCTTGATCTCAGCAACGAGCGTCGCACTCCGGCGGTGGCGTAATGCCCCGCAACCAAAGGCTCGACATCATGCGCCGGAAGTTGCAGCGCCGCTTCAAGACTTGGAAGGGACGCCGGGCGCAATGACGTGGACGAGCAGCGAAGTCCGCTACCTCGAGGAGCGCGCCGGTGACGGGGCCGTGGCCATAGCCGAGGCCCTCGGCAAGACGGCGAGGGCGGTGGAGGTCCAGGCGTCGAAATACGGACTCTCACTCCGCAGGCGCTGGATATGCCCGCGTTGCGGGCGGCAGACCTTCAAGCCGCTATCTAGCCGGACCGGATGGTGCGTCTCCTGCACAAGGGAGCAGCGCGCCTCCGAGATCGCCGAGCAGGTGCGGGCGATGGAGGAGGAGGTGAGGAGGGAGGACCGCGTGAACAAGGAGCGGCAGCGGCTCTACAGCCGCAAATACCGCGCGAAACGTCAAATCGACGAGAAGTTTTCGAGAAGCGATACCCAAGAAACGGAGGAAGAATGACCCCCCAAAACAGATACGCGGGCACCCCCAGCAACCACACCAAGAGCGCCCGCACGTCCAACAGGACTCCCCGCATCGTAGCACGCGAGGGCTACCGCCTGCCAGCGCAGGAGCAGGCCGACAGGCAGAAGGACGCCTTCAGGGCCGGGCTGCTGGTCGGCATCGCCGTGACGGCGCTCGCGATGTGCGCGCTGCTGTGGCTCTGGATTATCCCGACCATGGACGGCGCGGTGCACAGCGCGCAGGCCGCATACGAGGCGGTGGGCGTCCATGCGTAACGACGAGCGCTACAGGCCGAAGCCCCAGAGCTGCCAGCTCGAGATTTTCGGCCTCGGGGCCAAGGGCGAGGCCGACGCCGAGGACGCGCGCCGCTGGATTGACGAGAACCCCGGCGCATGGAACTACATGGTCGAGAACGCCGTGAGGCTCTCCAAGAAGGGCTACGTGAGCGCCAACTACCTCGTGAACATGGTCCGCAACGAGCTGCACGTGGGCGTGCGCAACGGCCTCGCGCCGTCATTCGCCCGAATCATGGAGGCGCGCTACCCCAGCCTCAAGGACGCCTTCAACAAGCACCGCTCGCAGAGTGACGGGTTCACGGCATGAGCTGGGTAAGGCACAAGGAGCGCTCCATGACCTTCAAGCTCGAGCTGGAGAAGATCGTGGGCAAGGAGCGCCACCGGACCGACCCGCGAACCGGACGCAACTACACCCCGAAGCAGACGAGGCTCGCCGAGGAGGCCGTACGCAAGGCCTACAGGGCCGAGCACGAGGACCACGGGGACTTCGACGGAATCGTGACCGTCGCCATCGAGACCTTCAGGCCACTGGCCAAGAGCAACCCGAAGTACTGGGTGGGCCGCGCCGACCTCGGCAAGCCCGACTGGGACAACATCGGCAAGCTCGTATGCGACGCGCTCAACGGCGTCGCATACACGGACGACGCCCACGTGGTGATAGGTGGCGTCCAGAAGGGATGCCGCACGCCATACGGCACGCCGCCGCTGGCAAAGGTGTGCATCACCCATTTCACCGAGGAATACATAAAGGAGAAAAAGAAATGAACGACAAGTACTTCGACGCCAATCTCTTCGAGGAACTCCCGGCGGACCACTTCCACAAGAAGGTGCTCGAGCACGCCACCTGCATCGCGAGCAACCTCATGTTCGATGCGGCCCACCCCGACCACACCGGCGGCGTGAAGAGCGCCAACGCCTACCACATGATGATCGCGCTGTGCGAGGCCGGGCTCGCGAAGCTCGACGAGAAGGACGTGGCCGAGAGCCGCGAGTTCGTCGCCAAGGCGCTCACGCCCATCACCAAGGAGAACGAGCGCGAGATGTGCCGCGAGTTCATGGCCGCCATTTTCGGCATCAAATAGGAGGCACGCATGGAACCAATGGAGATCAGGGCCAACTTCAAGCAGGCGACGGTCAAGGGCGGCACGGCCGTGCTGCAGCTCGAGATTCTGACGAGCGACGCCAACGCCTTCCCCATCCTCAAGCTCTCCGGAAAGCCCGTCGTCCTGACGGTGGCCGACATCCAGGACGAGCTGCCGCTCGACTATGACGAGGAGGACGAGGGCGAGCCGCTCCCGTTCGACCGACCGGCGAACGTGGACGCGGAGACGGGAGAGGTCTACGAGGTAATCACGGACGAGGCGCGAATGATTGGAGACGGTGAGTAATGGAATACACGCAGGACGAGAGGCTGGCCGTGCTCACGGCCATGCAGAAGCAGATCAAGCCCGCGCTCGACGAGGCCAAGGCCATCGCGCGGCAGGAAATCATGGATGGCTTCGCCGAGACCCATACCGACCGCCGCGCCATCATCGTCGGCGAGGAGAAGGTCGGCGAGATCGGCATCAGCTACAGCAAAGCGGCCCCGGTAATCCTCAAGGAGCGCATGGACGAGGCCGTGGCCTTCCTCGACTCCATCGGCATGGTGGACATCGTGCCCAAGAAGGGATGGGAGGCGCACTTCGCCAAGGCCGGGGACAAGGTCGTGTGTACCGACACGGGCGAGACGGTCGACTGGGCCATGTGGTGCCCCAAGTCGCCAAAGACCGCAGCGGTGCGCGGCTGCGCCCCCGAGGACGTCATGCAGGCGCTCGGCCCGCGCGTCGAGGGAATGAGCGCGGCCGCCCTGCTCGGGGACGGTGAGCTGTGATGGCCCAGACGGTTAAACCGGATACGTTCGACCCGTCCGCGCTGTTCACCCAGCTGCTCGCGGAGGCACAGGCCGAGATGGTCAACCCGCCAAAGAGCAAGACGGGCCAGAAGGGGTACCAGACCTACTCGTACTCCCCGCTGGACTTGGTCCTGAACATCATCAGGCCGCCGCTGAACAAGCGCGGAATCTTCTTCTACCAGCGCTCCGAGGTTGCCGCCAACGGCGCGGGCATGCTCCTGAACACCGTCGTGGCCTACGGGGACGAGGAGCGCGTGCTCGACGTGAAGCCCTACGAGTACGCCAGCGACCCGCAGGAGTTCGGCAAGCGCGAGACCTACGCCCGCCGGTACTCCGCTCTCATGGCCTTCGGCCTCGTGGGCGAGGAGGACACCGACGGCGACACAGGCCCCAAGGAGACGAAGGAGAAGGCCCCGACGAAGCCTCGCCCGAGCAAGCGCAAGGTGATGCTCGCCAAGATAGCGAAGCTCAAGGCCGAGTGCATGCAGAACGGCGTCAAGGAGGAGGGCCTCCGCGCGTACGAGGAGGCCAACTTCGGCACCGACGACACGACCAAGCTCACCGACAGGCAGCTCGAGGAGCTCGGCAAGCATCTGGCCCAGATGGCCAGGGACAGTAAGGAGATCGACTAGTGAGCAGCGGAATCAACACGGTCGCCATCAGCGGCAACCTCGGGCGCGACCCCGAGCTGCGGGCCACGCAGACGGGCACGCAGGTGCTCCGGTTCTCGGTGTGCGTCAACGAGCGCCGCAAGGTCGGCGACGAGTGGCAGGACGTGCCCAACTGGGTCGACGTCACCGTTTTCGGCAAGCGCGCCGAGGCGCTCAACCGCTACCTGTCCAAGGGCACGCACGTGTGCGTCCAGGGCAGGCTGCGCCAGAGCAAGTGGGAGAAGGACGGCCAGAAGCACAGCCGCCTCGAGGTGATCGCGGACAACGTCACGTTCTCCGGCGGTGCCAAGCGCGACGACGTGCCCGACGAGGTCTACGACGACGATTGCCCGTTCTAAGGAGTGAAGATGGAGCAGTATTCGATTCTCGACCTCGCGCTCGAGGTCTACATCCCGGGTGCCCATGGCTACGGGTGCACCGAGGGCCAGTGCGTCTACACGGTCACCAACGGCCAGGCGCTCCTGGTCGAGGCTAAGGTCAAGCGCTCGCGCGGCAACGACGCCGCGCCGAAGGTCAACACGAAGCGCCTGCAGCGCGTGGCCATGTGCTTCGCCGCCGACCATCCCGAGGTCGAGGCCATCAGCTTCGACGTGCTCGAGGTGATCGTGGGCAGCGAGGCCACCCTGACGTTCAACGCGGCCAAGGCCGCCTTCACCTGGGAGCGCTGACATGGAGGAGGCCCAATTCAAGTGGCTTCCCAAGTTCACCGCAGCCTGCGCCAAGGCACCGGAGGAGCAGCGCGGAAAGCTCCTCTGGGCCTTGGCCCAGTACGGCACCTACGGCATCGAGCCTGATCTGGAATGGCCGCTCGATGCCATCTTCGCCAGCGTCCGCGAGGACATCGACTACTCAAAACGGTGCATAGCGGCAGGCAAAACGGGTGGACGAGGCAACAGAAAGCCCCCTTTAGACGGTACTAAACCCCCCTTTAGCGAAAGCGAAACCCAAAACGACGAGCCGGAAGGAAACGACGAACCCCTTTCGGACAGCCAAAAGGGGGACGGAGACAACGCCGAAGCCAAGGCAAAGCAATGCAATGCAAAGCAAGGCAAGGCAGTTAGTAAGAGATTCGTCAAACCCGCGCTCGCGGAAGTCGAGGAGTACGTCTCGGCCAAGAGCTACACGTTCAACCCCGAGGCGTTCTGGAGCTACTACGAGGCCGTCGGGTGGAAGGTCGGCAGCAAGCCGATGAAGAACTGGAAGGCCGCGTGCTCCACGTGGCAGCAGCGCGAGGCGAAGAAGGAGGCCAGCCATGATGCGTACTCAAATCTCTGACGTTCTCATGCCCGACGGGGCGCGCGAGCAGATCGCCGTAATCATGCGCTCCCGCCTCCGCAAGGCCGGACTGCGCGGCCCCTACGCCGAGGCCGACTGCGACCTCGGCAAGCGCATGGCCAAGCTCGCCGGGAAGGGCGAGGGCGCATACCTGTGGGGCGAGCCGGGCACGGGCAAGACCTACGCCGCCGCCTGCGCCGTGCGCCTGGCCGTGCTGGATGGGACGAGCGCCAAGCTGGTCACCACGAGCCGCCTGCTCGACGACATCCGCTCCGAGTACGACGGCGGCGAGCGCGGGGCGCTCCGCAGGGCCGAGCGGTACAGGCTCCTCGCCCTGGACGACCTCGGGGCCGAGCGCCCGACCGAGTGGGCCATCGAGACGCTGACGCGCCTCATCGACACCCGCGTGGCCGAGGGCCTGCCCACCATCGTCACGAGCAACTACCGCATCGGCCAGATCAGGGACCTCTGGGGAGGCATGGCGGGCAAGCGCGTGGCATCGCGCCTCGCCGGTGCGTGCAGGCCCATCGAGGTCAGGGGGCAGGACAGGAGGCTCGGATGATAGTGAGCGCAGCGCAGCTCCGTGGAGTCCCGAAGGACCGCGCGGAGCTCTACGGCAAGCCCCACGTCGGCGCGCGCTACGTGGGCAACCGCTACGAGCTGACCGCAGAGCGCTGCGGAATCTGCGGACGGCAGGCGACCAACTGCCACCACATCGTGCCGAGGCGCTGCGGCGACTTCGCCCTCGTAACGCCCAGGGGCACGTGGCGGCTCCGCTCGCCGCTGATCGCCCTATGCGGGAGCGGCACCACGGGATGCCACGACGGGTTCCACGGCGGGGCGAGATACAGACCCGAGTGGGTGTGGGACGAGCCGGAGTTCGAGGAGGCGTGGTGGGACGGCACGCTGCTGTGCGAGCACGAGCCGCACGACCCCGCGCTCTACGGATACGGCCACTGGGCGATAGCAGACACCAAGACGGGACGAATCATCGAGATAACGGAGGGTTAGACATGGAGATCACCAACTGCGAGCAGTACGTGCTCGCCGAGCTGGACTACGAGCAGCGCCGCAACGAGCGCCTCGTGGCCGAGAACAACAAGCTGGCCAAGCAGCTCGACGCCATGACCAAGAGGGCCGCGAGCTACTACGAGACGATCACCCGCCCGAAGACGCCCATCGAGGCGCTCGCGGACAGGGTCATGCGCGAGGAGATGCTGACCCGCTTCTCCTATGCCGAGGTGACGGGCGTGGAGGACCTGTATACCGGGAAGACGCTCGACTTCGACGAGTGGTGCCACAATGCGGTGCGCCTGAAGCAGCTGCCGGACGGCATCAGCGAGGAGACGCTCATCCAATTCATGCGCGACGACCTCAAGGCCATCTACGACGCGGAGGTGGCCTGATGGACACGATGGAGGACATCCTCGCGGACTGCAACGAGGTGTTCCGCTACGACGAGACGAGGCCGCAGGACCGCGCCCACACGTACCTCAAGGAGCACAGGGTCTGCCGGGGATACGACGACACGGCCATGGAGCGCGCCGCCCAGGACATGATCGAGCGCGCCTACACGGTCGGGCGGATGGAGAGCAGCAAGGCGGTGGCGAGGGAGACCGCGCGCATCATCGCCGAGGGAATAGCGAAGGAGCTGGGCACGACGCCCGGAGAGGAGCAGACATGCGATTCGAGATAACCGAGGTCCACGTGGTGGACATCCCCGACAGCGAGGTCGAGGAGATGGACAACCCGCTCGAGGAGATCAAGGACGACGCGCACTGGTTCATCGAGACCTACGAGCGCGAGGCGTGGTGCGAGGAGGTGACCCGCCTTGGCCGCCAGCTGTGAGCCGGGGAGCGGCTACAACCTGCCGCCGGGATGCTTCGAGGGCGACCCGAGGGCACCGTGGAACAGGGAGGAGCCGAGGACCTGCGGCGAATGCTCGCACCTGCTAGAGGGCTGCTGCGACTACGGCATCTGCGAGCGTGAGTTCGAGGAGGCGTTCGAGAGCGACCCGAACGTGGGCACGGACAGCCCGGGTGCCGAGTGGCACGCGGCGTGCTGGGCTCGCAACTGGGTCGTCGAACACTACAAGGACATGCAGGAGGACACGTGCGACAGCTTCTCGAGTTGCTAGCGCTGGCGGTCCTGGCTGCGGCCCTGCTGGCGGTATGGGCGTGGACGGTCCGCGCCCTCGCCGCAGGGCTCCTCCTGCTCGCATTCATGGCACTATAGGAGGGACACATGATCGACTGGAAGAGGGCGGGCGGATGCCTGCTCATCATCGCGGCCTGCCTCGCCATAGACGCGGCGGCGGTGGCCGTGATGTTCAAGATGCTGCTGGCGCTGTCGGCGGCGATTGGAGTGGGATAGATGGACAACGGTAAACAGTACGACCAGCACAGGGTCGAGCAGGGAATCACGGCGGCGCTGGAGGCGTTCAAGCTGCTGGGACTCACGTCGCTGGAGATATTCCAGGCGGCCCGCAGCATCAGCCTGGGCGTGGCCGCCAAGGCCAAGGCCGAGAGCGGGAGGCGCGAGCTGTGAGCGTGTACTGCCCGCACTGCGGCCGCACGCACCCCGAGGGTCAGCGCTGCCCGTGCAGGCCGAGGCCCAAGCGCAGGCCTACGGAGGGCGACGCCACGAGGGCCGAGCGCGAGCCATGGCGCACCGAGTACTCGTCGAGCGCGTACCGCAAGGCGAGGCAGAGGGCCATCGGCAGGCAGCTCGGAAGATGCGCCGACTGCGGCAGGGTGTGCGCGGAGTACCGCGACGGCCGCTGGTACACGGCTGGCATGGGCGGCGAGGTGGACCACGGCCGCGCGCTGTGCGAGGGCGGCGGCAGCGAGGTGGAGAACCTCACGCTAAGGTGCAAGAGCTGCCACAAGAAGCGCGATGATGCACGCAGGGCGGCGAACAGACAGCTTTTATGCACAAGGGTGTGGCCTCGGACGGGGCTGCACCCTTTTTTATGCACGACCCCCTACCCCCTCGGAAAATCGGGTTTCTTTCCCCCTACCCCGCGCGCCCCTACCCCGCGCGTTTCGCTACGAAATTGGAGACCGGGGGGGTGGTGCCATGCGCAACGCTAAGAGGGGTACCGATGCAACGCTAAATCTCACGGCACGCCTATGCTCCCCATCACGACACGCCGGAAGGGGACGCGACAATGCGCGAAAACGAACTGAAAATCGAGGAAATCGAGATCGACTCGCTCGTTCCGTACGAGAACAACGCGAAGAAGCACACGAGGGAGCAGATAGACGCCGTCGAGGCCTCAATCAAGGAGTTCGGCTTCAGAAACCCCGTTATCGTCTGGCGAAACGCGGACGGCCTGCCGGAGGTCGTGGCCGGGCACGCGCGAATTACCGCAGCGAAGAACCTTGGGATGAAGAAGGTTCCGTGCGTCGCGTGCGACGACCTAAGCGATGCCCAGAGGCGCGCGCTCACGCTCGTCGACAACCAGACGACCATGATGACCGGGTGGGACGAGGACCTTCTCGCCTACGAGCTGGACGTCCTCGCGGACGAATTTGACATGGGCGACTTCGGCTTCTCCGAGGAACTCGAGCCGGACGGCCTAAGCGCCGTGGAGGAGGACGACCCCGAGCCGGAGGTCACCATCTGCAGGGCAAAGCGCGGCGACGTCTTCGTTTTGGGAAACCACCGCGTGATGTGCGGTGACTCGACATGCCCTGAAGACGTCGAGAAGCTATGCGGGGGGGTCTCGCGGACATGATCTTGACCGACCCGCCCTATAACGTCGCGCTCGGCCAGCACATGAGGCCATCGGAGAAAAAACAGCTCCAGCGCAGAACGGACGGCCTCGTAATCGACAACGACGAGTTCGAAGACGAGAAGCAATTCGAGGAGTTCCTGCACACAGCGCTGAACGCGGCCGTGCCCCATCTGAAGGAAGGCGGCGCGGTCTACACGTGGCTCGCGGTGATGCACATGCCAGCGTTCGCCTCGGCCCTCGCGCGCGCCGGAATCATGTGCAAGCAGATGCTTATATGGGTCAAGAACACATTCGTACTCGGCCATCAGGACTACCAGTGGCGTCACGAGGGATGCCTCTATGGATGGAAACCCGGAGCAGCGCACTACTTCACAGACAGCCGCTCCGAGTCGACGGTCTACGAGGACCTCGGCAAAGACCCGCACAAGATGAGCAAGGCAGAGCTCATCGAGATGGTCGAGGCGATGTCGGGCGACAGCGTGGCGACGGACGTGCTCCACTACGACAAGCCGTCGCGCAACGAGGACCACCCGACCATGAAGCCGGTAAAGCTGTTCGCATACCAGATGCGCAACTCGAGCCGCAAGGGCGAGACGGTGCTCGACCCGTTCGGCGGTAGCGGTACATCCGTGATAGCGGCCGAGCAGATGGGCCGCAGGTGCCTGTGCATGGAGCTAGACCCGCACTACTGCGACGTGATCATAACGAGATGGGAGAACATGACGGGCCGCGAGGCGGTCCTCGAAACGGGGGAAGTTTGATAAAGAGATGCGAGTCATGCGGGCGCGAGTTCCAGGCGAAGAGGAGCACCGCCCGCTTCTGTTGCTCGACGTGCCGCAGCCACGCATATAGGGTCTACGCCTACCAAGGCGAGCTTCAGCCTCCGGCACCCAACGCCGCCATGAGCGACGACGAGGTGCTCGAGGTAATCCAGCGCGCGCACGTCGCGGCCTCGGACATGTCCCGCGCATCCCTCATGACCGCCGCCCCGCTGTGCCTGTCCCTGAAGAAGGCCGCAAAGAAGATGGAGGACGCGCTGCGGGGTGAGGGCCTGTGAAGGGTGCCAAGCCGAAACACGACGCCATCAGGCGCGGGATAACCGACGCATACGGCCTTGCGGCGAAGACCGACGCCGCCGGAGTCCTCATGCCCGAGGACATCGCCATCGACCCCGTCCAGAGCGAGATATGGGCGTGGCTATGCCCGCCGGTGAACAACTTCTCCGAGCAGGACATACCGACCCTGCGCCTCCTCACCTACTGGCACGCCGTGGCCGAGCAGGCGCAGCAGGCCATCCACAGCGAGGACGGCCGCATAAACATCTTCGACAAGATCGGCGTGAAGCCCTATAAGACACCGGATGGGAGGGAGGTCCCGCTCGTGCGCAAGAACCCGGCACTGACAATCCTCAAGGAGGCATCGAGCGAGATTCGCGCCCTTTCCGACATGCTCGGCCTGTCGCCGCTCGCGCGCTCGCGCATCGGCCTCATGGACGCAACGACGGTCAAGACCGCAGCGGACACGGCGTCCATGTTCCGCTCAATCGACGCAGCATACGGGCTGCCAGCGGAGGTAGTCGATGTATCGGACGCCGACTAGCTACACGCGCGAGGGCCTCATCATGGCGCGCGACTACGAGCGCTGCTTCACCTCGATGTGCCGCCACGTCGCCAACGACTCCTACTACGCGCAGCCATTCTATCTGGAGGAGTTCCAGCGCGAGAATATCTGGAAACCGCTCTTCGCCTCGGGCAAGATGACCGCCAGAGGCTTCAAGCGAAAGTACCGCCGCGCCATCATCGGCCTGCCCTCGGGCTACGGCAAGTCCGAGACGTGCGCCGGAATACTCCTCACCGTGGCCACCATGGAGCCGGTCCACAACGGCCAGTACGGAATGGTGGCGTCGTCGAAGGACCAGATTCGCAACGTCTACGAGAAAATCTGCACGATGATCAAGCTCAACCCGACGTGGCGCGAGCAGTGGGACATCGGCAAGAACATCATCACGCACAAGGAGACCAACGCGAAAATCATGATTCTGCCGAACACGGCGGACGCGCTGGAGTCGTGGCACTTCAACTTCCTGATATTCGACGAGCTGCACACCTACCCGGACTCGAAGGTCTGGGACGCCGGGGTCAAGGGCCAGAAGGTCCTGTGGAACCCGCTCACCGTGGGAATCACCACGGCCGGAGACAAGCGTGAGGGTTTCCTCTGGGAGATGTACAGCGACAAGGCGCGCCGAGACCCCGGCATGTACCTGTACTGGCTGGGCCTCGACGATGACGACGACATCGAGAAGCGCGCCGACTGGGAGAAGATCATGGTGGCCTCGTGGGTCAACTGGGAGAGCATCGAGGACCAGAGGGGCATGGCCGCATCCGACCGCCAGTTCGAGCGCTACACGGCCAACCGATTCCCGAAGGACAACGACGCCTACTCGGTCTTCAAGGCACCGCAGCTCGACCGCTGCGAGCGCGGCACCAACAGGTTCGACTTCGGCAAGCCGTGGACGCTCGGCATCGACGGCGCAACGGCGGGCGACAGTTTCGCAATAGTGGCGTACCAGAAGCGCAAAACAAAGAAGGGGAAGACCGTCTGCCTCACCAAGGAGTGGGTGTTCGACACCCCGGACGAGGAGACGGGCCACTATGACTTCGAGCAGATAACCCAGCTCATCGCCGGGCTGTGCTCGGAGCACTGGCCGCAGGTCGTGGGAATCGACCCAAACCGACTGATCGTCATGAACTCGCGCCTGCGCGACGTGTACGGAATCGAGACGGTCTCGTTCCCGCAGAACAACGCGACGATGTGCCAGGCCACATCAATCGTCGTGAACGAGGTCAAGGCCGGGGAGCTGCGCCTGCGCGGGTGCCCAAAGCTCCGCGCGCATCTGGCCAACACCGTCGAGATGGTGCGCGAGCCGTACGGTATGCGCTTCGGCAAGGACTCCAAGAAGTCCAAAATCGACGCGGCCATCGCGCTGGCCATCGCGGCCCTCGCATACGACAAGCTGGTGAGCGGCACGGAGTCCTACGTGCCCGTCAGCTAATCTCACGCGGCCCATACGATGCCCCCGACAGAAAGGGGACGTATGGGACGTTTCTACGACATGTTCTACAAGAGGGAGCCGGTGCAGGACGTCGTGCACGTCACGATGCCGCCGGGCTTCGCCACGCCGCACGGATACGGCGCGCTCATGTCCATCGACTTCGCCGCCTGCGAGCAGACCAAGGCGCGCAGCATGGCCAGCCTCCCGTTCTCGGTGATGCAGGCCGGGCGCGACGGCCACAAGCGGCTCGACAACCACCCGCTGGCCAAGATTCTAAACGGCATGGCCAACGAGGAGATGACCGCCGCGAAGCTCATGGACTGGACCGTGCTGCGCCGCGACACCTTCGGCAACGCCTACTGGTACGTCGAGTGGTTCAAGGGCAAGCCGGTGGCGATCTGGCCCATCACGGCCAGCGTGATGCACGACTACGACAAGTACGCGCCCAGGGGCAGGCGCACGCGCTACTACGTCTCCCCCGGTGACGACCACGTGCCCGCCGGGTGGTACTACCCAGACGAAGTGGTGAACATCTCCACGCACATGACCAAGGACGGCGTGAGGGGCATCTCCCTCGCGCGCCTCGCGGCCGAGGAGATCGGCCTGTCCATCGACCTCGAGCGCTTCTACCGCTCCATGCTCCACAACGGAAACCACCAGCTCGGCCACGTCGAGGTGCCCGAGGGCCGCATGGACGAGAAGGACCTGAATGCCCTCCGCGAGGCCGTGGACGCCAAGAGCGGCGTCAAGGAGGCGGGACGCGCGCCCATCTTCGGCTACGGGGCCAAGTGGGTGACGGACCAGCAGACGATGAAGGACGCATCCGTCATCGAGCAGCAGAAATGGGTGCTCCATCAGGTCTGCCGCGCCTGCAACGTGCCCCCGTGGAAGGTCTACGACAGCGAGGGGACCACGTACAACGGCGGCCAGCAGATGCGAATCGACTACGTGACCGACACCATCACGCCGGACGTGCGCGACCTCGAGATGGCGCTACAGCCCGTCCTCGACGCCTGCTACCAGCGCAACACCAAGGCCAAGTTCAAGCTGAACGGCCTGATGCGCGGAGACGACGCGGCCCGCACGCAGTATTACCGCGAGCTCGGCTACTTCGGCGCAATCACCCGCGCGGACGTGCGCGACCTCGAGGATATGGAGCCGGTCGAGGGCATCGACCAGCCGCTGTTCCCGCTCAACTACGGCACCGTGAACGACGACGGCACCGTGAACGTATTCAACGCTGACAAGCCGAACGGCACCGCCGACGGCACCCAGAAAGGGGCAACGAATGTTCCGAATCAAGAATGAGGCCGAGAAGGCCACCGTGTACCTCTACGGCACCATCGGCAGTGACTTCTGGTCCTCCGAGGAGTCCAACACGGCCAAGAACTTCGCCAAGGAGCTGGACGGCCTGAAGGGCAAGCCCGTCGACATCCGCATCGACTCCATGGGCGGCGACGTCTACGAGGGCTTCGCCATCGCCTCGGCCATCCAACGCTACAAGGGCGAGACCACGGCGCACATCGACGGCATCGCCGCATCGGCGGCCTCCTATATCGCCATGATGGCCGACAAGGTCGTCATGAGCAGCTTCGCCCAGCTGATGATCCACGACGCATGGACCTACGCGCAGGGCAACGCGCAGGAGCTGGCCGACGTCGTCGCGCAGCTCTCCGCGCTCGACTCCACCATCGCCGGAATCATCTCCGCGCGCTCCGGCATGGAGCTGGCCGACGTCAAGAAGGCCATGGACGAGGAGACGTGGTACACGGCCGACGAGGCGCTCGAACTCGGCCTCGTCGACGAGAAGGTGGCCACCGAGAAGCGCGTGGCCGACGCGCTCGACCGCACGCTCATGGGCCGCTTCAAGCACGCGCCCACCGACGCAATCGAAAAATCTCACGCCGTGGATACAGTCGCCCGGAGCGAGGAGGGCTTCGTCCTCCTCGGCAACCACGTCTACCGTAAGGAGTAAGCATGCCGCTCAATTCCAAGCAGCTCTGGCAGGAGCGCAGCCGCCTCGCCGAGGAGCAGCACAAGGCCGCCGATTCCGGCGACCAGAACAAGGCCCTCATCATCGAGGGCCAGATTCAGCAGCTCGACCTGACCCTCGAGCACGTCATCGAGGAGGAGGACGCCGCCCGCAACGCGCCCGCCCCCAAGGTCCCCACGCCCAAGGCGTCCTTCGCCGAGCGCATCCTCGGCCCGCGCGACGAGTTCCGAGGCCTCTACCGTGGCTTCAAGAACGAGGCCACCGTCGTCACCGTCGGCGCGCCCACCGAGATCGAGCTGACCCTCGACCCGAAGCCCGACAGCCTGTTCGGCAGCTTCGCCGACACGCTGCGCGAGACCCCCGCCACCGGCTCCGTCACCTACAAGCAGCGCTCCACGCAGACGGGCATGCCCGCCACATGGGGCGGCGTGGTCGACGGCACCTCCGCAGCCAAGGCCAAGGTCCTGTACTCCTACAAGGACGCCGTGGCCAACAAGGAGACCATCGCCGGATACGTCCCCGTCTCCGAGGACACGCTCAAGGACTACGACGAGCTTTCGAGCATCATCCAGCACGACCTCCTGCTCGACCTGAACAGCGTCACCGACGACCACATGTTCGGCGGCAACAACTCCACCGGCATCGTCGGCATCAAGAACACCACCGGCATTCTCGAGTTCGAGGAGCACGTCGGCGGCCTGTACTACGAGGCAATCCGCAAGATGCGCACCAAGGTCATGCTGACCGCCAAGCGCGTCCCGACCCACGTGCTTGTCTCCCCGATCATCAAGCAGGAAATCGACCTGTACAAGACCGAGACCGGCCTGTACCAGTCCATCACCGGCGACGTGCTCTGGGGCATGAATGTCGTGGAAGACCCGAACTGCGACGGCCTGCTCGTGTACGACTCCTACGCAGCCGAGCGCCGCTCCATCCACGGCACCACGGTCGACGTCGACCGCGTCAACGACCAGTTCATCCACAACGAGCTGTGCATCCGTGCCGAGCACACCAAGGCGCTGCAGGTCCGCTACCCCGACGCCTTCTGCTACGCCTCCAAGACGAACCTCGACACCGCAGCGGCGTAAGGGGGAGCCATGGAGACCTACACCTCACCCAAGCGCGTCGTGCGCGACGGCCACCTGATCGCCTTCGAGGGCGAAGTCATGTCCACCGACGAGGCCGTGCGACGCGGCCTCGCCATCGAGGCCGTGAAGGCCCCCGAGCCGCAGGCCGAGGACCTCACCGTAAAGGAGATCAAGGCGAAGCTCGACGCCGAGGGCATCGAGTACCCCAAGGCGGCCAAGAAGGAAGAGCTTCTGGCGCTCCTCGAGGCCGACCTCTACGACGACGAGGAGGAGTAGCGGTGCTCGTCCAGCCCTACAGCACGCTGCGCGTCGCCTACACGGACGAGCTGACACTTGAGACGGAGGCCGCGCCCGACCGCGCGGCCCTCCTTTTGGGCAGCGGAACGTCCCTCGAGTACAGGCTCGAGGGCGGAAAGCTGAAGCTCCCGCGCATCGCGGCCCCCGATTCCGTGCGAATCAACTGGTACAGCGGGGACGATCTGCTGTTCGCCACGTTCCTCGCGGTGGTCACGCGCCACTACTTCAGGCTCGAGCAGCTAAAGGGCATGGACGACACCGACGACTTCTCCGACGTGACCGAGGAGGAGTTCTGGGCCGCGCGGCAGGCGGCCACCGAGACGTTCGAGCGCAACGCGAGGCGCAGCTTCGTGCAGCAGATGGGCGTCACGGAGACCTTCGGCGGCGGCTTCGTCTGGCTCGACCACAACGACGTGGCCGAGGTCCTCACCCCCGGCTGGTCGCTCGTGAGCGACTGCCAGGCGGTCGGCCCCGAGGGGCGCTCGACCATCCGCTACCGCTACGGCCTCACCGAGGTACCGGAGCGCGTGAGCGAGGCCGTCCTGCGGCTCGCGGCCTACTATCTGCGGCCGTCGGCCACGCCCGAGAGGGCCACGGGCGAGGCCACCGACGCGGGCTTCATCCGCTACACGCTCGCCGGTCGCGACGGCGCGACGGGCCTGCCGGAGGTCGACGCCGCCATAGAGCAGTTCGGCCGGTGCAGGGCGGTGGTCATGTGATCGCCATGCCCTACGCCGAGGCCGCCACGGCCCTGTTCGAGCGCGCGTCGCTCGTGCTGTCGGAGAGCGCGCTGGCCATGTACGGCGACGGCGGCAAGGTGCCCGAGGTCCACGACCACATCCCGCCGAAGCGCCCGCCGTTCCTCGCGTGGTGCGACCCGCTGGCCGACATGGACAGCACGACAGGCGGGGCCACGAGCGCCGAGTACGCCAAGCAGTTCACGCTGCACGTCTACCTGTTCGCAACGCACGCCAAGTTCGACGTCGCGCGCGAGAGCGTGCAGCGCTGGGTCAACTCGCTTTGCTACGGCATCGCCGCCGACGCGACTCTCGGCGGCGCGGTCGACTGCGCGATTCCGCGCATGAGCGACGCGGGCTACGACTCGACCCCCGACAAGAAGTACGTGGTGGCGGCGCAGGTCGATGTGACCTGCAAGGTCTTCTCGGCCTGCCCCAGAGAGTTCAAGGAGCTGGTGCGCAATGCTTCGCGCGGCTAAGGGTTTCGAGGCCACCTACAACGGCCTCACGTATCGAGCGAAGAAGGGCGAGCAGGTCGAGGGCCTGCCCACGTCCCTCCTGACCATCCTGAAGCGGGACGGAATCGTGAAGGAGTCCCGCACGTCCAAGAAGGAGACGGCAGATGATTAACACATCCATCGGCCTCCTCGGCGTCGCCCGCCAGGAGTCCAAGACCAAGGCCGCGCCGACGCCGACGTTCCGACACGGCCTCACGGGCGGCGGCCTCATCAAGCCCGAGCGCACCGTCGAGCAGAAGAACGTGGCCTGCGGCCTGCGAGCCAACACCACGAACGGGGCCTACGTGTCCGAGGTCAACATGGCCGTCGACTTCGAGACGCTGGCCTACGCCGACTCGCTGGCGCTCTACATCCTCGCCGCCATGGGCAACCTCGTCACCACGTCGGCCGAGAAGCCCGGCTACTACAAGCACGTGATCACCCTCGGCTCCGAGATTCCCTTCCTGACCTTCTGGGGCCAGGTGGGCAACACGTCGGCCGCCACGGTGCACAAGGCCACGGGCTGCAAGATCGACACGCTGTCGCTCTCCTTCGAGGGCAACGCTCCGCTCGACATCGGCATCACGGCCGCCGGCATCGACGCCGCCCTGTTCGGCGGCTGGTCCGGCGAGACGGAGCCCTCGTGCTTCGACGGCTACTTCATCCCGACCAACGGCGTGTTCAAGTTCTCCCCCAACGACCAGGCCCCCATCGAGGTGCTGGTGACCAAGGGCGAGTTCGAGCTGTCCAACAGCCTCACCTCCTACCGAGGCGCGGGGCGCGTAATCGCATCCGAGGTCGCCGAGTCCAAGCTCAAGACCACGGTGAAGCAGACCATCATCCCCGAGGACTACACCGAGATTCGCAAGGTCCTCACTGGCAGCGAGAACGGCACGACCGTGACCAACAAGGTCGTCTACGGCTCCGCCGCGTGGGACTTCACCCACTCGCAAGACCCCAACTGCACCATGAGCGTCGTCTTCAGCAACGTCCCGTGGAACTGCGAGACGCCCGAGATCGACCCCGAGGGCAGCGCCGCCGAGGTCGAGTTCAGCGCCGACGACATCGGCGTGGCGGCCAAGGACGGCTCCCCCGTGACCATCACCATCGTCAACAAGGTTCAGACCTACGCAGCAGCCTAGGAGGCACTAAATGCTCAAGTTCCACTTCACCCTCACCGACGGCGACAACGACCCCATCGAGTTCGACGCGGGCCGCACATCCAACTGGAAGTCCATCGACGCCATGGCATCCATCCCCGACTCCCCGCACAAGGCGGCCTACAACGACTTCGTGTGGTGCGTGATCGCCGCCGAGCAGGCGGGCAAGGCCAAGGAGGTCGGCATCGAGGGCATGGAGCTGGCCGAGGCCGCCGAGTACATCGCCGACACCTACGACGCCGTCGTAATCGACGACAACACCAAGCTCCTCGCCAAGGAGAAGGACGCCCCTTTAGCATCTGCGCCCGCCAAGTAGCAAGCGCCGCGAGAATCACCGGGGCCTCCCCATACGACATGGCGCGCCTCCTGGACGAGTACCCGTTCGTCTTCGAGGAGTGGCTGGCCCTGTTCGACCGACGCGGCGAGGGCTTCGCGGCCAAGCGCGAGAGGACGAGGGGCGAGCGCGTGCAGCGCCTGTTCGACCGCATGGGGAGGAAGAAATGAGCAGCTTGAGCATCAGGGTCGAGGGCCTCGCGGAGACGCTGAAGGGCCTCCGCGAAATCGACCGCGAGCTGCCGAAGGAAGTAAAGAGGGGGCTGCGCGAGGACGTGCGGCCCCTTTTTGCAGCCTATCAATCCTACGCGCGCGGGCTCGGCGGCTCCGGGCAGTACGCCGCAAACGCCTCGATGCGGACCATATCGGCGGGCGTGAAGATCGCCAACAGCGACCCCGGCGCAGGCCCCATCGAGTTCGCAAACCCCGGCGCGTTCTACCTGAACGGCCCCAGGGCTGGCAGGCGCATGGGCGTGCCCCATGCCGGTAAACCGCGCGCGCTCATGCGCGCCGTCGACGAATACGAGGACGAGGTGCGCGACCGCGTGGAGTCGCGCATCGAGAAAGTAATCCAGAGGTACCTAAATGGGTAAGGCATCAATCTCCATCGCCGTCACAGGCTCATACAACGGCTCCGCGCTGGAGAAGGCCGAGCGCCGCCTCGATAGCCTCTCCAAGAAGGCCGTGGCCGCGAGCGGCAACCTAGACACCGCCGGTGGCAAGCTGGTGAGCAGCGGCTCCAAGCTCGCCAAGGCGGGCGGCGAGATATACAACACCGGGGCCAGAATCGAGGCCGCCGGGCAGAAGCTGGTCCCGGTAACCGCAGCCATCGCGGCCGTGGCCGTGGCCACGGGCGCTGCGGCCGTCAAGATCGACACGTCCCTCACGGGCGTGCGCAAGACCGTGGACGGCACCGAGGAGCAGTACCGCCAGCTCAAGGAATCGGCCATCGAGTTCTCCAAGACCAACGCGGTGAGCGCCGACCAGATTCTCGACATCCAGGCGCTGGGCGCGCAGCTCGGCTTCTCCATCGACGAGCTGGACGAGTTCTCGCGCGTGGTATCCGGTCTTGACATCGCCACCGACATGAACGCCGAGCAGGCGGCCACCGAGCTGGCGCAGTTCGCCAACATCGTGAAGATGTCGCATAGCGACGTGAGCCGCTACGGCTCGGCAATCGTCAACCTCGGCAACAACCTCGCCACAACCGAATCAAGCGTCTCGTCCATGGGACAGCGCATCGCGGCCGCATCCAACCAAGTCGGCATGAGCACGCCGGACATCCTCGGATGGTCCGGTGCCATGTCCTCCCTCGGCATCGAGGCCGAGGCCGGTGGCACGGCGTTCTCCAACACCGTCGCATCCATCGACAAGGCCGTGGCCACGGGCGGCGACGCGCTCGACTCGTTCGCGTCCATCGCCGGTATGAGCGCCGACCAGTTCGCCCAGAGCTGGAGGACGAGCGCCACCGACACCATGCTGGCCCTCCTCAAGGGCACCAACAGCGCCGAGAACATGACCGTGGCGCTGGAGTCCATGGGCGTGACCGGAATCAGGCAGACCGACGTGCTCAAGCGCCTCGCGGGAAACACGGACCTCGTGAGCCAGGCGCTGCAGGTATCCAACGACGGCTGGCGCGAGAACACCGCGCTGCAGGACGAGGTCAACAACCGAAACGACTCCATGGCCGCCAAGCTGGAGATCCTGCAGAACAAGGTCATCGCCGTGGCCGAGGACATCGGCACGCCGCTGGTAAACGCGGCAACCGACGCCGTCGACGCGGCCGAGCCGCTCTTCGAGGCCGTCGAGAACGTGACGCAGGGCTTCGCCGACATGGACGAGGGCGCGCAGCGCAATATCATCGCGCTCGCCGCCGTGGCCGCAGCCGCCTCGCCGTTCCTCACCACCACGGGTCGAATCGTCAAGACCGTGGGCAACACCGTCACGGCAGTGGGCAAGGCCAAGCAGGAGTGGGGCGTCTACGCCGACGCGCTGACCACCACGAACGCCTCGGCTCTAAAGACCTACAGCAGCAACGAGAAGTTGAGCAAGGCCCTCGAGAAGAACCCGGCGGCCAAGGCGGCTGGCGGCGTCGAGAAGTACGTCGAGGCCGTGCGCAACGCCAACAGCGACACGTCCAAGTACAACACGGTCGTCCGCAAGCTATCGAACGAGCAGCAGAAGGGCAGCAAGGCCAACGCCGAGCTCGTCGAGAGCCTCAAGAAGGAAGTCGTCGAGAAGCGAAACGCCATGAACCAGTCGAACGGGCTGGTGAACGGATACAAGCAGGAGGCCGCAGCGGCAAAGACGACCGAGGCTGCCACCAAGGCGCAAGCCGCAGGCCTCATGACGCTATCGAAGGCGGCAGACGTGGCCAAGCTGGCCCTCGCCGCCGTCGGCCCTGCGCTCGTTATCGCTGGCATCACGGCCTTCGTCCAGAGCATGGAGGACGCCAAGAAGCACGCCGACAACCTGAAGGCATCGACCACCGAGCTGGAGGCCGCCGCCGCTGGCGCTAAGAACGAGGTCAAGGAGGAGGCCGGAGCCTTCGACGTCCTCACGGGCTCCACGGGCAGCGCCAAGGCCGACATCGACAAGATGCTCGAGAGCCAGGCGCAGCTCGCCACCACGCTCAAGGACACGAACACATCGGCCTCCGCGCAATCGGCACAGCTCACGGCCGCATACGACACCATCAGGGAGTACGCGAACAAGAGCGACCTAAGCACCGAGGCACAGGGCCGCCTGCGCGCTGCGGTCGAGACGGTCAACTCGATGTGCGGCACGCAGATAAGCGTCGTCGACCAGGCGAACGGCAAGCTCGCCGACGAGCACGGAGCCATCAGCGACGTCACAGGCGCGCTCGGCGAGTATGTCGAGAAGAAGCTCGAGCAGATCAGGGTGGACGCGCAGCAGTCGAACCTCACGGCCCTCTATGAGCAGCAGGCGCAGGACATCCAGACGCTCGCCGTGGCCCAGAAGGACTACAACGACGAGCTCAACCGCTGCATGAAGAACAACCCGCAGATGACGCGCGAGCAGGCCGAGCTGACCGTCAGCTACACGAAGCAGGGCAAGGCACTCGACGAGGCCAAGGCCGCGCTCGGCGCGGTGAACAACTCCATCGACACCGTCACGGAGAGCCTCGGCGCATCCGTGGCCGTGGCAGACGGGGCCACCGCGAGCGTGAAGGACCTCGCGGCGGCGTCACCGGCCGTCTCCTCCGCGTTCGTCGGCCTCGGGAAAGACCTCGGCCAGTTCTGCGACGACCTCCAGAGCGCCGGAATCAGCGTCGAGGACTTCCAGAGCCTAAGCGACGAGCAGCTGATCAAGCTGGCTGCTTCGTGGGACGGCACCACCGGGAGCATCATCAAGGCCCTCGGCGACATGGGCGTGAAGTGCAAGACGCAGGGACAGGCGGCGGCCGACAACTGGGCCAGCGGCCTAAGCGCGGGCGCACAGGGAGCCATCGGCGCGGCCCAGCAGGTCACCGGCTCCACGCTCGAGGAGTTCAAGCGCAACTGCGACGACTACGGCATCGCCGGAGACGCCGCCGTGACGGCCTTCGCCAACGCGCTCGCCCAGGGCGACACCTACGACGTGGCGGCGACAAAGGCCAGGGAGGCCGTGGGCGGCCTCGACGAGGCCAAGCAGGGCGGCTCCGACGCGGGAACCCTCGCGGGCGCGCTGTTCGCCAGCGGCATCACGACCGGAGGCGCGCCGACCGAGGGCAACGCGGCGGCGCTGGCCGCAGCGCTGGCGAGCGGCATCTCCACCGCCACCGCCGACGCATCCGCGACGGGCAGCTCCGCCGGAGCGGGCTTCGCCCAGGGCATCGCCGACAACACGCCGCAGACATCGAGCAACGCCGCAGGACTGCGCGCGGCCCTGTCCGGCGGAATCGCCCCGGCTCCCGGCGACGCATCCAGCACGGGCAAGTCCGCTGGTGCGCTGTTCTCCAGCGGAATCGGCTCCGCGTCCGGCAGCGCGAACGCCAACGCGCGCTCGCTGGCCAGCAACGCAAGGTCGGGCGTCTCCTCCTCCCCCGGCGACCTCGGCGGCACGGGCAGCTCCGCCGGTTCGAACTACGCACGGGGCGTCGGCGCGGCGGCCGGTGCCTCTAGGTCGAGCGGCTCGTCGCTCGCCAGCAGCGCCTCGTCCGGCGCGAGCGGGTGGAGCGCCTATACGAGCGGCTCGCACCTCGGCCAGCAGTTCGCCAGCGGCATCGGCTCCGCGTGGAACTCCGTCCGCAGCTTCGCCACGTCGCTGGTCAATGCGGCCAAGAGCGTCATGGGCTTCTCCGTGCCGGAGGACGGCCCCTGGTCCGGTGCCGAGAAGGGCGGCGAGACCTCGGGACGCCACCTCGGCGAGAACTTCGCCCACGGCATGCTCGAGGCCCGCGCCGACGTGAGGGACAGCGCCAAGCGCCTCATGGCCACGGCGCAGCTCGACGGCAACGTGGCTTACACGGGCACCGGCGGCACCAAGACCACCGTGGTCAACAACTACTACTCGCTGGGCGACGTCAAGATCGACGCCTCCTCGATAAGCGAGTTCATGACACTCAACGACTTCTTCCAGACCGTCCGCAAGGCGAAGGCAGGGATGTAAATGGCATGGGGCAACGAGGTCTGGCCTACGGGCCAGACCGCCTGGAACACATATATCGAGTGGAGGATCAAGGAGTACGGCGAGAACTCCTGCTACGTGCAGGTCAAGTACAGCTCCTACGTCAAGTGCGGCGACATGCAGGGCACCATCCTCAACCGCTCGTGGGGCGGCCAGTACCGCATGTACGGCCCCGGCTGGTACGGCGATTCCGGCTGGCTCGACGTCGGCTGGGTCAACTACGGAGACCCCGTCACGCGCGAGTGCTCGGCGTGGTACACGAGCTACTCCGGCACCTTCCGCAAGTCGACGTGCAGGGACACCTTCAGGCCCTCGGCCCCGGTCTGGACTCCCCAGACGCCGAGCAACGCCAAGGCCGTGCGCAAGTCCCAGACCCTGAACGTCATCACGTGGACGCGCAACACCACGGCCGCCCGACCGTACGACGGCATCTACGTCGACCGCCAGACCGACGGCGGCGAGTGGGTGAACATCGCCAAGCCGGGCGGAGACAAGACGGAGTACAGCGACGAGACGGTGCGCCCGAACCACACGTACCGCTACCGAATCGGCGCATACAACACGGCCGGAAACGCCGGTGGCCACTCCTACACCGAGACGCTGCGCAACCCGCCCGAGAAGCCCGCAGCACCCAGCGGTGCCAAGGTCGAGCGCCTGAACGACGAGAAGAACCTCATAACGTGGGCCAACCACGCCACGGACGAGGCCTCCTACTCCGAGGTGCGCATCGAGCGCAGCACGGACGGGGGCGGCCCCGTCCAGATCGCCCACGTGAGCGGCTCCGCGACCTCCTACACAGACCCGACATGCTCGGCCGACCACTACTACCTCTATCTGGTCCGCGCGTACAACGAGAGCGGCTACTCCGAGCGCGTCATGACCGGCTTCACATACAACACGCCGTCCGCGCCGTTCAAGCCGAGCGGCCAACGCACGGGGGACACCTCCGTCGAGCTGACCATCCCGAACCTGTCGCGCACCGCGAGCGCCACCGAGATTCAGCGCTCGCGCGACCGCAAGGACTGGACGACCATTGCCACGGTGACCGGCAAGGCGCTGTCGTTCGGCGACAACCCCGGAGGAGGCACGTTCTACTACCGCGCGCGCAACATGCGCGGCAGCCTCGTCTCCGCGTGGTCCGAGCCATCCGAGGCCATCGTCACAATCTGCGCCCCGGCGGCACCGACGCTCCTCACGCCGACGAGCGGCGAGGTGCTGCTCGTCTCGCAGGGAAGGGTCACGTTCACGTGGCACCACAACCCCATCGACGGCTCCGCGCAGAGCGCCGCCGAGGTCCAGTACTCCACGGACGGGGCCTCATGGAAGACCGTCACGGCCGCGACCGCCCAGAGCGCGAGCGTGCCGAACTTCCCCCTCAACTCCACCGTCTACTGGCGTGTGCGCACCAAGGGCGTGCACGCCGACTTCGGCCCATGGTCCGGCAACAGCTCGTTCCACGTCCGGCAGCCCCCGCAGCTCGCCTTCGACGCGCCCGGCCAGACCGTGCGCAACGTGCCGGTCGGAGTGAGCGTGCAGTACGTCGACGCATCCGGCGCGCTCGCGGCCATGGCCGTAGCCATTACCGATATGGGCGGCAACGTGCTCTACGAGGAGGCGCTCGGCACCTCCACGGCCACGAGCGTCACCAAGGACGAGTGGATGCCGGAGGACGGCGGCGAGTACCGAATCGTGGCCACGGCCCGAAGCACGAGCGGCCTGCAGTCGACGGCCTCCATGCCATTCCGCGTGGAGTTCGAGCTGCCGCGCCGAGCCTCCCTCCGCATCGAGGCCGACATCGAGCGCGGATACGCCGAGCTGGAGTGCATCGTCGACAACAACGACGATGGGCAGGACGTCGAGAGCCTGAGCATCTGGCGCATCACGCGCGACGGTGAGAAGCTGATCGCCTCCGACCTGTCCGACGGCTCGTCGGTGGTCGACCGCTACGCGCCGCTGAACACGGAGTACAGCTACCGCGTCGCGGCATACGCGGCATCGGGCGCATCGAGGGCGACGGAGCACCCGGGCAGCATCAAGACGCCCTACTGCTTCGTCTACTACGGCGACGGCCTCATGGCCCGCGCGCAGTTCGACCCTACCGAGCAGCGCAACCTCGAGCGCGCCAACCGCACGCTCGTGCGCTACGCGGGCAGGGCCTACCCGGTGCTCTACGACGCAGGGGGAGTCAGCGACACCCGCCCCCTGACCGCGCACGTCATAGGCGAGGAGGAGGTGCGCGCCTTCGAGGACCTCATCCTCTACCCGCGCGCCATATTCAAGAGCGTGGCCGGTGACGTGTTCCACGTCGCCGCCGACGTGAACGTGAACCGCGACCTGTGCATGCCCACGACGCACGCCGACATCAGCCTCTCGCTGACGAGGGTGGACGGTGAGGCCCTGTGATCTGGACAGGTTTCCGGCGCGAGTCTTACATCTACCGCCGTGTCACGTGGCCCAGCCTCGTCGAGGCCGAGGACTACGGCATGTTCACCGGCGGTCGGCTCACGCACTCCGCACTGTCGCAGCTCCGCTCCCAGGGCACGCTCGACTTCTCCGGCAGCGCCATACCCGACGAGCACGACCTCGTGCGCGTGTACTACCAGATGGAGGACGAACGCGGCGAGGCGGGGACGTTCGCCCTCGGGACGTACTTCTGCAGCATCGGCACGCCGAAATATAACGGGCCGCTGGTATCCGGCAGCGTCGACCTCGAATCGACGCTGCGCCTCGCGGTCAAGGGGAAGTACGGCCGCTACTACACGGTGAAGGCTGGCACCAACGCGGTCGCGCACGCCGACGGCATCTTCAAGCGCCTCGGCCTCCGGACGAACGAGCCGCGCTGCGACTACGTCCTGCCGAGGGACGTGGTGTACGGGCCGGACGACAGCTGGCTGACGATAGCCAACGACCTCCTCGCCATGGCCGAGTTCGCATCGGCCTACCCGGATGCCTACGGCGTCATCCAGATGGTCCCGTACGTCGAGCCGCAGGCGCGCAAGCCGGTGCGCACGTTCAACGACGGCGAAGACTCCATCATGCTCCCCGAGGTATCCAGATCGGACAACGCGGACGACATACCGAACGCCGTGTACCTGACCTACGAGACGGAGGAGGAGAGCCTCTGGGCCGTGTGCCGGAACACCGACCCCAACTCCCGCGCGTCCATCCCGTACAGGGGCTACGAGGTCCCGCTCGTCGACCAGGTGACGGAGCTCACGGGCGCTACCAAGGAGGATCGCCTCGAGGCCCTCAAGGCCAAGGCCAAGACGAAACTCATGGACAACTCCTCGTCCATCGAGTACGTCGAGTGGGGCCACCCGTGGGTGCCCCTGCTGCCCAACGACGCGGTCGGCATCGACTATCTCACCGCCGGGCTAAATTGGCGCGGTGCGATAACGGAGCAGGAGATAGAGGTCGGCGGCCACTGCGCGGTGACGGGCAAGGCCCGCCGCTTCATCCGCTCCGGCTTCGTCACCGAGACGGAGGGAGGGTCATGGTAAGCGGCCACGAGCTGTACGAGCTGCTTTTCGGCGGCAGCGGTGCCAAGGAGTCCCACACGTGGGGCACCGTCGCAGCAGTCAACCAAGACGGGACCGCCGACGTGCGGCTCAACCCATCCATATCGACCACCTGCACGTGCCTGGCCGAGGTGAAGGCCGGGGACCGCGTGCTGGTGCTCGTGTTCAAGCAAGGAGCAGTAGTGCTCGGGAAGGCGGTCTAGATGCTCATAGACCTCACGCTCGACATCGAGAAGGGCACCAACCGCTTCTCGACGCTCGACAACCCCATCACGCTTCGGCAGCAGGACGCCGAGGCGTACGTGTTCAACGTCAACCTGCGGCAGGGAGGCGCGGTGCTCGACCTCACGGGCATGACCGTGCGCTTCTACGCGCTGCGCCCGGACGGCGGTAAGGTCATCGACGGCGAGAACGTCGCAGTGCTCTCCGCGCCCGACGGAATCGTGCAGTACACCGTCCCCGCCAAGCTCACGCAGGCGGCAGGCGACATCCCGACCTCGTACATCCGCATCAGCTCGGGCGACTGGTCGGCATCAACGGGCAACATCGCCATCAGGGTCGTCCCCTCGGTGGCCATCGAGGCCACGGGCGGCGACTACATCCCCGAGATCGACCACCTCATCAACGCGCTCGAGGCGCAGCGCGTCACCTACGGCAACGCCGAGGATATGCGCGCGTCCGAGTGGCAGGCAATCATGGACGAGGTTATCAACGCGCGCGGACGGGCTGACGCCGCGGCAGACCGCTGCGTGGCCGCGCTCGCGTCGCTCAAGGTCGGCTACGACGACCTGACAGACGACGCGAAGGAGAAGATCGCCGCGATGGCGAGCGCCGGAGTGGTCTTCGCCACGCACGCGGAAATCGACGAGGCGTTCGAGTCCATCATCGCCCCGGCAATCGGCACCGACACGGTCCTCGACGGCCTCACCCAGGAGGACTACGACTACGCCTTCGGCAAGGTTTTCGGCCAGTAAAGGAGAAATAATGGCAGTACAGGTAAACAAGGTCATGACGTTCGGCGACACCGTCGACCTCATCACCAAGGTGCACAAGGCCTCGGCGAACCCCGTGGCCGTCGCGCCGCACTACGACGGCACCAAGGGCGAGTACGACAACCTCGGCGAGTGGTTCAGCCTGCGCCGTGACGGCAAGGTGTACGGCGTTGACATCCCCGAGTACACCTACTCGAATGACCCAAAGGGCATCAAGACGCGCGACAACGTCGGCCTCGTGTGCCAGCCCGCCACCAACACCACGGCGGGCCGCGACGACTACTCCAAGCTCAACGCTTTCGAGTACTTCACCGTCAACGGCACGGTCGACGACAGCGGCAAATTCCACTGCACGGCGATGAAGGGCGACGGCCGCTTCAGGGCCGACGGCTCCAACGGCGACGTCTGGGTCATGGCCTGCCCCGGCTACTACAGCATCACACGCAGCAACGGATACAAGCGCCTGCTCTACTCCGACACCAAGTACGAGGGCATGAGGCCGCTGCCGGGCCAGAAGTACGCCGACGGCACCGAGCGACCGCTCCTCGTCTTCTCGCCCTACCTCGCGTGGTGCGATTCCAACAACGTCCCCCACAGCTATTCCGGCAAGGTCCACACGTTCCAGTTCGGCTCGCACAACACCGGAATCAGCTACAGCAAGAAGAAGGGCGCGGGCTACACGGGCCGCACCGTGGCGGACAACTTCTACCTCCAGCTCATGCTCATGATCAAGTACGCCACGCAGGACCTGCAGAGCCTCGGCGGCTGCACCGACTACGCGAACCAGTACAAGGTCCTCGAGGCCGAGACCGGCGTGAACCGCGTGCTGCTGCCGAAGGCGGCGGCCGACTACTTCCTCGTCGGCTCCACGCTGAACTGCGGACCGAACAGCGACCGAGGAGCGACCGCAGGCCAGTCCACGTTCGCCTACCGCACCGTCACCAAGATCGAGACGATGAGCGACCGCTGCGCGGTCTACGTCGACGGCGCACCGTTCACCACGGCCGTCGACGATTACGTGAGCGCCATGCCATGGAAGACCGGAACGTGCGACAACCTGCTGGGCACGGACGGATACCCCATCGCTGGCAAGCCCAAGCAGCGCCAGCCGTACCGCATCCAGGGCATCGAGGTGCTCTGCGGAGCGTACGAGCCGCTGTGTGACGTGATCGTGAATCAGGTCAAGACGTCGGCCGACGAGGGCCACTGCGAGCTGTACAAGTGCTTCGATTCGCGCAAGTACTCCTCGGCGCTCGACGCCAACCACGTCAAGCTCGACCTCGAGCTGCCAGCGCGCGACAGCAAGACCAACGGCCAGTGGATGTACAACGAGGACTGGCAGGAGTCCGCGAAGTGCCCCGGCCTCCTCGTGCCCACCGGTTCCAAGGGAACCTCCACGACGGGCACCTGCGACGCTATATATTCCGATCCGATCTCATCCCCCGGCCTGCGAGAGCTGCGGTGCTTCGGCGCTCTCTGGGGTGGGTCTGTGTACGGTGCCTTCTTCGGCAATTCGGACTGCGGGCTCGGCGGCTACTGGTGGTACTTTGGCGGTCGGCTATCTGGCCTGGGGGTCACCATGGCCTAGCCATGGTGCGGGGGTGAAGCGCAAGCGAGGGGGCAGCGCCCCCTCCTCACCCCTCCCAGGCCCCTTGGGGGTTCTCGGCGGTAGCCGCTTGGTTCTCGGCCTTCTGCAGTGCTTCGGCAATCTCAGGAATGGGTCTATGTACGGTGCCTTCTACGGCAATTCGAACAACAGGCTCGGCAACTACAGGTGGAACTATGGCGGTCGGAAATCTGGTCAAACGCGGAACACGCTCGTCGAGTCCACCCGCTTCGAGCGGGCATGCCCCGTCAACTGACGAAAATATCAACCCCACGGCGTTTGGTAGCCCAGCGGCGAAGAACGCCAAAACCAGATAGGACACAATGAGGCGTTACTGCAAGCGCGTGGACATCGAGGACGAGGGCTTCTGCCTCGCCGCTGTCCGCGACTTCCTGCGAGGCAAGAGCGGGCGCAGGGAAGTGCAGGCGCTTCTGGACGAATACGGAGGCGAGGAGGAGCTGGCGCGCTCCCTCGCCGCCGAGATACGCGAGCGGCGCGTCACGGTCGCACCCATCCAATACTTCAACCGAATCGAGCCGATCAACGGCAAGCACCGCATCATCGGGCGCGAGACGCCGAAGCACCAGTGCTTCGACTACATCGCGGTGAACGGTCTGGCCGAGATGCTCATGGCCAAGATAGGCGACTACCAGACGGCCTCCATACCGGGGCGCGGGCAGATATTCGCCAAGCACGCCATCGAGAAGTGGATACGCGAGCCGAGGGCCAGGTACTTCATAAAGCTGGACATCCGCAAGTTCTACCCGAGCATCGACCAAGACGTGCTGCGCGCCATGCTCGCGCGCGACGTGAAGAACGAGGCCCTGCTCTACCTCGTCGGCGTCCTCCTCGACCAGTTCCCGCACGGCCTGAACATCGGCTCGTTCCTAAGCCAATACCTGGCCAACTACTACGCCTCGCGCGCATACCACTACGCGCAGGAGCGCCTGCGCAAGACGCGCGTGAACAGGCGCACGGGCGTGGTGACGGACAAGCGCCTCGTGGACCACGTGCTGTTCTACATGGACGACATCCTGCTCATGGGCCACGACAAGCGCGACCTCAAGATGGCCGCGCGCCGCCTGTCCAAGTTCGTGAGGGACGAGCTGCACGTCGAGCTGAAGCCGTGGAAGGTGTGCGCCGTGGACAAGGAGCCGCTGGATATGGTCGGCTTCGTCTTCTACACGTACAAGACAACCATCCGGCCGGGCATCTTCCTGCGCGCCAGACGTGCCTTCATGCTCGCCGGGCGGTCGGAGGTCATACCGCTGCCGCTGGCCCGGCGCTGCATCAGCTACTACGGCTACCTGAAACACAGCTGCAGCAAGGGAGTTATCGAGAAATATCACGCCGAGGATACATTCGCACGGTGCAAGGACGTCGTGAGCCTTGCCGAGACCGAGAGGAGACTCGATGAGAGTTTATTCGACGGCGGAGCTTCAGGCCGTGGACTACCACGAGCGCCCGGACGGCTTCGCGGACATCAGACTGCGCCGCAATATCCAGAAGGTGACGCGCGAGCAGATCGACCCTGCCGGAGAAGCCACCGTGGAGTGGCAGGCTGACGAGCAGTACGTCCTCGCCGCCATCTCGAAGGACGAGGCCACCGAGGCGTTCGACCAGCTCTGGGAGCAGGCCGTGCGCGACGGCATGACCCTCGACGAGCGAGTCGACGAGACCGAGCAGAGCGCCAGCGACAGCGGCGACGCCATCGCGGAGCTCGGCGACATGGTCGCGGAGCAGCAATCGGCAATCGAGGACCAGGAGGCCGCACTGGCCGAACTCGGCGACCTCGTGGCGACCATCAAGGGAGGTGAGTAGCAATGGCGAAGATCTACTACCGCCAAGTCAAGGCCGGAAAGCGCACCGTCGACGAGGTGCCGGAGCTTTGGCGCGAGAAGGTTCAGAAGATGCTGGACGAGGAGGCCTAATGCTCTCCACCGTTATCAGCGGACTGACGCTCGCGGTGGTGACGGGCCTCGCCGGGTTCCTCGGCAGGCAGCTGAAGGACATCCGCAAGGAGTACTCGGCCGTCATATCCGCGCAGCGCTCGCAACTGAAGGCCTCCATCGTGCGCAGCTACGAGGAGGCAGAGGCCCGGGGCTACATCACGGCCATGGAGCTGGACACGCTCAACAAGCGCGCCGACAACTACGCCCTCCTCCACGGTGACACGTACATCGAGACGATCAGGGCGCACGCGAACACCATGGACATACACGGCAGCATCCCCGAGTACACGCATCCCGAGAACCACAATGGTTAGGAGCAACTATGAACAAGGACGCGCTCAAGCGCTGGCTCATCGCCGCAGGAGTCCGCGCCGTGAAGACGGCGGCCCAGACGGCCGTGACGCTCATCGGCTCGACCGCCGTGGCCATCACGTCGCTCGACTGGGGCCAGATCGCGGCCGTGGCCGCGTGCACCGCAGTGGTATCGGTACTCACCTCAATCGCCGGAGTCCCGGAGGTCGAGGAGGGTACCTCGCCGTTTGCGATGCGGCGCTAGCGCTACTCGCGGCATCCGTGCTCGTCTTCCTCTCTCTCGAGCTGGGGATGCCGCAGGTGCGGACGGCCGGGAAGGCGATACCGACCGTCTACGACAAGGACACCCCAGCGCAGGTCCCGACCTACCTCCAGACGGACGAGCGCTGGGGCGCTCTCCCCTATGCGGGGGACGACATCGCAACGAGCGGCTGCGGCCTCACCAGCGCGGCCATGGCGTACACCCGTCTCACCGGCGAGGAGTGGACGCCGCTGCGGCTCGCGCTGACCGTCGGCGACACGTGCACCACGGACGGCCTGAACGACATGCAGAAGTTCTGCGCGTGGATGCGCGCGAACGACGGGAGCCTGTCGAGCACGGGCCTGCTCTACGACCAGCAGGAGGCGCTCGGGTATGCGGAGCGCGGCTGGATGGTGTTCGGCTCCATGACCGGCCAGCTCCACGACGGCGGGAGGGCCTACGGTGGCCACATCGTGCTCATATGCGGATGGAACGGCAGCACGGCCGACGTCCGCGACCCAGACGAGGGACAAGTGAATCTGAACATAGACGAGTTCGCCAGCGTATCGTGGGCGTACTTCATCGCTATAGGGAGTGATTGACGGTGCAGGGCATCGACATCAGCAACTACCAGAGGGGCATCGACCTCGACAAGGTCCCGTTCGGCTTCATGATCTGCAAGGCGACCGAGGGCACCGGAATCGTCCACGACACCTGCGACGGCTTCGTCCAGAAGGCCAAGGCGCTCGGGAAGAAGTGGGGCTTCTACCACTTCCTGAACGGCGAAGACCCGGTGAAGCAGGCCGAGTTCTTCGTCTCACAGACCAAGAACTACTTCGGCAACGGCGTGCCCGCGCTCGATTACGAGATGTACGGCATGGTCCACGGGGCCGCCGGTGCCAAGAAGTTCCTCGACCGCGTCCACGAGCTGACTGGCATCCGATGCGCTGTCTACATGAGCCGCAGCGTCTGCACCGAGGACGACTGGAGCGCCGTGGCCAAGGACCACCCGCTGTGGGTCGCCCAGTACGCGAACACGGAGCGCACGGCATACCAGGCGACCCCGTGGCTGCCCTCCGGCGGCTTCGGAGCGTGGGACGAGTGCGCGCTCCACCAGTACAGCTCCAACGGCCGCCTTGACGGATACGACGGGCCGCTCGACCTCGACATCGCGCACCTCGATGCGGACGGCTGGGACAGGGTGGCGAACCCCAAGGGCCTGCCCGTGCCCGATGCCAAGCCGAGCGGGACGGTCCCGCAGCCGCAGGAGACGGCGCTCGAGCTGGCCGCCCGCGTCATGGACGGCACCTACGGCAACGGAGACGCGCGCAAGAAGGCGCTCGGCGGTCGCTACGACGAGGTGCAGGAGTTGGTGAACTACGTCCTGAAGACGAGCGCCACGGAGCTGGCCGACGCGGTAATCCGTGGGCAGCTCGGCAGCGGCGAGCTTCGCAAGCGCGTGCTCGGCGGCCGCTACGCGGAGGTGCAGGGCGTAGTCAACGACCGCCTCGGGGCGTCGTCCAAGAAGACCTACACGGTCAAGAGCGGCGACACGCTATCGGGCATCGCCGCCAAGTACGGCACGGACTACCGGACGCTGGCCAAGGCGAACGGGCTGGCGAACCCGAACGTGATCTACCCCGGCCAAGTGCTGGTGGTTGGATAGCCAAAAAGGAAAGGGGAGGCTCCTCGCGGGGCCTCCCCTTTTTCAGTAGTTGCTATTTTAGGCGGCCCGAGAAAACCTGATGAACACAGAGCGCCCGAGCGCCAGTACCTGGGTTCGACTATCTTTGCAAATGGGGCACCACAGAATCTGAGAAGCCCGTTGCCCTCGCGGTGACGGGCTTTTTACTGCCGATATGCCGGGATTCGAACCCGACAGGTGCGGATCCCGGCGTATCGGCGGCAAAACGGACTCCAAAGCGTCCTTCGCAAACAAAAAGCCGGGGCCCACGCGATGCGGACCCCGGCTCAATACCGTGACGATATGTCGGTTACGTTCTACACGTAGAACAGAATGTCATCGTAGGTCGGGACCGGCCAGTAGTCGGCGGCCACGATCTCCTCCATGGCATCCACGGCGGCGCGCAGCGTATCCATAGCGGGAACGACCTCGTGTGCATACACGTTGGCCTGCTCCTGACCATCGAGGGCTTCGGCCTTCTGATGCACGGCGTCGAGCGCCTTGATGGAGTCGTTGATGGTGGTGATACCGTTGCAGAGCTTGTTGAGCGTGTTCTGCTCGCACTGCATGGCGGCCTCCGCACCAGCGGCACGAATAGTCTCAAGGCCCTTAGCGACCTTGGTGGCATAGGCGGTAATGACCGGGCGATAGGTACGACGCGCCTCGCGAACCATCGTGGTGGCCTCGATGTTCATGAGCTTGTTGTACTTCTCGAGCTTGCAGTCGTAGCGGCACTGGGCCTCGGCCTTGGTCAGGACGCCCGTCTCCTCAAAGAGCGCGATGGCCTTATCGGAAACAAAGGCGGGCAGGGCGTCGGCCGTGGTCTTGTTGTTGGCAAGGCCGCGCTTCTCGGCCTCAACGGGCCACTCGTCGGAGTAGCCATCGCCGGAAAAGAGAATGCGCTGGTGGTCGGTCAGGACCTTCTTGCAGTACTCGAGCGCAGCGTCCTGGAACTCATCCTCGGGCGTACCCTCAAGCGCGTCGGCGAAGGACTTGAGCGACTTGGCCACGGCGGCATCGAGCACCAGGTTGGAGTCGGAGACGTTCTGCTCGGAGCCGCAGGCACGGAACTCGAACTTGTTGCCGGTGAAGGCAAACGGGGAGGTGCGGTTGCGATCGGTGTTGTCCTGCATCAGCTTGGGCAGGGTATCGGCACCCAGGTCGAGCACGCCGCGCGTGGCATGGACGGAAGCCTTGCCATCGATAATCTTCTCGACGACCTCGGTAAGCTGATCGCCCAGGAAGATGGACATAATCGCCGGAGGAGCCTCGTTGGCGCCCAGACGATGGTCGTTGCCGGCCGAGGCGACGGAAGCGCGCAGGAGCTCCTGATAGTTATCGACGGCCTCGATCACCGCGGTGAGGAAGACGATGAACTGCAGGTTGTCGAGCGGGGTGTCGCCCGGATCGAGCAGGTTCTCGGACTCGGTGCCAAGCGACCAGTTGTTGTGCTTGCCCGAACCATTGATGCCCTCGAACGGCTTCTCGTGCAGCAGGCAGACCAGGTCATGGCGGGAAGCGATAAGCTTCATCTTCTCCATCATGACCAGGTTCTGGTCGATGGCCTCGTTGACCTCGCCATAGACGGGTGCGAGCTCATGCTGGCAGGGAGCAACCTCGTTGTGCTTGGTCTTGGCGGGAATGCCGAGCGCCCACAGCTCGTTGTCCAGGTCCTTCATATAGGACGAGACGGTGGGACGGATTGCGCCAAAGTAGTGTTCCTCGAGCTCCTGGCCCTTGCAGGGAGCGGCGCCAAAGAGCGTGCGGCCGGTGATGACCAGGTCCTTGCGCTTGCGGTAGGCGTCCTTCTTGATCAGGAAGTACTCCTGCTCGTCGCCCACGGAAGGAACGACCTTCTTTGGCGTCTTGCCGAACAGCGCCAAAACGCGCTTGGACTCACGCGAGAGCGCGGTCATGGAGCGCAGCAGCGGGGTCTTCTTGTCCAGGGCCTCACCCGTGTAGGAGCAGAAAGCCGTGGGGATGCACAGGACATCGTCCTTGATAAAGGCAGGGCTAGTGGGATCCCAGGCGGTGTAGCCACGGGCCTCGAAGGTGGCGCGAAGGCCGCCGTTGGGGAAGCTGGAGGCGTCCGGCTCGCCCTGGATGAGGTTCTTGCCCGTAAACTTGGTGATGGCGGTGCCGTCGTGGTTAGGCTCGAGGAAGCTGTCGTGCTTCTCGGAAGTGATGCCCGAAAGCGGCTGGAACCAGTGCGCGTAGTGCGTGGCGCCCTTGGAGATGGCCCATACCTTCATGGCGTGAGCGACGGCGTTGGCCACATCCAGGTCGAGGGGTTCACCGTCCTCGAGGGTTGCAGCAAGGCGCTTCCAAATGTCCTTGGGGAGGTAGTCCTTCATGACTTCCTCAGAGAACACCATGGTCCCGAAGCGGTCAGTAAGTTCGGCCATACGGAACTCCCTTCGTATCGGCACCGCGTGAGAAGCGGTGTTGATTACTAACGAACGAGTCATAGCTTAGACTCGTCGTGTTTCCGCGACATTACCGTTATGTTGCTGTCGCGAAACCAATCAATGAGGTTACCCTATCGAGGCGGCATTGCCACCCTCAACAGCCAATCAACTGCATAAATTGCAGACCTCTCCCCATGGTTTAAGGGTAGTCAATTAGGGACGGGGCTATTTTAGCTGCCTCGGCTGCCAGCGCTAGCGTTTTGCCTGACTGACGGTCGAGGTAGCTAAAATGGCCCCGCCGGGAACACTCCCGACGGGGCCATGATCAACAGCGCCCTATGCGAACCCGTTTGCCGCTACAGGCAGACACCGTCTTTCCAGATACCGATCTCGTGACAGCCGCGGCGCCGCAATAGCATGGGCCACCAAATTAATCCAGGTCGGCTCCGTTAGTCTCGATCACATGCTTGGCCCAGTAGTAGCTGTCCTTGAGGACGCGCTTGCCGGTACCGTGGCCGTAGTCATCGCGATCGACGTAGATAAAGCCGTAGCGCTTGGACATCTCGGAGCTCGAGCAGCTCACGATGTCGATGGGGCCCCAAGCGTAGTAGCCGCGCACGTCGACTCCGTCCGCGATGGCCTCGCGCACCTGCTCAAGGTGCGCACGATAGAAGTCGATACGATACGGATCGTGAACGGTCCCGTCCTCCTCGAGCGTGTCGTAGCAGCCCACGCCGTTCTCGGTAATGTAGATGGGCTTGCGGTAGCGATCCCAGTACGCGTTGAGCGTAAAGCGCAGACCGAGGGGGTCGATGCACCAGCCCCACGGATTCGCCGGCAGCTCCTTGTTGCGCTTGGCGTCGTAACCGTCCTCAAACGATTCCTTGCTCACCACGCGCACGTAGTAGTAGGAGAACGTGCAGAAATCGGCCGTGTTGCGCAGGTCCTCGATATCCTGGTCGGAGATCTGGACCTTGATGCCGTTGTCCTCCCAAAAGCGATATGCGGATCCGGGAACCTCGCCGCGCAGCAGCACATCCGAGAAGAAGAACTGCATCTGGTTGAAGCGCAGCGTCGCGAGCGCGTCCTCGGGCTTGCACGAAGCTGCATACGAGGGACCACCGCAGAGCATCATGCCGATCTGCATCTCGGGATGGTGCTCATGGGCATAGCGCGTCGCGCGACCGCATGCAACCATCTCGTTCATGACCGCCTGGTACTTTGCAGAAGGCAGATCGTCGACCTTGTCCTCGGCAACGCCCAGATGGTTAAAGGACTCATGCTCGATCAGGTTGATCTGGTTGACCAGAATCCAGTACTTGACTTTGCCGGCATATCGGTCAAACACGACCTTGCAGTAGCGCTCAAAGCAATCGATCGTCTCGCGCGAGTACCAGCCCGTATAGGAGAGGGTGAGGTTGATGGGCATCTCGTAATGCGAGAGCGTGACCATCGGCTCCATGCCGAGCTCAATCATCTTGTCAAAGAGCCGGTCGTAGAACGCAAGGCCTTCCTCGTTGGGCTCCGCATCGTCGCCGTTGGGGAAGATGCGTGACCACGCGATCGAGGTCCTAAAGGTGTTGAGCCCCATATCGGCAAGCAGCTCAAGGTCCTCAGGGTAGGTATGGTAAAAATCGATACCCTCGCGCTTGGGGAAGATGCGGTCCTTGCTCTCGAGCGCTTCCTTGATAAACGTCGTGGTGATCTCGCGGTTGTGCTTCTCACCGATGGGGATATCGTCGCGAAACTCGTTGATATCCGCCACGCTCGGAGCCTTGCCGTCGACGTCCCATGCGCCCTCGCACTGGTTGGCGGCAACGGCGCCGCCCCACAAAAAGCCCTCGGGAAACGTGTGGGGAACCTTATGCATGGCTCTCCCCTCCCTCAAGCGCGCTCAGGCGGGCATCGAGGCTCTTGCAGATCTTGAGGATCTGCTTGGTGATCACGATTTCGGAGTTGACCGTCATCAGGTGATCCTGGGCGTGGGTGAACAGCAGCGAGTACTCCTGCTCCCCGCCGGCGGCCTCCTCCTGGATCGCATCGGTCTGCGTTTTGTGGGCGGCGGTGATCTTCTCGTGCGCGAGCTTCATCTTGTCCTCGGCAGCAGCAAAGTCCCACTGGGCCATAGCCTCGAGCGCGTCTTTGTTTGCAAGGCGGGCGTCGCCGGCGTTGAGCACGATGGACATTGCCGCCTGGATCTTATCGTCAGTCATGATGTAACATTCCTTACTTGAGCAGGGCAGACAGGGCGTCGCGCCGCGCCTGCCCAGAAAACAATACATACCGTCCGCTTATGCCTCGGCGGAATCGAGGGCGCCCTTGTCGCCGGCCTCGGCGGCCTCCTCGGCAAGAACCTGCTTCTCGTACACCTTGAAGAACGGGTACCACACGAGCGTCGTCACCACAAAGATCAGCACGCACAGAAGCACGGCCTGGATGGAGCCCTCGGTGGCAAGCCAGGTGCTGATGGGAAGCGGGCAATACCACAGCTGGAACAAAATCTTGGGCACGGGGGCAAACAGCACGATCTTGGTAAAGAAGAACGAGATCAGGCTCGCAAGCACCGTGTTGATGCACATGGGGAGCATGAGGATCGGGTTCCAGACGATCGCGCCAAAGACCGTGGGCTCGTTGATGTTGAACAATGCCGGGACCACGACGGCTTTACCGAGCGCCTTGAGACGCTTGGAGCGCGAGAGGAAGAGCATCAGAGAAAGACCGAGCGTGCACCCCACGCCGCCGATCGTCAGATACGAGTAGTTGAACGAGCTCGTGAAGACGTTGGCGGCACCCGCAGTCATGTTGGCCTCGATGCCCGCAAGCCTGAGCGGCGTGGTGATAGGTGTGAGGATCCAAGCGGAGATGCCCATGGCGTAGAAGATGGTTCCGATCAGGTTGAACAGCGCAAAGCCCCACCAGGTCTCGACGAAGTTCTGCAGTGGCATGAAGATCATCAGAACCGTGTTGTACAGGTCAAACCCGAGGTTGAGCACGACGATCCAACCGAGCAGCACGATGGTGCCCAAGGGCAGCATCTGGTCAAACCAGGCGCGGATGAAATCGGGAAGCGAGGACTCCTCGCTAAAGAACGAGAACTTGCCAAACGCCCTGAGAATCAGGCCCGTGATAATGCCGCAGACGATGGCTGCAAACATTCCGCCCGCGCCGAAGGCGCTATGGGTAAAGCCGATTGCCTCATCGGCCTGCAGGCGCGGCGTGATGCAGATGCAAAAGAGGATGACGCCGCTGATACCGGCGATGATGCGCGATTTGCGCAGGCGGCTCTTCTCCATAAAGTTAAAGGGGATGAGAAACGCCATCATAAGCGAGATCAGACCCATGGTCCAGTTGGTGAGCTGGCCAAACTGCGGCCACCATTCCCATCCAAAGGCAGACCCTGGAATGCTCAGCAGCGAGAAGATCGAGCCCAGAAAGATCAGGGGCATGGTCTGGTTGATAGAGTCTTTGAGCGTGATCACCCAAACGTTGTGGTTGATCTTGTTCATCATGGGTGTGAAGCTGGATTCCATCCAGTCGAGCAGCTTTTTCATCCGATCCTCCTAGCCGATATTGCTGAGCAGGTCGTCGAGCGCGGCGGCGCCGTCGAGCTTTGAGTAGTACTCCGCCTTCATAAGGATTACCTTCACATCGGCGCCCTGCGTGTACTCATCGATGTCGTCGAGGATGTAGGCGAGGTGCGGACCGACCATGAGGGCATCGATCTCGTCGATATAATTCTCGATCTCGCTTTCGCTACGGGCGGTCACTGCGATATCAAGGCCGCGCTCTTTAATCACCTTGCGCATATTGGCAGCCATAAAGCCAGAGCTTGCACCCGAGCCGCATACGAGCAGAACGTTGAGCTTAGACATGGTCGTATCCTTTCTTGCCACGCTTGTCCGCGTGATTTCTGTTTTGTGTCGTTGCAAGGGCCCTTGCCTTTTGACGCTTCAACCCTACCCCGTTGCGCGCAAGAACGCATCTTGCGTTTTGCACACCCGTTGTGAAACGCGCGTATCGGTCCCGATTCACCCCCTGCATGCAAGTCCTCACTTGCCCGCCTTTGCAATTTGACGGAATATGAGACGCAGGAAATCAAGGTAGAAGGAGCTATCGTGAGGGCGGTACATCATCAGCTTATCCGCAGTCTTGTCAGCAACTCGCCACAGACGGCCGCGACACTCGCCGAGACGCTCGATGTGAGTGTGCGAAGCGTCAGGACCTATGTGCGCGAGATCAACACCTCATGCCCAGGAATCCTCACCTCAACGCCTGTCGGCTACACAATCGACCGCAACCTTGCGGCAGACGTCCTCAAGACGGACGACGGAGAGCGCTTCGGTTCTTCAAAGGAACGCAGCGACTACATCGTCAACCATCTGATCGTGCAGCCCGATGGCGACCCCATCGACCTGTGGGACCTATGTGACGAGATGTCGGTAAGCATGTCGACGCTCAAAACGGACCTCGCGCGCGCCAAGCGCACCCTCGCGCGCAACGACCTTGAGCTCGTTACCCACCGAGACCGCATCTCCCTCAACGGAACGGAGCGCAACAAGCGCAAGCTCCTCTCGGGCATGCTTCGGCAAGAGACAAACAACGGCTTCATGGGTACCGGCGCGCTCTCACGGGCCTTTCCCGATATCGACATCAAGTCCGTTCAACAGCTGGTGAGCGACACGCTCTATCGCCACCATCGCTTTATCAACGACTATGCGCTCTCGGACCTGCTGCTGCACCTCGCAATCTCAATCGATCGCATCCGCAGGTCCGAAAGTCTCGATGCCGGCGATACCGCGGACCTACCGGAGGAGGACCGCACCATCGCCTGCGAGCTCGCGTACGCCCTGGGGGCTTCCCTCTCGATTGAGTTTCCCGCAGAAGAGCTTCGCGAGCTCACCCTGCTCATCATGGCGCGTTCGACCGATATCGACTACCGCTCGGCAACCGAAAGCAACCTTGCGGAGCTTATCGGCACGGATTGCATGGCGCTCGTCGAGAAGCTCACCGCGCAATTCAATGAACTCTATGGTATCGACCTTTCTGATCGGGGCTTTCTCGTGCGCTTTGGCCTGCATGTGCGAGGTCTCCTTGTCCGGGCGCGCACCCAAAAGCCCTCGCGCAACCCGCTTACCGAAAGCGTCAAAACCGGTTGCCCTCTTATCTACGATGCCGCTGTCGCACTCGCATCGACCATCACCAACGATCTTGGCGTCACGATCAACGACGACGAGATCGCGTATATCGCCCTGCACCTTGGCAGCGCCGTCGGCACCCAGCGCGAAGCTGACGCCAAGGCAAAGGCAACCATTTTCTGCCCCTCCTATTACGATATGGGGCCACGCCTCGTCGAACAGCTCGCTGGGCGCTTTGGCGAGCAGCTCATGATCACGCGCATCGCGACAGACGAGGCGGAGCTCACGGACTGCCCCGACGACCTCGTCATCTGCATCTCGCCCATCCAGAGCGTGCTCCAAGTCCCAACGCTCCAGATCGCCCCCGTGCCCTCAAGCACCGACATCGCAAACCTCAGAAGCAAGATCGAGGGCATCTTGGACGCACGTAAGCGCTCCGCGTTCAAAGACCTGCTGCACGAGCTCATCGATCCTGCGCTCTTTGAGGTTCGGGACAATCTTTCCGACCGCGCCGCCTGCATCGAACACATGGGGCGCGGCCTGGTCGACAGCGGTTTTGCAGATAGGTCCTATATCGACAAGGTATTTGAACGCGAGGAAATGTCCTCGACTGCCATGGGGGCATTTGCCATGCCCCATACCGTGGGACTCGTCGGCAAGCATTCCCGCATTTCCGTGCTCATCTCCAAAAAGCCCATCCAATGGCAGGATACGCAGGTCAACCTCGTTCTCATGCTGTGCTTTAGCCCGGCGGAGCGCTCGTCGTTCAACACGGTATTCGACCGCGTGGCGGGCTCTCTCATCGAACCCGCCAACATACGTCGACTTTTGGAATGCACATCATACGAAGCCTTCGTCGACGCGCTCGCCAGCTTGGCCAATTAGGCTTACAGCAACCTTCCCGCTCGGCGGATACCTGCTGCGTATCGACGGCGCGGTTCTTGAGCGTCCGCTTGATCATGGCGCACCTCCATCCTCGGAGCACGCAACCGCGTAGCCCGAGCCGGCTCAGGGAAACGGGGCCGCTCTAACCGCACCAGACAGCGCTCGCAATACCAACCAAAAGCCCGTCCAAAAGACTGCCCCAGGTACCTGGTTGATGGGAAAAGCCCCGTCCCAAATGAGCTGCGTTGTTATAGGAAATGCCGATAGCGAAGCATCTTCGATTGGTATTCCCAAATAGCGAGTGAAACTCCACCGTGGCACAGTGGTGCTGTAGAATCCTTACAACACATCACGCTATTACGTATCTAAAGGAGCACGATATGCGCGTCGACGAGGTTTTTAAGCAGGCAGCATCCCAGGGCACCGCACCCGTTTCGTTTGAGATGTTCCCGCCCAAGGGCGAGCTTACCCTCAACACGGCTCGCGAGGTGGCAGGCAATCTGTGCAAGCTTTCGCCGAGCTTTGTCTCGGTCACCTGCTCTGCCGGCGGCTCGGGCAACGGCGCCACCACCGCCCCCATCGCGCAAATGATTACGAGCGAATTCAATACGCCCTCGGTGGCGCACCTCACCTGCGTGGGCCGCTCGCACGCCGATATCGCCGCCAAGATCGACGAATACCGCTCCGCCGGCGTAGAAAACATCCTGGCCCTGCGCGGTGATCTGCCCGCTGGCGCGACCGAGGATGACAAGCCCGCCTCGGACTACGCCTACGCCCGCGAGCTCATCCCCGAGCTTGTCGACGCCGGCTTTTGTGTGGGCGCCGCGGCCTACCCCGAGGGCCACATTGCCTGTGAGGACCTCAACGCTTCGGTCGAATACCTCAAGCAAAAACAGGACGCCGGCGCGAGCTTCTTTGTGACGCAGCTCTTCTTTGACAACGAGTGCTTCTACCGTTTCCGCGAGCTTGCCAACAAGGCAGGTATCACCGTGCCCATTACCGCGGGCATCATGCCGTTTATGGGCAAGTCGCAGATCAGCCGCATGGTCTTTATGTGCGGCGCGTCGCTGCCCTCCCCCGTCATCAAGATTCTCGCCAAGTACGAGAACGACCCCGAGAGCCTGCAGGCAGCCGGTGTAGATTATGCCGCCCGTCAGCTTTGCGACCTTAAGGAGCACGGCGCCGACGGTCTGCACCTGTACACTATGAATCGTCCTGCAATCGCCGCAACCATTATGGAGCGCCTGGGGTAATGGAAAAACCGCACATCGATACAACCGCTGTCGAAGTGCCGGCCGACCTTGCGTCGCCGGCGCTTTATCGTATCGATGATGCCCACCACCCCCGCGTCGATCGTGCCGAGATGCTGCGCTATCTGGGCTACAGCGGTCAGCAAATTGAGCCCGAGCTGTCGCAGCGTATTGAGCTTGTCGTTGAGCGTCTGGAGCTGGACATTGAACCCCGTGGCGTGCGACGCGTGTTTGCCGTCGATGCCACGGGCGTGGACGAGCAGGGCGAGCCCTGCATCCGCTTGGTCGGCACCAACGTTGATCTGCGGGGTCGCGATATCTATCGACATCTCAAAGACGCCCGCTTTGCCGCACTCATGGCATGCACCCTCGGCATGGAAGCCGAGCGTCGTCTGCGCACCACGGGAGCCCAGCAACCCCTAGAGGGAGCCGTGCTCGACGCCGCGTGCTCCGCCTATGTGGAAGCTGCCGTCGAGCAAATGGACCAGCAAGTCAAGGCTGCGGCCGCCGCACACGGACTCGCTGGTAACTGGCGCTTTAGTCCCGGCTACGGCGACTGCCCGCTTACGGCCCAGCGCTCAATCGTTGCTGCACTCAACGCCACGCGGCTCATCGGGCTTACCGTCACGCCGACCAGCCTGCTCATGCCCACCAAGAGTGTGACCGCAGTGATCGGTCTGTTTGACGGCGAGGTCCACGACGCCCAGAGCCGCCCCACCTGCAATATCTGCCGCATGCGCGAGCACTGCCGCTTCCGCGCCGCCCACACCACCTGCTATTCACATTCTGAATAAAATGTCAATTGATGGCACGGTATCGAGGGAATCTCGTCCGTAAGTAAGCGAATGTCCTCACAAACAAGTACCATAAGATGCCAAATAACAACTATCTGAAAGCCAGTACATGCACAACATTCTGCAGTTCTCGCCACAACTAACCGCACTTGAGTTTTTTTCAGGCATTGGCTTGGCTCGTGCCGGCATGGCAAAAGCCGGAATCAAAACAATCTGGGCAAATGACATAGACCATACTAAATGCGCCATGTACAGCCAGTGTTGGGGCGATGAGCATCTAGTCGAGCAGGATGTCCACACGCTCGACCCCGACCTAATACCCCAAGCCGACATCGCATGGGCGTCAAGCCCTTGCACAAACTTATCTCTCGCGGGAAACAGGGAGGGACTTATCTCTGGTAAAGAGTCCAGTGCGTTCTTTGGCTTTATTAAGGCCATCGAAGGAATGAGCGATCGTGCCCCGCGGGCACTTGTTCTCGAAAACGTCATCGGCCTTGCCACGTCTAATAACAGTGATGACTTTAGACTCGTTTGCCAGGAATTTAATCGTTTAGGCTATTCATGCGACGCTTATTTTATCGATGCACGGCACTGGCTTCCCCAGTCACGCCCACGCATGTTTGTCGTCGGATTAAAAAACCCTCTTCCCAACAGCCGACTCGATTCCTCGCTTCGACCTGAAAAGGTCTCCTGGATTCACTCCGACCCTTCACTCATTACGCACATCTCTCACCTAAACGAGCCGAGCCCACTTCGCATGACAGGCCTTGCAACGGTTGTTGAAGATATTCCCGAGGGCGACAAGCGTTGGTGGAACAAAAACCAAGTACAAGCATTTATCGACTCGCTTGCACCGCATCAAGCAGAGCGCCTTCAGCGCTTCTTAAATGCCAAAGAAAAAACTGTTCGCACTGCTTACCGTCGCACGCGATCAGGCGTTGTGCGCTGGGAAATCCGTGAAGAAGAAATTGCCGGATGTCTAAGAACGGCTCGCGGCGGCTCATCAAGACAGGCAGTCGTGATATGCGAAAACGGAAAGATAGAAGTTCGCTGGATGACTGGAACTGAATATGCCCGTCTCCAAGGTGCTGACTCATGTCAGTTTAGCGGCTTCTCGGATGCTCAGATTCGCTACGCATTCGGCGATGCAGTTGCCGTGCCAGTTGTCACTTGGCTTATAAAAAATGCAGTCAAACCCGCGCTTATGTCTTCAAGGAACGGAGTGGACAATAATGGAAATGACCAATTGCTCCTTGAACGAGCCCGATAAAGATATCTTGGATGCCATTGAACTCTGGTACGAATCCAAGCGCAGCAAGCGAGGCAATGTCAACCGTAACGTCATGGCGGTTGGTATAGGCATAAGCGAGCTGTTGCAAAACCGTTTTCCGCTCACCGACGATTATGTGCAATCGGACAAGGGGAGCCAAGTACGAGGCCTAAGTGGAGCATGCATCAAAACAGTTTTAGCCAGGCATGGGGAAACGCGTGCCTTCGCATCAGAGGGCGGCAGGACCTCACGCGGCACACTCCCGATGGCGCTTGAGCTTGCCACAATTATCAACTCTGCCCTACCCAGTGACACTTGCGAAGACGCTCGTCTTGAAGCTGCGAATGCAATCGCCAATTTCTTCGTCGAGCGAATCCAGGTCGATTTCTTTAACCGGCAGAGAATCAAAGTCGAAATTGATCTTCAAAAACCAATTTCTGTCATTGTCGATGATATCCTAGCCGAAGCAAGCCTACGGTCCGATAAGCCAACGGGTACCGTCGCACAGCACCTGGTAGGTGCAAAACTAGAGATGTTATTTCCAACCATAGAAATCGGAAAGGACAACTCAAACGCTGCCGACCAGCAAACAGACCGTTCTGGCGATTTCCAAATCAATGATGCTGCATTTCATGTGACTGTATCGCCAATGGCCAAATTGACCGATCGATGCCGAGATAACATTCGAAATGGCATTCGTCCCATCGTCGTTGTCCCCCACGATAAAGTTTCCTTCGCTTACGGACTGTTCGAAAGTGAGGGACTCGGCAATCGCGTACAGGTTATCGCGCTCGAATCGTTTATCGGCATCAATATTGAAGAATTATCGTTCTACAAGCGAGACCTAATTCGACTAAATGTCGCACGGCTTCTTGCCCACTACAACAAGCGAATCGAAGATATCGAGCCCGACAAATCTCTTCAAATAGAAATTCCTCAGTGGGCTCTAGACGAAATGGATGCACATGGCGAATAGCTCAAACATACTTATCACTCATGATCTGGACGGTACCGCGCTGGCGGCGCCTGTTGATGCCGCACGCCGCAAAGGCGCTGCATACAAGACGCGCACAATCGACGACCTTCGCATTAAGAACGATCGTCTGCGCGCCGCCATCGAGGGCACGGGGCATCTGCTGTTCGACGGCGGCATGGGCACCATGCTGCAGGCGGCCGGCATGAAGGCCGGAGCCCTGCCCGAGCTGCTCAACTTTGAGGAGCCCCAGGTCATTACCGACATTCAGCGACAGTACGTCGAGGCCGGCTGCGACGTGATCACCGCCAACACCTTTGGCGCCAACGCCCACAAGCTCGACGGTACCGCCACCGTGGCAGATGTCTTTGCCGCCGCTGTCGCCTGCGCCCGCGCGGCCGGCGCCCACTACGTCGCCGGCGATATCGGCCCCATCGGCGCGCTGCTTCGCCCCTTGGGTACTCTCGGCTTCGACGAGGCCTATGACCTCTTTGCCGAGGAAGTGCGCGCCGGCGTCGATGCGGGTGTGGACCTCTTTATTATCGAGACTATGACCGACCTGGCCGAGATCAAGGCAGCGGTCCTCGCCTGCCGCGAGAACTCCGACCTGCCCGTCTTTGCCACCATGACTTTTGAGGAAGACGGTCGCACCTTCCTGGGAACGAGCCCCGAGGTCGCCGCCATCACGCTCGACGCCATCGGCGCCGACGTTTTGGGCATCAACTGCAGTCAGGGACCGGCCGAGCTCCGAGGGCTCGCCGCGCGCATGCTCACCGTAACGGACAAGCCCGTTATGGTGCAGGCCAATGCGGGACTCCCCCACGTAGACGACGACGGTAACACCGTCTTTGACATCCAGGCCCCCGAATACGCCAAGGCCGTCGCCGGCATGATCGCCGACGGCGTAAGCGTCGTGGGCGGTTGCTGCGGAACCACGCCGGCGCACATGGCGGCCTTGCGCACGCTTATCGACAACCACACGCCCAGCCCGCGCCACCGCAAGCCCAGCATGTCGGTCACGAGCGCCCAAACGGTCGTGGACCTTCCCTGCGACGGCCACAAGATCGCCGTCATCGGCGAGCGCATCAATCCCACCGGCAAAAAGCGCCTGCAGCAGGCCCTGCGCGACGGCGACCTGGACTACGTCGTGAGCCAGGGCATCAGCCAGCAAGAGCAGGGTGCCGATATCCTGGACGTCAACGTGGGCCTGCCCGAGATCGACGAGGTCAAGATCATCCAACAGGCGACCGAGCAGCTCCAGGGCTCCACGCTGCTGCCGCTGCAGATCGACTCCACCGACCCCGCGGCCGTCGAGGCCGCCGTGCGCCGCTACGCCGGCAAGCCCATCATCAACTCGGTCAATGGCAAGCAGCAGATCATGGATGAGATCTTTCCGCTGGTCGCCCACTACGGCACCAGCGTTGTCGGCCTTACGCTCGACGAAGACGGCATCCCCGATACCGCCGAGGCCCGCTTTGCCATCGCCGAGCGCATCGTGGCCGAGGCTGCCCGCTACGGCATCGGACCGGACCGCATCCTCATCGACTGCCTGGTCATGACCGCCTCGACCAATCAACGCCAGGCCGAGCAGATCCTGCGCGCCATGTCCCTGTGCAAGGAGCGCCTGGGCGTCAAATGCGCGCTCGGCGTGTCGAACATCAGCTTTGGCCTGCCTGCCCGCCCGCTGCTGGGCTCGGTCTTTTTGGCCGCCGCCTTTGGCGCGGGCCTGGACGCCCCCATCATGAACCCGGGCTCCAAGCGCTTTATGGATACCGTCTACAGTTATCGCGTGTTGAGTGTCGAAGACGAGGGCTCGACCGGATACATCGAGCGCTACGCCGGCTGGACCGATCCGTATAAGATCGCCGCCAACCCGGCAGCAGCTCAGGCCGCATCGACCGACACCGTGCCCGCCGCTGGTGTCACCAGCACCGACGGCAACGACGACCCCATCCGCCACATGGTCGTCTCGGGCCGCAAGGGAGAGATCGCTGCCGAGACCGAGCGTCTGCTGGCAGACCACGACGCCATGGACCTCATCAACAATCACTTTATCCCCGCCCTCGACGAGGTCGGCGTCCTCTTTGACCAGGGCAAGTTCTTCTTGCCGCAGCTTATGGCCTCGGCCGAAGCCGCACGCGTGGGCTTCGACACCATCAAGCGCCTGATGCCCGCCGGCGAGATTGCCGACAAGGGCAAGATCTGCGTGGCCACCGTCAAGGGCGACATCCACGATATTGGCAAGAACATCGTCAAAATGCTGCTCGACAACTACGGCTACACCGTCTTTGACCTAGGCCGCGACGTTGACCCGCAAGAGGTGCTCAAGACCGTCAAGGAGCGCGATATCAAACTCGTCGGCCTCTCGGCGCTTATGACCACCACCGTCGTCGCCATGGAGGAGACCATCAAGTTGCTCCATGCCGAGGTGCCGGGCGTCAAGATCATCGTAGGCGGCGCCGTGCTCACCCCCGAATACGCCAAGCAGATCGGCGCGGACTACTACGCCAAGGATGCCGCCGAAAGCGCGCGCATCGCCGAAGAGGTCTTTGGGCAGTAACACAACGGAAACAACCGAGCACCAAAACGTGCCGCATGCGCCACTTGGCACGTGCGGCACGTTAGAATAGAAAAGACTATGCTCGTTTTGGCAGATAGGAGCGCAAGGATGGCGATCACGCCCGCAGAAATCGCGGAAACCCGCGGCATGGTTGAGGAGCAGAACCTCGACATCAGGACCATCACCATGGGTGTTTCGCTCATGGGTTGCGGTGACGAGAACCTCGACCGCATGTGCACGAAGATCTACGACCACGTGACGCACACGGCTGAGCATCTGGTCGAGACCGCCGAGAACCTCGAGCGCGAGTACGGTATCCCCATCGTCAACAAGCGCGTCTCCGTTACCCCGGTGGCGCAGATCGCCGCTTGCTGCAAGGATGAGGACCTCACCCCTATCGCGCACGCCCTCGACCGCGCGGCCGAGACGCTCGGCATCGACTACCTGGGCGGCTTCTCCGCACTCGTCCAGAAGGGCATCGGCGACGCCGATCGCCGCGTTATCCAGTCCATCCCCCAGGCGCTCGCTACCACCAGCCGCGTCTGCTCCAGCGTCAATGTTGCTAGCCTGCGCGCTGGCATCAACATGGACGCCGTGCTTATGGCGGCCCAGACCATCATCGATGCCGCTAAACTCACGGCCGACCAGGATTCCGTCGGCGCTTCCAAGTTTGTCTGCTTTGCCAACATGGTCGAGGACTCCCCGTTTATGGCGGGCGCCGTCCACGGCGGTGGCGAGGCCGACGCCGTCATCAACGTAGGCGTCTCGGGCCCCGGCGTTATGGCCGCAGCCTTGGAGACGCTGCCCGATTCCGCATCGATGATGGAGGTCGCCGAGAAGATTAAGCAGACCGCCTTTAAGATCACCCGTGCCGGTGAGCTCATGAGCCGCGAGGCCGCCCGTCGCCTGGGTGTCGAGAAGGGCATCGTCGACCTGTCGCTGGCGCCTACGCCTGCCATCGGTGACTCCGTTGCCCGCATCCTCGAGATCATCGGTGTTGGCACCTGCGGTGGCCCGGGCACGACCTGCGCACTCGCCATGCTCAACGATGCCGTCAAGAAGGGCGGCGTTATGGCCAGCTCCAGCGTGGGCGGTCTCTCCGGCGCTTTCATCCCCGTGTCCGAGGACGCCGGCATGATCGCCGCCGTCGAAGCCGGCGCGCTTTCGCTCGAGAAGCTCGAGGCCATGACTTGCGTGTGCTCCGTTGGCCTGGACATGATCGCCATCCCCGGCGACACCCCGGTCGAGACCATCGCCGGCATCATCGCCGACGAGATGGCCATCGGCGTCATCAACAACAAGACCACGGCCGTCCGCGTGATTCCCGCCATTGGCAAGGGCGTGGGCGACTGCGTCGAGTACGGCGGCCTATTTGGCCGTGCGCCTATCATGCCGGTGAACCCCAACGCCGGCACCGTGCTTGCCCACCGCGGTGGACGCTTCCCGGCGCCGCTGAACTCGCTCAAGAACTAGCTGAGGGGGACTGGCGAGGAGCCCCGCCGCCGGGCGGCAGACATATAAGGTCGCCTGCTCGGACAGTCCTGACTCGCACGGAGAGCACATTAAGTGCTCTCCGGCTCGTGCGGAACTCGCGATCGACCTTATATGTCTGCCGCCCGGCGGCGGGGCTCCCGCACAACGGGACCTCAGTTGGGTTCTATCCCGGTTGCAGTTGCTTCGCTCCTGCACCACTTGGCTGGTGCGGCGGTTTGGCGTTGGAACGGTTCTTTTTCTGATATATGCTTGTTGCGGCTCTTCTTTTGGGAGGAGCCGCTTTTTTGTTGTGAGGAGGATGGCCCGTGGCTGATGATTTGATTCGTTCTGAGCTGCTTTCTGCGGATTGGAATGAGGAATGGATGCGCTTCCAGGCTGGTCGGCGGCGGGCTGATGACTCTTTTGAATGGGATAAGCGGGCTCGGCATTTTCGGCCGCTGGAGACTGCCCCTTATGCTCGGGATTTTATAAAACTGTTGGCGATTGAGCCTGGTGAATCGGTGCTCGATATGGGGTGTGGGGCTGGGTCAATTGCTATTCCACTTGCTCAGGCTGGGCATTCCGTGATTGCTGCCGACTTCTCTCCTGCCATGTTGGGCACCCTTGATGCCGGCATTGAGTATTACGGGCTCGAGGAGCTTATTACGCCGCTTGAGCTTGCCTGGGATGAAGATTGGGATTTGGTTGGGCCGGTTGCCAAGGCTGTTGATGTTGCCTTTGCGAGTCGCTCGGTTACTACGAACGACCTGAAGGGGGCACTTGCCAAGCTTGATCGAACGGCTCGTCGGCGTTGTGCTGTCACGATGGTCGCCAACTCCAGCCCGCGCTATGATCTGCACTTGATGAACGCCATTGGTGCCTCGGTTACCTGCAGCAATGGCTTTGTGTACGCCTTCAACATCCTCATTCAGATGGGTGCGTTGCCGCAGGTTACATACTTTGAATCGCCTCGTCGCGATACCTTCGATAGCCTTGAGGCAGGCGTGGCGGATTTTTCCCGTATGCTCGAGCATGGCAACGAGGATAAGATCGACCGCCTGCGCGACTACATCGCTCAACACATGATTGAGAACCCCCATGCCGGTGAGCCGGGCTCCAAGGGCGTGCCGCAGGGGCGCTATATGCTCGACCACGTCCGCAAGGTCCGTTGGGCGTTTATTGCATGGGAGCCGGTCTCTGCGCCCAGCTCATAGCCTGTTCGCAGCCCGCACCGCCCACTCACTCGGCATCCGCATTCTTTGCGAACTGGGCAAACGTACTCCACACCGCGCCGTTCCTGCGCTATCGTGGGACGGCTCACGTAGATTAAGGCCCCGTCGCGGGGCGCCCCATACATAGAAAGCGAGAACCCATGGCACTGACAGGAGCCCAGGTCAAGCAGCTTCGCAGCATGGCCCATCACCTCAACCCCGCCATCATCATCGGCAAGTCCGATATCAACGAGGGCACCGTCGAGCAGACGGTCGCCTATCTGGAGAAGCACGAGCTCGTTAAGTGCTCTGTGCTGGACGGCTCCAGCCTTTCTGCCCGCGAGGCCGCCGAGGAGCTCGCCGAGCGCTGCCACGCCGAGGTCGTTCAGGTCATCGGCCGCAAGTTCTCGCTGTATCGCGAGTCCTCGCGCAAGGATATCGAGAAGATCAAGCTCGTCTAAGCGCCAATGATCCGGCGAGCCAACACATAGCAAGCTTACGGGTGCCCAAGTACTTCGGGCGCCCGTTTTTTATCGCTCGACCAGCACGCGATTGAGCCGCCCCTCCACCAAGCGCTCGTATAGACGCCGCGTCTCGGGCTCGGGCACGCCATTGACCTGCTCCCTTAGATGGTGCATATGCCCGCTGTACAGCTCGACGATATCGCGCCGCCGCCCCGCCGCACTGTAGACGCGCATAGCGCAGCGCACCATATCCTCACGCGCTGTTTCCTGCCGAAGCCCCGACTCCGCCAGCCAAATCGCCGACTGCAGATCGTTTTCTTCTAGAGCGGCATTTGCTCCCTTAATCATGCAATCGATGTACTTTGACTGCATAATGCGTCGCATACGCAAAAAGTAGGTGGGGTTACAGCCATTGGGAACATACAGCGGTCCGGCATAAAGCTGCTCAATCTTAAGGCACAGTTCAACTAAATGGGGCCCGCGCGCACCCGTGCGATTTCCCAAAACCTCGCGGCTTATCTGGTCAAACAGCCGTACATCGGTCTTGACGTAGTCGCCGTTGAGTCCGATGCATTCATTTTGGATGAGCACACACGACTTGCCATCCGGCGTCGGTCCCAAAGCCGACCGCAAGCGCGATATCGTCGAGTACAGGTTGTTGCGGGCGCTATTGAACTCGGCATGGGGCCACAGCTCCATGGCCAGCGTCTCACAATCGACGAGCGCATCCATGCCCAGCGCAAGCCGCTCGGCAAGTGTCGCCGCCTTCTTGCGGCGCCACATTTTGTCCGTGATGGGAAACCCGTCGCGCTCGGCGCGGAACGCACCAAACATGCGAATCTCGATATGGTCGATGGTATCAACGGCTTCAACCTCGCCGGCCTGGAACAGGCGCTCGCCCTCCCCTTCCAAATCGTCGCGCAGCGAGTACCGCGACAGCTCGCGCACGGGAAGCTTCTTGCGAATCCTGGTCGCCGGCTCGCCCAGACAATGCATGGCAAGGCGCGCAAAGAGCCGATACGATGGCTCCAGAATCCCCGCACGATTCATGGACATCCAAGCCGCAAGATCGCTGTCTCGGCCCGCACAGGCCAAATGCAGCGCCACCATCCAGGCCTCCGCTCCACCAACCTGCGTCTGGCTTATATCGAGTAGCTCCGCTTCCTCGCGCACCGAAACCATCGAGGTGTTACGCAGATACGCCGCGCGCTCCAACAGCAATGCGTTATCGCGCATGTACGCAATCGACTCCTCGGCAAGTTTGAGCACTTGGACCGCACGGAACTTTGCATTAACCGGCCGTCCCTCTGCCAGCGACTGCCAGCCTTCTAGTAACAGGCCAAACAGCTGAATCTGGTTGTCGCGCATGCGCACGGCAAAACGATCGAGCTCGTTGAATGCCGCGTCGTCGGTTACCGGCAAGCCGGAAAGGAGCCGCCGTGCCGCCAACACCATGCGCACCCAGATAGCCATCGCCTTAAGCCCACGTACGTCGAGCGCCTCCCGCACCACCGTCATCTCGTCGTCGCGCTCGTCGGTTCCCGCAAACGACCCGTCAAAAAGCTCCACCAGCATGCTGTCGGCCCGTATAACAATCCCCGCGATGTCGAGCTCACAGTCGTAGGCCTTGCTCGTTTTGAGCTGCTGTAGAACGCCGCCGTCATCTCCCCGCTCGGTCAGACAGCGCTTGACCTCGATATGCGCGGACAACATATCGAGTGCGGTATGGGATGTCTCGATTTCTGGCACGGTCAGGTTCGTAGGAAGCCCAAGCCCGTTGTCCCCATAGCAAACAGCCGTCAGTGTCTGGGCCACCCTCCATGAAACAGGGTCTATTTCGCAGGCCGCCCGTTCGCCCCCGCGCTCGATGACCGATGCCATATAGCGAGCGAGCTTTGTATTGGACACGCTGACCGCTGCCAGATATACGCCAAGCGCCTCGGCAGGCGTTGGCTCTGGAGCCGGATCCTCGGCATCGATCGTGCCCAGCGCTGCTCGGCAGATATCGGCCCCGTGCCCCGTCAGAGCCAGATCGACCCCATACTGCCCAGCAAGCTCAAGGACCGCATCACGGTCCAAAAAGGCGTCCGCCAGGCCCATCGCCGCATCGCATCGGCCCGCCTTAAGCAAAATCCGGGCCGCCCTCGGAACAAGTTCGGGGCGAACCTCGGCCACCAACTTACGCAAGCGCAAGCGTCCGTTATCCTCCGTGCCCAGACACGTAAAACTCCGCTCGGCGGGGTCCAAGCCAAAGATCGGGTAGTCGCGTACGAAGTAGGACTGGTCGACCATCGATAGCCTCACCCCGCAAGCCTCGAGTTCTGCGATATTGCCCTCGCCCATCAAAATCATGAGACATGCCACGCAAAACAGTGCATTATTGTCGAGCGAAGCCAGGTCGACAAGTGCCGCGCCATATACGTTGACAATCTCGTTTTCGAGCAGACCGGCCACGTCGCCTTGGCCATACAGACCCGTCTGCAATGCCGAAACGAGCTCGGGCACGCCCTGCGTGAGCTGATAAAAGTCGAGCGATGTGCTGATCGAAAACGCCGATGCCCACGCCGAATACTCATAGGCATGCACCTTGAGCATCTGCGCATTGATCTTAACCGAATCGCCCAGCCCATGAATCAGTTGACGATTTGAAGGACGGCAGGAGATAAAGACCCCTACCCCCATAGCGCGCAGGCCGCGAATCCTGTCGATGAGGTCTTCGGTATCGTGCTGATCGAGGTTTGGCACATTATCAATCGCGATAAGGGAGTGCGGTTTGTCTTTGAGTTCTTCGGCAACCACCTCGAGCTGCATAAACACCTCGCGCCCAGTGGCGCGATCGGCCTCGATAATCCGCACGGGGCCTCGCGTCGGGTCGCATTTAACCTCATGGGTGTACTGCAGCAGCACCGAGGTCTTCCCAAACCCGTCGGGCGCATAAAGAACCACGATGCCGGCCTTTCGGCCCTTGGCGAGAAGCTCATTCATCAAGCGTTCGCGTCGCACCATATAGCCACCGCCCAGCGGCATCAGCTCGAGGTCGTCCATACTGCCCAAATCGTTTACCATGCCCGCTCCTCAACTCGACCGTATGGACACTGTAACCGCAAGACCATACAAGCCGCGCTATGAATAGAGCGACCTTGTGTTCTAGGTTGTCTTTTGGTACGCAAGCGGCAAGTTTTTGTACAGCGAGGGCCGATTGTTATTAATCCCCCGACTAATCGGTCTTTAAGCAGGTAAATGAGCTTGTCAGCTTGTCCCATCTAAGCGGCAGTGTAACGCAAATGAGCAAGGTTCAGCTATGTCATTCAACTCGCCTAGCACCCGCTACCGTCTACGACCTTTTAGTGGCATTTTTGCATAGAATCTGGTATGGAATGAATCAAGCTGTTGGGCATCCGGCATTCGTCAAGCTTGCGGCAAGATTTTGGTCAAGCGGGCGGAGGGGGATAGCAAAAAGGCCCCCGCAAAGCGGAGGCCTTAGGCAAGGCTATGTCGAGGTGTAGGATTCGCGCTACTCGCAGAGCGAAAGGGCGGCCTCGTCGGCAACGACAACGCAGTTGGTGTGCAGCTGCAGGATCGAAGCCGGGCACGCGGGCGTAACCGGACCATAGCACATGTCATGCACGGCCTGAGCCTTGGCCTCGCCGTTGGCGACGACCAGGATCATGCGGGCATACATGATGGTCTGGGTACCCATGGTGTAGGCCTGACGGGGAACATCGTCGATGCTGTCGAACAGGCGGCTGTTGGCCTGAATGGTGCTCTCGGTGAGGTCGACGCAGTGCGTGCCCTTGGAGAAGTGGTCATCGGGCTCGTTGAAACCGATGTGGCCGTTGTTGCCAATGCCGAGCAGCTGCAGATCCGGGTAACCGGCGGCGGCGACGATCTTGTCGTACTCAGAGCAGGCAGCGGCGGCATCGGGGTTGGAACCGTCGGGCACATGCGTGTTGTTCAGGTCGATGTTGATGTGATCGAAGAAGTTCTCACGCATGAAGTAGTGATAGCTCTGGGGATCGTCGTGCGAAAGGCCGCGATACTCGTCCAGGTTGTAGGTGCTGACCTCGGCAAAGTCGACGTCGCCCTTCTCGTACCAAGCAGCGAGCTGCTTGTAGGCACCGATCGGGGTGGAGCCGGTGGCAAGTCCCAGCACACAGTCGGGCTTGAGGATAACCTGCGCCGAGATAATATTGGCGGCCTTGCGGCTCATATCCTCGTAGTCTTTAGCTTTAATAATCTTCATTACGCGTCCTTTCTCGTACAAGAGAGGCAAGGCTCCCCTTACAAGCACTTGCCCGCGGCCCGCGTCGGCCGCAACCAACGTGTGCGGCCACCAGGGCGAGGTCGCGTAATGTATGTGTCTCGTGTCTAGCCGCGTCGAGGCCCCTGCCCGTCCACGGTGACCCGAAGCCTTTTAGCTTCGGACAAGTCCCATCTTGCCACGGAGGGCGCCCTCTTTCAAGGGCGCCCTCCGTAAACGTGTTTGAATTGTAGGCTAATGGCCACGTGCACTTGCTAGCGCTCGCGAGCAACGATGAGCTGGTCCATCTCTTCGACATGCACGCCAACGGAGCCCTTGATGCTCGAGAACTCAACAGAGTTGCACACCAAGATGGGAACCGTCACATCGTAGCCCTCGGCAGCAATTGCCTCGCGATCGAACTCAATGAGCACATCGCCCTTATGGACGATGTCGCCCACTTGCGCATGTACGGTAAAGTGCTTGCCCTCAAGCTGAACAGTGTCCAAACCAACGTGGATGAGCACGTCCAAGCCATCGACCGTGTTAAGCGCAACAGCGTGTCCCGTAGGAAAAATGGCCTCGACCTTGGCATCAGCCGGTGCAATCACACGCGTGCCGGTAGGCTGAATCGCCACGCCCTGGCCCAAAAGGCCGGTGGCAAATGTCTGGTCGTTTACCTCGGAAAGCGGAATGACGTCGCCCGAGATGGGAGCATCCAGCGTAAGGACTCGACCACGCATACCAAAAGACCTTAGGACTTTAGTGAACATGCTCCCCCTCGGACATACCAATCGACCAAAATAGCCTTAACAGTTTACCACTTGGCACTCGTTTTTGACCATTAGGGAAGTTCGCGCTTGACAACCTCGACGATGTCGTCGACAACGCGCTGGGTCAGCTCGTGCGTCTCCGCCTCGGCCATAACGCGAACCAGAGGCTCGGTACCGCTCGGGCGCACCAGAATGCGGCCGCGGCCGTCAAGCTCCTTCTCGGCAGCAGCGACGGCATCCCAGATGGGCTGGCAATCGTCCAGGCCGGCCTTGTTGTCCGAATGCACGTTGACGAGCACCTGCGGGTACTTCTTCATGATGCCGGCAAGATCGGTGAGGGTACGACCGGTGCGCTTGAGCACGGCCAGCAGCTGCAGAGCCGTCACCAGGCCGTCACCGGTGGTGTTGTGCTCCAGGAAGATGATGTGGCCGGACTGCTCGCCGCCGATGACGGCGCCATCCGCGAGCATGCGCTCCAAAACGTAGCGATCGCCCACGGCGGTCTGCACCATCTCAAAGCCCTGCTCCTTCATGGCGATGGAGAAGCCCAGGTTGCACATAACGGTCGAGACGATCTCGGAGTTGGCGAGCTTGCCACGGGCGGCCAGGTCGGAGCCGCAGATGGCCAGGATGTAGTCGCCATCGATCTCATTGCCCTCGCTGTCCACGAACAGCACACGGTCGGCGTCGCCGTCGTGAGCCAGGCCGATGTCGGCATGTGTGCGCAGCACGAGCTCGCGCAGGGGCTCAAGGTGAGTGGAGCCGCACTCAACGTTAATGTCGGTGCCGCAGTAATCGGTGTTGATGGCATGGACCGTGGCGCCCAGGCGCTGCAGTGCGGCGGGCGTGGTCTGGCAAGAAGCACCATGGCCGCAGTCGACGGCAACGACCAGGCCGTCGAGCCTCAGGCCATCAAGCGTATCGATGGCGTGGTCAACGTATGCCTTGCGAGCGTCCTTCATCTTGATAATGTGGCCCACGCCGGCGCCAGTCGGCAGCGTGTCGGCAGCCATGGCCTCCTCGGACATGACCCAAGCACTGATCTCTTCCTCGACCGCATCGGGAAGCTTCATGCCCTTGCGGCTAAAGAACTTGATGCCGTTGAACTCCGGCGGATTATGCGAAGCAGAGATGACGATGCCGCCGTCGAGCTCGTTTTGAACGGTGAGCAGCGCCACGGCAGGCGTGGGGATGACGCCGCAGCAGTGCGGACGGCCGCCCTCGGCCATGATGCCGGCGGTCAGAGCGCTCTCGAGCATGGTGCCCGAAAGACGCGTGTCGCGGCCGACGCAGATATCCGGACCAAGAAACTTGGTCGCCGCGCGGCCCAGGCGAAACGCAAGGTCGCACGAGAGGTCGGCATTGGCGACGCCACGGACGCCGTCGGTACCGAAGATGTTCTGGGGCATAGGATCGCTCCTTCCCTAGCAGGCGATATGCAACCGCCCACCCTAGTCGAAAAAGAAAAGCGGGACCCGCCGAGGAATCGGCAGGCCCCGCTTGTACATTGTATCTCGAAAGGAGATAAAACCTTAGCGCTTGGAGAACTGGGGAGCGCGGCGGGCCTTCTTGAGGCCGTACTTCTTGCGCTCGACCACGCGAGCATCGCGCGTAAGGAAACCGGCCTTCTTGAGGTCAGCACGGTAGTCGCCAGCGTTCAGAAGAGCGCGAGCGATGCCCAGGCGCAGAGCGCCGGACTGACCGGAGATGCCGCCGCCATCGCACAGAGCGATAACGTCGAACTGACCGGCGGTGTCGGTCACCTTGAAGGGAGCAAGGGCGTTCTCAACGAGCTGATGACGGCCGAAATACTGCTCGGCGTCACGCTTGTTGATGGTCACCTTGCCGGTGCCGGGGACGAGACGGACGCGGGCGACGGCGTTCTTACGACGGCCGGTACCCTGGTAGACAACGGTGTTCTCAGCCATCTTTAAGCCTCCAGCTCAATCTTCGTGGGGTTCTGGGCAGCGTGCGGATGCTCGGCACCAGCGTAGACCTTAAGCTTGGTCATCTGGGCACGGCCGAGGGTGGTCTTGGGCAGCATACCGCGAACGGCGCGCTCGATAACCTTCTCCGGGTGCTTCTCCATAGCCTGGCGGAAGCTCTCAGCCTTGAGGCCGCCGTTGTAGCCGCTGTGGCGATAATAGGTCTTCGTGTCGGCCTTGTTACCGGTAAGCTGGACCTTATCGGCGTTGATGACGACAACGAAGTCGCCGCAGTCGCTGTTGGGCGTGAACTGGGGCTTGTTCTTACCGCGCAGGATCATTGCGATCTGGGTGGCAAGACGGCCCAGGACAGCACCATCGGCGTCGACGAGAACCCAGTTGCGCTGGACCTCGCCCTGCTTGGCGTAGTGAGTCGATTTCGAAATCACTTAGACTCCTCCATGTACAGTACGTGTTGTTACAGAGATTCACGGGGCTCTGCAAGTAACCCTTCCATATTACCCCGCTCGCCGTACGAGTCAACAGGTATTTTGGCTCCGACCAGAGTTTCTGCACATGTCATCCACGAGCCGTGATGTCGCAGCGTTAACGCTCGACAAACGCCTCGATATCTCCCAGCAAGCGCTTTGCCTCCTGACGGCCCTGGATATACAGGTCCAAAAGCTTTGTCGGATCGTGCTCGACATGGCCGACCTCGACCGGCTTTTGCGGAGCGACGACCAACGCACGGCCCTCGCGCTCATACTTCCACAGGTGCATGCGCTGGATGTTGTAACGGTCGTGGCGCGTCTCGATAGCCTCGAGCAGATAGGGGTAGTCAGCATAACGCGCACGCGCGGCCGGCAAAAACTCGTAGGGCTTTTTCTCATACGAACGGTCCTGCGTAACGATGACGACCGCACGGTCGAAGCCCGCCTCCTCGAGCACATACTCGATAGGAACCGAATCGGCCACGCCGCCGTCGACGTATTTGTGCCCGTCAATCTCGACCGGCGGCGTCACCAGCGGCAACGAGGTCGATGCTCGCACCGCGTCGAGATCGAGCACGGCGCTTTTAACCGGCAGGTAGGCAGCGGTTCCAAACAGCATGTCCGTCGCAACGGCGTACATCTCGATGGGGCTGGCGTCGAACGTCTCGTTATCAAAGGGATCCAGGCGGTCCTGGATATCGTTGAAGATAAAGTCGTAACCCACGATGGAGCCCGTGGATGCGAAGGATGCGGCACCCATGTAGCGGTTGTCATTGCAGAAGGTCAGGTTGATGCGATTGACGCGACCGATCTGGTGCGACTTGTAGTTGACGCCGTTGAGCGCACCGGCCGAAACGCCGTACACCGCCGGAATTTCGACACCGGCCTCCATGAGAACGTCGAGCACGCCGGCGGTAAACTGCCCACGAAAACTGCCACCCTCCAAGACGAGCGCGACCTTGCCGACATTCTTTGCCTTATCTTCTGCAGTCATATTGACCTCCTGCGATTGCGTTTTGGCTTTCTTCTACCCAGTTTTGGAATGGAGGGCGCGCAGGTTTTTCGAGGCGGCAGGTGAAGCGGAAAGCGCGTCCCAGTTTGAGGCGGGATTCCGGGATGCGCTTTCCGCTTGGACCGTCATTGGGAAAGCGCGACCCGTTCTGAGCGCGGATTCCGGGATGAACTTTCCGCCAACAATCCATCCGGAAAATGCATCCCATTCTGAGCCGATAATCTGGGACACACTTTCCGTTGGACGACCGTTAGGAAAGCGCATCCCACCCTGCGCTGCCGCGACGTTTTCCTAACGCTCGCGCCCTGCATAGAGTTCGATTCTCCGTGGGTGGGGGGATCCGTTGATGGGTCGAGGCCGGGGCAAGACGCCCGATCGGCAGCACATCTCTTTTGGGTCGGGGCATTGCGCGGAGAATCCGCGTATTTGCTTCGCAAATCCGCACCGGCTTCGGTCGCCTTCCGGCGTCCTCGCCCGCGGGCTAAAAACGCTTACGCGTTTTCTTTACGCCCGCGCCCTGCATAGAGTTCGATTCTCCGCGGGTTTGGGATTCCGTTGATGCGGCGCACGGCAGGCTGAGATTCGATAACATCGCATCTATATGGGGTTGAAGCTTTGCGCGGAGAATCCGCGTATTTGCTTCGCAAATACGCACCGGCTTCGGTCGGCTGCCGCCGCCCTCGCCCGCTCGCTACAAACGCTTCGCGTTTGCCTAACGCTCGCGCCCTGCATAGAGTTCGATTCTCCGCGGTATCTGTAAGTAATAAAAAAAGCAGGTAGAGACACTTCTCTACCTGCCTGTTACTTATGGTGGAGCTGGCGTTCATTCGGTCGAACACCTCGCCACCTGGACCTATAGCGCCAGGCAGCGACGGATTATCGCCCAAGCCGGCAGAATCGTCAAACGTGAACGCCACGCGCAGGCCGTCGTCATCGTCGGGGCCGCCCAGCACCACGCGCGCCACGAACGTGCGCAGGAGCTGCGCGTCGTCCACCTCGGCGGCGGCCATGCCCTCAAGCCAGAACAGCGCGCGGTCGTAGTCAAGGCGGGCGGCCTCAAGGGCCTCGGCCGTGCGCAGCTCGTCCTTGAGGAGCGCCTGCCGCTGCTTCAGCGCGTCTATGCGCTCCTTGCCGCCCGGCGGCGCGATGCCCGACTCGATGGCCGTCCATATGTTGGAGAACGCCGTCTCGATCTTGGCCAGCTCGCCCTTTATGGTCTCGCTCAAGGGCTTCTCGTCGGCGCGCTCCTCCTCGGCGTCGGCCAGCATGCGAGCGATGCGCTCGCGGCTGTCGGCGCTGCCCAGGGCCTCGCGCACGGCGTCGGCCACGCGCTTCTCCACGACATCGCGGCGCACGGTGCGCCCGCAGCTGCGGCAGCGGTAGTAGTGATAGGGCCTGCCCGACTTGCCCGTGCCGCTGGTGCCGGTCATCAGCCCGCCGTCGCGCCCGTCGTAGAGCTTGCCCGTGAGCGGGAAGTCCCACGCTTCGGTCTTGGCGCGGGGCCTGTGCGAGTCCTCAAGCATCCGTATCACCCTCTCCTCGTCATCCATGGGAACGATGGCGGGCATGCCGCCGGGCACGACCACACCCGCGTAGCGGTACTCCCCGCCGTTCTCCCGCCGCATCAGTATGCGGCGCACCGTCTGGAAGCGCCACTTGCCGCCGCGCTTGGTGCGGTACGGCTCCCAGGCGCGCACCACGTCGGCCACCGACTTGCCCGACAAGACCATGCGCACGCCCAGGCGGATGGCGGCGGCCTCCTCCTCGTTGACCACGTAGCGCCCGTCCACTATGTCCCAGCCGAAGCGCACGCAGCCGTTTGCCATGCACCGCTCGGCGTTCTTCTGTATGCCGTCCCTGATGCGCTCCCCGTCGAGCGCGCTCTCATACTCCGCCAGCACCTCCAACATCCCCAGCTGCAGCACGCCGGACGACCCGCCCGAAATGTCCTCGCCGGCGTACAGTATCTCGACGCGGCAGCGGCGCAGCATGATGCGTGCCAGGGCCATCTCGTCGCGGTTGCGCATGATGCGGGTCACCTTGTATATGACCACGAAGTCGAACAGCCCTCGCTTGGCGTCTGCCATCATGCGCTGGAACTCCGCGCGGTCGGTGTTGGTGCCCGTCTGCGCGAAGTCGCAGTAGGTGGCCACCACGCGCAGGCCGTTGGCCTGGCAGTAGGCCCGCGACTTCTCAACCTGTATCTCTATGGACTCGCCGCGCTGGTTGTGGCTTGAGAAGCGGGCATATATCGCCGCACGTCCGCCCATGGCTACGCCCTGTACAGCTCTACGGGGTCATCGTTAGGCGTTGCCCTGTAATTCAGCACATTCAAGGCTATAGCGCCGTCGATAATCTTGAAATAAGCGCCATAGTACACATGGTTGCGCCAGTAATGGATAACAGCCTTCCCCATCGACCCGTCGCGAAGGTACGACACGGTGCCGTGCGAGCCGTTATCGTTCTTGCCGTACGAGTTGAAGCAGACCTCCACCGGGTACTTGGCGTTTTTCCCCGTCTTCGTCAACGGGTGAAGGCTCAACGTCACACGGTTTTCCGGGAATGTCACAACTGAATCAACGGCTTCAATTCGCGCGAAGTTCGTGCGGAGACTCGGCAATGACGGCACGCCTGTGACAGCGGGCGTGAGCATGTGTTCCAGCTTCGCCACGTTCGCCTTCACTGCCGCAACCGCATCCGCATCGCCATAATAAAAGCGTTCGTCGGCAAACACCTGACCGGTCTCGCGCTCGTACTTGACCACCGTATGGCATAGGTACGGCTTATTGTCGAACGGGAACGGCCCCAAGTCGTATTCCGGACGCACCATGGCGGGCGGCACCTCGTGCTCACGCAGGATGCGAGCCTCCTCGGCGCGCTGGGCTTCTTCCTCTGCGCGGCGCTTCTGTTCCGCCTTGCGTTTCTCCTCAGCGAACTCGCGCATGGCGCGCTTTTCATCTCGCGCCGCTTTCGACGCATGCAGGAAATCAAACAAGCCCATGGTTACTCCATCTCGTTGGCGGCCTGGAACCACACGACCGTGCCCACCACGCGCACGGGGCCGTCGTCCATGCCGAAAATCATGTCCTCGTAGTCCTCGAAGCTGTCAGCCGAGAGCATCAGCTTGGTGCTGCCCTTGTACCAGCGGCGCATGACCGCGCGGTAGTCCTCGGTCTCCACCACGGCGATGGACCCGTTGGCGGGCTGGCGGTCGGGGTCGACCAGCACGTGGCTGCCCTCGGGTATGACGCGGTTCATGCAGTCGCCCTCGACCTCCAGGGCGAACGCGCGCGGATGCCCGGCGCACACCGAGGCGGGCACCTCAACGCGGTGCGCTATCTCCTCCTCGTCGGCGAGCGCGCCGGCGTGCACGCGCCCGAGCGTGAGCAGCGGCACGGTGGCGCTGCTGGCCACCACGGGCATGGCACCGGCGGGCATATAGGGGCTGCCCTTGGGCTTTTTGGTCACGGGGTCAATCTGATCCATTCCGCCGTCTTCTATAAGGTGTGACTTACTAATCTGATAGCAGGCCGCCATGCGCTCAATAGCTCCCATACGGGGTTCGGAGCGGCCATTTTCCCACTGCGAAACGGCGTTACCTGTCACACCTGCAATCTCACCCAGTTCATCCTGGGTAACGTCGAAAATCTGCCGTAACTTCTTTATGTTGTCGGAAATCGGCATCTTAACTCCTTCCAGGACTTAAATCTATTTTCAATTTTACCAAAATTAATCTTGACCGTGTTCTGAAGATTAATTACAGTTATGGACAGAAAGGAGGGAGTATGAAGTCACTCAAGCAGGCGCGCATGAGCAAGGGCGTAACCAAGAAGGCAATGGCTGAACATCTGGGCATTTCAGGACCTACATACGATGTTTATGAAGACCACCCCGACCGTATGCGCATCGAGACGGCTAAAAAGGCCGCCGACTTCTTGGGCTACAAACCCGAAGAAATTTTTTTCGCTTCAAACTGTAATTAGATTTACCTGTCAGAAAAGGAGACACACCATGACCACCAAGAGCCACCAGCCCGAGTTCGTCGCCGAGATCATCGGCAAAACGCTCGACCACCTCATCGACGACCGCAAGCGCGTGGCCGTCAACTTCGAGCTGGCCGAGAACGGCTGCATGGAGGAGACGCACGTCAGCCTCAAGCGCCGCATCGCGGCCATGTGGGGCTTCCAGACGAGCGGCATCGAGCTTCTGGAGGCGAGCACGACCTGGTTCGAGCTCGGCGGCATGCAGTTCAACGTCTACAGCTCCGTGCAGTTCAGCGTGAACGGCAAGGGCTGGAGCACCGACTTCAAGACCATCGCGCGCGACACCGCGTACGACGAGAAGGAGTAGGCCATGCTGAACGAGGTGACCGTACGGGGGGTTCACCGCCCTCAACGTGAAGAGCGGCAAGTGCGTGCTGCAGTTTGAGCTGGACCCGAAGTTCCGTGACTTCATCCCCAAGCTGGTGGAGTTCACGGGGCAGATGCTCAACATCCACGTGTACGACGACCAGGAGGTGATGTTCGTGGATAGGGACACCGGTGAGGTCGCCTACGAGGACGCCCCGCTGCTTCTGCCGGGCGTCGCGGGCGAATGACCCCGATACAGCGCGCCATGTGCGACGAGTGCGCCGCCATGATGCGCGAGTTCTACAAGGACCCAGAGAACGAGAGGAAGTTCCAGGAATGGAAAAGATCAAGGGAAAGAGGGTGCGCGTCGCAGCCGGCAAGCGAAAGACGCGCACCGCAACGGTTCACTTCCGAACCGAGACCAGTGTAACACCCGAGCAGCGCCGCGAGAGGCTGCAGGCCGTTTTCGCCGCCCTGTTCGTCTGCGCGTGCATCGCCGCCACATGGGCGCTGGAGGCAACAGTATGGCCGAGGTAGACGCCAAGGCCCAGGCCCTCGTGGCCAAGGCGTGCGGCTGGGTTGCCTCGAACCCCGATACATGGGCGAAGCTGCGCCGCATCTGCTACCGCCTGATGCTGGAGGGCCACGTCATCCAGCGCGACAACGTGTACACCCTGGCGTGCCAGAACGGCATGACCGTGAGCGAGGCCAGCGAGTTCAAGCGCGACCACAACCTGTGGAGCGTGCTGTCCCGCTACATGGTGCTGCAGCGCCCCTCCATGCTGGCCGCCGTGAGCTTCCGCCGCACGCCGGTGGACTCCGTGGACCTGGTGGGCACGTGGGAGGCCATCGTGGGCCCAGCCGTTTTCGCCGCCTCCACGCTAACCGAGGCGCAGGGCATCTACGACAGGGGCGCGCAATGAGGTGCACCGTCACGGTCGAGGGCCGAATGCCGAGCCTGAACGACTACATCAGCGCCGAGCGCGCCAACCGCTACAAGGCGGCGGCCATGAAGAAGCGCGAGACGGCGCGCGTGAGGGCGGCGGCCATGCAGCAGCGCGCGCCGCGCTTCGAGCGCCGGGTGACCGTGCGCACCACGTTCTACGAGCCCGACATGCGCCGCGACGCCGACAACGTGGGCTTCGCGCGCAAGTTCGTGCTCGACGGCCTGGTGGCGGCGGGCGTAATCAAGGACGACTCCCGCAAGTACGTGGAGCAGTGCCCCGACAGGGTGCTCACCGACAGGGCGCGCCCCCGCGTGGTCGTGGAGGTGAGCGACGAGTGACCCGCCGAGACAAGGGCAGGCCACACAGGGCGTGGCGCAAGGCCGACCTCGACCGCATAGCCGAGCTGGCCGGCAAGGTGCCCGCCCGCGAGATACGGCGGGAGCTGCGGCTGTCCAAGAACCAGCTGGACAACGCGCGGCGCGTGATCAACGCCGGCGGCGGCCACGTGTCCCTGCGCTGCTACCGCCACCGCCTGGGGCTGTGCCCGTCGTGCGGGTGCCGCCGGGCCACCTTGGGCAAGGACGGCATCTGCGAGCCGTGCCGGCGCCAGCGGCAGCTTGAGGCGATAGAGGCCCGCATAGCCGAGCTGCTTCCGCGCCTGACGCTTGAGGAGCGCCGCACCTACGAGCGCACCGAGTGCGGGCGCGAGAGCCGCGCCGACCCCATGCCCCAGGCCCCGGACACCTCGGGCATGAGCCGCTATGCCGCCGACAAGGCGGCCGAGGAGCACGACGAGGCCATGGAGCGGTGGCTGTGCCGCTACCTGTACCGCAGGGTCAAGGCGGCGCAGAAGCGCAAGGAGCGCATAGAGAAAAAAGTTCCGAAATCCTGAAAAGTTTTTATCACTTTTAGTTTTCCCAGTTAGGAGACCCAAATGCTCACGGAAATCATCAGCAAGACCGTCGCGGACAAGACGGTGGACAGCATCCTGAAGCGCATCGAGCGCGCCGTCCCCGTGCCCGAGCCGGGCGACGGCGGCTTCGACGCCGCCATGCGCCAGGCGTTCAACATGGGGGCCGCCTGCATGGCCGCGCAAATCAAGAACGGCCCCGTGCCCACCAAGCGCATCGCGCTCATGGGCGAGGTGGCCCGCGTGGCGTGCCGCGCCCGCCTGGTGGGCATGGAGTGCCGCGTGGTCGTAGACGAGGAGGCCCGCGCATGCAATCGCTAGAGGAAGTCGCGATCTGCGACGTGTACCCCTACGAGCGCGCCGACGGCGAGCCGATGAACCCGCGCGACTTCACCACCAGGGAGAGCGCCGAGCACATCGCGGGCCTGGCCGCGCAGTTCAAGGCCAACCGCCTCAACCCCGGCCAGCCCGTCATGAAGCCCATCCTGTACAAGGAGGGCGGCATCTACTGGATCATCGACGGCGAGTGCCGCGTGCGCGCCATGAGGGCCATCGGCACCGAGCGTTTCCTCGCCGAGGTCTACGACGACCTGGACGACGCCGAGCTGGCGCGCGTGGAGGCCGCCAAGGCCATGGTGGAGACCGACGCCAAGCTGGGGCTGACCGCCGAGGAGAAGTCGCGCGGCGTGCAGACCATGCTGGCGCTCGACATTCCCGACGAGGAGGTGGCCGTGGCCGCCCGCACCGACGCGGGCACCGTGGCCAAGGCGCGCCGCGCCGCCCGCAAGGTGCAGGACGCAGCCTACGACATGACGCTGGACCGCCTGGCGGCCATCGCCGAGTTCGAGGGCGACGACGAGGCCGTGGCCGAGCTGCGCGACTGCAAGCAATCCGACTGGCAGCGCGTGTACGCCGGCCTGAAGTCCAGGGCCGAGCAGAGGCGCAACCGCGCCGAGGTGGTGGCGGTGCTTGCCGACGCGGGCGTCGAGTTCGTCGACGAATGCCCCGAGGGCTTCGCCGCATGCCGCACGTTTTCCGACTACCGCCCCGACCTGGCGGCGCTGGACGCCTACGCGGCCGACAACGCGGGCGCGGGGCTTCTGGCCGAGGAGACGTCGTTCGGCGTGACCCTGCTGGCACCGGTGGCCGAGGGGGCCGACGAGGCCGCACAGGCCGCAGCCCAGCGCAAGGCCGACTTCCAGGCCGCCTACGAGGACGGCGCGAAGGCCAGGCGCGAGTGGCTGTCCGCCCATGCCGGCGACCTCAAGTCGATGCGCCGCACGGCGCTGGCGCTGACCGCGCTCGCCATGGAGGCCGAGGCCGTGGAATCGTTCGAGGAGCTGCTGGGCCGACCCATCGACCGCACGCCCACCGAGCTGGCCGTGGCCATGGGCTGGCGGGCAGCGTGGAACATGAGCGGCTGGACGGCCTGGAGCCTCATGGAAGGCGGCAGCTCCGTGTATTTCGACCGAGCGACGGTCGAGAACGTGACCATCATCTACGAGGCCATGAAGGCCGACGGCTACGAGCCGAACGCGGCCGAGACGGAAACCTACGAGGCGTGCATGGCGCGCCTGGGAAGCGAGGAGTAAATGAGCGAAGCAGTTGAGGCCGAGATCATCGAGCCCGAGGAGGCGTCAGAGCTGACCGTGGCGTACTCCCCCGCCGTGATCGAGGCCAACTTCGACGCCCTGGAGGCGCACGTGCGCAGGCTGGTGGCCGACTACGAGGGCGCGACCTACGACATGGGCAAGGACGAGAACGTGAAGGCCGCCAAGCGCGACCGCGCCTACCTCAACGGCATCGCCAAGGAGATAGACGAGCGCCGCAAGGCCGTGAGCCGCGAGTACACGAAGCCCCTGGCCGCGTTCGAGGACAGGTGCAAGGCCGTGGCGGGCATCGCGAAGCAGGCAGCCGACGGCATCAAGGCGCAGCTGGACGAGGCCGAGGAGGAGCGCCAGCTGCGCGCGTACGCCAAGCTGCGGGAGCACTACGAGGAGTTCGCCGGGCTGCTGGCCCCCGTCGTGCCCTATGAGCGTTTCCACGAGAAGCAGTGGACCAACAAGACCTTCGGCGAGGTGAAGGCATTCAAGGCCCTGGAGGCCAAGGTGGAGCGCCTGGCCCAGGACTGGGAAACCCTCAAGGCGCAGTTCCAGGGCGAGCCGTTCTACGACGAGGCCGAGCGCGAGCTGTTCGCCACCCTGGACCTGGGCGCGGCCATAACGGCGGCGCACAAGGCCGAGGAGGAGCGCCGGCGCATCGCCGAGCTGAAGGCGGCCATGGAGCCGGAACCCGTGGAAGAGCCCGAACCCGAACCCGAAGCGGTGCCCGAGCCCGCGGAATGCCAGCCCGCAGAGTTCCCGCAGCCGCTTGAGCAGATGCCCGAGCCGCAGCCCGCGCCCATGCCCGCCCCGGTGCCGCCAGCGCCGCCCGCACCGGCACCCGTGGCCATGGCGGGCGACCCGTGGACGGTCGTGGTGCCGTGCGCCACGCGCGAGCAGATGCGGGGCGTCGCGGCGGCCCTCAAGGCGCAGGGCGTCGTGGGCACCATCATGCACGGCACGGTGGGCCAGGTTTACGAGCGGATGAACGGAGGCTACTAGCATGACCCAGGAACAGCAGTCCATCGACCTCATGGCGGCCGTTGCCCGCGTGCAGCGCGCCGTGGTGGTGCCCAAGGCCAAGTACAACGCTTTCGGCAAGTTCAGCTACCGCAGCTACGAGGACATAGTGGCCGCGCTGAAGGAGCCGTGCGCCAAGGAGGGCCTGGCGTTCTTCATGACCGACGAGCTGGTGCAGATAGGCGACCGCTACTACGTGAAGTCCACGGCGTGCGTGTTCCCCGCCGAGGGCGGCGAGGGCCTGCTGCAGGTGAGCGCCTACGCCCGCGAGGACGAGCACAAGAAGGGCTCGGACGACGCCCAGGTGACCGGCATGGCGTCGAGCTACGCCCGCAAGTACGCGCTGTGCGGCGCGTTCGCCATCGACGGGCAGAGCGATCCCGACGCCATGGAGGAGCAGCCCGCGCCCGAGGAGAAGCAGCCGCCCGCAGACGGCCCCTTCACGGCCCACTGCCGCAGCTGCGGGGCGCGCTACCAGTTCGCCAGCATGCCGCAGTACATGGAGTTCGTGGCCAACAGCCCGTGCTGCCCGCGCCCCGACTGGCAGGTGGAGTAGATGCAGGCGCTCACCGAGGAGCTGGACGAGCTGACCGACAGGCTGGAGGCCGAGCTGAAGACCTGCAAGGAGTCGGGCTGCCAGTACGCCGAGAACGAGGCCGAGTACCGCAAGGCCCTGCGCATCGCCATCCTGAACGAGCGCCAGAAGGGCACGCCCGTCACCATCATCGGCGACGTGTGCCGGGGCCAGGAGCAGATAGCGGAGGCCAAGCGCCGCCGCGACTGCTCCGAGGCCATCTACAAGGCCTCGCAGGAGGCCATCAACGTAATCAAGCTGCGTATCCGCATGGTAGACGCGCAGATCACCCGCATCTGGAACAGCGGGGACGTAACCCAAGGAGGGTATCTATGAGCATCAACCGCGTGTGCATATCCGGCAACCTGACCCGCGACCCCGTGCTGCGCTCAACGTCTGGCGGCATGTCCGTGCTGTCCATGGGCGTGGCCGTCAACGACCGCCGCAAGAACCAGCAGACCGGGCAGTGGGAGGACTACCCGAACTTCGTGGACTGCACGCTGTTCGGCACCCGCGGCGAGAAGCTGGCGCAGTACCTCGCCAAGGGCAGCAAGGTGGCCGTCGAGGGCAAGCTGCGCTACCGCAGCTGGAACGACCAGCAGACCGGCCAGAAGCGCAGCGCGCTGGAGGTCGTGGTGGACGAGCTGGAGTTCATGAGCGGCCAGCAACAGCAGCAGGGCTACGCGCCGCAGCAGTACGCGCCCCAGGCGGCCCCGCAAGCGCCGCAGGCCCGCACGTACGGCCAGGGACGCCCCGCCCCGGCACCTGCGCCGCAGCAGCCCGCCTACGCGCCGCAGCCGGCCACTCAGCAGGCGTACGCGCCACAGCAGCCCGCGCCGCAGCAGCAGGCCATGCCCGATCTGTACGACGAGGATATCCCGTTTTAGGGAAGGCGGCGGCGACACTATGGGCATGGTTATACACGACGACTTCTGGGCGGCCGCGCAGGCCATGCCCGAGAAGCAGCGCGCGCCGTTCATCTACGCCATCGTCGAGTACCGGTTCACGGGCAAGGAGCCGCAGGGCAGCCCCGCGTGGCTGCCCACCTTCCTGGTGCTCAAGGGCAGGCTCGACATGGGCGACGAGAAGAGCGAGCGCGCAAGGAAGGCGGCCAACGCCCGCTGGGGCAACAGGCCGGGGAAGGAAGACGCGGTGGACGATGCGGCGGCACGGGCGCAAGCCGATGCGCAAGCACATGCGGGAGCATATGCGGATGCAGATGCAGTCGCACATGCGCAAGCAGATGCGGATGCACATGCAGGCGCATCGAGTTGCGGCAATGCAGAGGTTGAGGTTGAGGTTGAGTATATAGATAACCCCTTAATCCCCTTTGACGAAATCGTGCATGCGCTCAACGATGCGGCGGGCACCCGCTACCGCTCAAGCAGCGCCAAGACCCGCAGGCTGATACACGCCCGCTGGGCCGAGGGCTACCGCCTCCCCGACTTCCTGGCCGTCATCGACACGATGGCAGCCGAGTGGGCGGGCGACCCGAAGATGGCCAAGTACCTGCGGCCCTCCACGCTGTTCTCGCCGAAGTTCGAGGACTACGTGAACCGCGGCCCGAGGACCCGGAAGGAGGCCGACGTCTATGCCGAGTACGACTGAGTGCCCCCACTGCGGGGCGCAGCTGGAGGTCCGCTACGTGGTGCTGGCTGGCCGCCGCACCTTCTGCGGCTGGAAGCCGTGCGGCTGCCCGGGTGCCGTGGCGGAGCGCGACGAGCGTTCGCGCCTTGAGGCCAGGGCCAAGGCCGAGGAGGCCGCAGCCAAACGCCGCCGGGCCTACGAGCGGGCCGGAATCAAGCCACGCTTCATGACGGCCGCCTCCCCCATGGCCGAGGGCATTGCCGCGAAGGTTGAGCAAGGGCGCGGGGCGTACATCTGCGGCCCCGTGGGAACCGGCAAGACCCACCTGGCGAGCGCCGTGGCGCGGCTCCTGGTGGACGGCGGCACCAGCGTGAGGGTGACCGACATGCTGGGCGTGCTGGCCGCCATCAAGGGCACCTACGGCGGCGACGGCACCGAGGACGGCGTGCTGTCCAGGCTCTCCCGCGTGGGGTGCCTGGTGCTGGACGACCTGGGCAAGGAGTCCCCCACCGACTGGACGCTGGGGCAGGTGTTCCGCGTCGTGAACGACAGGTACGAGAACATGAGGCCCGTGGTCGTGACCACGCAGTACGGCAAGGGCGACCTCATACGCCGCCTGGCCAAGAACGGCGACGAGGAGACGGCGGTGGCCATCGTGAGCCGCCTGTCGGAGATGTGCGACAAGTACGAGCTGCAAGGCAAGGACAGGAGGCTATCGAATGGCAAACGTTGACACGCTGCCCGAGATCCTGCGCCCCCTCATGGAGGGGCCGAGCATCGAGACGCCCAGGTGCGCCGTGTGCGGCGCGCCGTGGCCGCTCAACCGCCACCACATCGTGAGGCGCGGGGCGGGCAAGCTGTTCCGCGACGGGCGCGAGGTTCCCAAGCCCACGGTGATGCTGTGCGGCAGCGGCAACGGCAGCGGCTGCCACGGGCTGGCGCACGCCAACCGGCTGCACTTCCGCTGGGTCAGGGCCGAGCAGAGGTTCAACCGCCCCGCCCCGCCGGGCTCGGGGCACTGGGAGTACCTGCTGCTGCCGGAACCGACCAAGTACGCGGATGCCCTGGCCATGGACGGCTGGGGTCGGCTGCCGAGGGGCAGGCGGTGCATGTGAGCGGGTACGAGCCTTCAAGCGGGTGGAACCTCCCGCCCGGGTGCTTCGAGTCCGACCCCAGGGCACCGTGGAACCGGCCCGACCCGTGGGAGGGCCGCACGTGCCGGGAGTGCCGCTTCTGCGGCCGCGTGCAGGGCGCTGGCGGCGAGGCCGTGTGCGCCCGCGACGCCATGACGGGCGGCGGCCCCGACGTGGAGGCGGTAGACGAGACAAGCGAGGCATGCGAGTGCTTCGAGTTCGAATAGGAGACGAAACGATGAAGAAGATTTACGCGGTGGCCACGGAGAGCGACGTGGTGCTGGCGTTCGAGAGCAGATCGGACGCAGACGAGTACGCAGGCGAGCACGACGGCATGGCGGTGCTGCCGGTGCCGTGCGTGGGGGCCTACGAGTACCCCAGCGAGAAGCCGGCCACCGACTGGGACCGAATCGCCGACGCTCTGCCGAAGGGAGGCGAACAGGCATGAGGCTGTACATGTGCGCATGCGAACGCTGCGGCAAGGAGGTGCCGGCGACCCTGGCGGGTTACGCCAAGATGGTGCTGAGGAACAGAGCGCGAATCGACGGCAAGGCAAGGGCCTTGTGCCCGGAGTGCGCCGAGAGCCTGCGGGCGTGGTTCCTCGCAGGCGCGGTGAAGCCGGAAGGAAGGGAGTAGCCATGGGAATCATCTGCGATACCTGCGGGCGCGATATCGACGCCCTGGGGCAGGACAACATGAGCTGCACGTGCGAGCCGCTGTGCGAGGACTGCTGGAACGAGCAGCAGAGCCACGCGGTAGCAGTCCTTCGCCGAGAGAACGATCGCCTGCGAGGCGACCTCGCCGAGATGGGGCGCAAGCTCGCCGAGGCCAGGCAGAGGCTGCGCAGCGACGGGCCGGCGGACTGCAAGCGGCTGCGCCGCGAGGTCGAGACGGCCTACGAGGTGAGCCGCGAGCGCGCCCTGGCGCTCACGAAGCTGGACGAGTGCGAGTTGTGGCTGGGGCGCTGCGAGCCGAGGGAGACGGCGGCACCGACGCTCGGCGGCGCGGCGCAGGACGCCGCCATGCCTTGCCTCAAGGCCGAAGAGGCGCGCGGTTTCGCGATGCCCGACGTGAACGTAGAGGTGAAGCCCGAGGCGATTGCCGATGCGGCGGCGAAGTGCCTGCGCGAGTCTATGCGGCCGGCCATGCGGATGGCGGTGGAGTAGCCATGGAGCAGCAAACGAAGAAGAGGCGCCGCCCCAGCATCGAGGTGCGCTGCCCGAAGTGCGGCATGCGCGAGATCTGGCACCACCTGCCGAGGGGCGGCGACCGCTGCCGCTGGTGCGGGCACCTGTTCGAGGACTACACGTACAGCAAGGTCGGGCCGGGAGCGAAAGAGGACGCGCGATGAAGAACTTGGAGCGGTACTTCGGCACGCCAGAGGCCGCGATGCGCATGGAGGTGCGCATGTTGCACGAGGGGCGGCGGTTCCGCATCGCGGTGAGCGAGTGCAACCCCTTCACCGCGTGCATGTTCGAATCGCGCTGGGTGCGGGACTTCGCCTCGTGGGGCGAGTACCAGGACTGGCTCAATGCCGAATACGACGACGGGACCATCAAATGGGAGGAGGGCGCTCGATGACGAACTGGGAGCATTTCTTCGGCACGCCGGAGAGGGCCGCGCTGATGGACGTGGAGTTCTACGCCATCCCGGCGATGGTCGCCGTGAAGCGCGAGGAGAAGGCAGGCGACGCCGCCACGCTCAGGCTCGTGGCCCGCTTCGACTCGCGCGAGGAGTACCTGGCATGGCTCAAGTCCGAGCGGTGCGGCGAATGAACCGCCCGGGATGCAACTGGGGGTGCCTGCTCGCGATAGCCGCGATCATCGCCATAGACGCGGCGGCCATCTACGCCATAAGGGCGCTCGTGCTCGGGCTCATGGCCATGGCCGTGGCGGCGTGCTAGGGACAACCGAATACGGAAACAGGCAGAGGGCCGTCCTTCGGGGCGGCCTTTTCCGTGCCCGGCGACACGCTTGCGACCATATGGGCCGAGAGATAGGAGACGCATGGCGAGAGGCGAGACATACGAGGAGTTCACGGCCAAGTTCGAGCCGAAGAGGACGACCGACGACTGCTACACCCCGCCCGAGGTGTACGACTGCGTGCTGCGGTGGGCGCACCGGGAGTACGGGTTCGACCTGGCGAAGGTGGCGCGCCCGTTCTACCCGGGCGGCGACTACGAGCGCGAGGAGTACCCGGAGGGCTGCACGGTGGTGGACAACCCGCCGTTCTCCATCCTGTCGCGAATCGTCAAGCACTACCAGGAGCGCGGCGTGGGCTTCTTCCTGTTCGCCCCCACCCTGACGTGCATGGGCATCCGCAACTGCTGCAAGGTCGTGACGGGCGTCGGCGTGACATACGCCAACGGCGCGAGCGTCAACACGTCGTTCGTGACGAACCTAGACCCCGCCCAGGCGAGGAGCGCGCCCGAACTGCGCGCCGAGCTGGATGCGTCGATAGAGCGCCTGCGCCGCGAGAAGGCCAAGGCGCTGCCGAAGTACGAGTACCCCGACGAGGTGCTGACCGCGCCCATGCTGGCACGCTACTCCAAGTACGGCATCGACTTCCGCGTAGGCCCGCAGGAGTGCAGCTTCACGAGGGCGCTCGACGCGCAGCGCGGCCAGGGCAAGGCGATATACGGCAGCGGCTACCTCATATCAGAGCGTGCAGCCGCAGAGCGTGCAGCCGCAGAGCGTGCAGCCGCAGAGCGTGCAGCCGCAGAGCGT
>CAUHJB010000006.1:0-95764 GCA_959606495.1 uncultured Collinsella sp. | reverse complement strand
TGAGCTCGTCATCGTCGACCATGTCGCACTTGTTCAGGAAGACGACGATGTAGGGAACGCCGACCTGACGGGCGAGCAGAATGTGCTCGCGGGTCTGAGCCATGGGGCCGTCGGTGGCGGCGATGACCAGGATAGCGCCGTCCATCTGAGCAGCACCGGAGATCATGTTCTTGACGTAGTCAGCGTGGCCCGGGCAGTCAACGTGAGCGTAGTGACGGGCAGCAGTCTCGTACTCGACGTGGGAGACGGAGATCGTAATGCCGCGCTCGCGCTCCTCGGGAGCCTTGTCGATGTTCTCGAACGCAGTGAAGTCAGCCTTGCAGCCCTCGGTCTCGGAGAGAACCTTGGTGATGGCAGCGGTCAGCGTGGTCTTGCCGTGGTCGACGTGACCAATGGTGCCGATGTTAACATGCGGCTTAGTGCGCTCAAACTTCTCTTTGGCCATAAAGCCCTCCTCTAAACAGGTCGTCCCCGGACGGGACTTTGCCTTTATACCATAGTGGCCTCTCAACATACTATTGAGAAGCCACCGTGTTACCTATGGTAGCGGTGACTGGATTCGAACCAGTGACGCCACGGGTATGAACCGTGTGCTCTAACCAACTGAGCTACACCGCCGGATGGAGCCTGCAACCAGACTTGAACTGGTGACCTCTTCGTTACCAACGAAGTGCTCTACCGACTGAGCTATACAGGCACTTGACGGGTGGGAGCTATAGGATTCGAACCTATGTAGGCAGAGCCAACGGGTTTACAGCCCGTCCCCATTAACCACTCGGGCAAACTCCCAATCGTTCAAGTATCCGCAGGTCCTTTGGTCTTTTGGACCGCCGCCCCCGCGAACGAAAAAGATAATACGATGCAACCTTGGGGGCTGTCAACGAAAACCTCTAGATACACGGTTCCGGGCGTATCTATATAGCCGTGACCTGCGGTTTTATTGAGTTTGGATATGAAGGACGGTGGTTTTGGATACAGAGGTGACGTTTCCCAAGGTAACACTTTGGTGTAGTGGAGTACACCTTCAGGATCGAACTTCGATAACGGCTTATTTGCACCTATATATAGGTCGAGATCGGGCTTCCGCGGCAGATTCGAGCGTGGATTTTCTTCCGTTTGAAATCGAGCGTGGATAATCTCCCGCTTTTGACGTGCCATCGAGTCCAATGTGGGAGATTATCCACGATCATTCACTAAGCGGGAGATTTTCCACGCTCGTACGTCCGATAATCCACGCTCAGGGGGGGGCAGCCGAGCTCGACACGGCTTTTGTCTCGATCTGTAACATATAGAGAACATTTTCTCCCCTATCTGTTACAGGTCGAGATATTACGCAGAGACCTCCGCTTACGTCTCATTCTGTAACAGTAAGAACGGTTTTCAGCTTCTTCGTGTTACAGATCGAGACAAACCTGAAGCTTGGTTGGCGCCAAACACGCTGACTTATCGACATAAATAGAAACGGGCCCTGTCCCTCAGGGGGACAGGGCCCGAAACTCTCATGGAGCCAGTGACAGGAATCGAACCTGCAACCCACTGATTACAAATCAGTTGCGCTACCGTTGCGCCACACTGGCACACTTGGCGCTTTCGCGCGAAGCCAGTTAAGAATAAAGGAATTGCGGACGAGGCGCAACAGGCCCTTCACCCGACCACATCTCAAAACTATTCGCCAGAACGAATAGTTTTATCCGTTCGCCAAAACAAAAAACTATTCGTTTTGGCGATGGCAAGTCCACAATCCAATAACTACAAGCCAGTGAATTGACCAGCCGAGTAGCTGGTCTCTACAGATACTCCCCTACCGGCCACGAAGGGCCTTGAGCTTGGCCAGGGCATCGGGGCTCAGGCGACTGCCCAGAGTCATCTTGATCTGCGGGGCTTCCTCTGCCTCGTGAACGTCGTTATCGATCTGTTTGATCTCGTCCACCAGCATGCGGCTCGAGATGCGCGTGACGCCCTTGCCCATGACGACGGCCTGAATCGTACCGTCGCTCGATACCACGGAGCACGCGCGGCCTTCCTCGCGTGCCTCGATGCAGAGCTTCTGCACCACGGTATCGGCAGAGACGCCCGTCGGCGAAAACTCGATGCGCACGCCGCGGGCCGGCAGATTGGGGCGCTCGTTGGAGATATTGCCTGCGCCGTCAAACACGATTACGGCTTCGTAGCGGCCTTGAGCAAACGCCGCCACGTCGTTGATGAGCGCGGTGCGCGCCATATCATGGACGTCGCTGGAATATGGATCGTCGGAATGGTCGTAGACGAGCTTTTCGTAGCGCGGCGTGCAGTGGATCACGTTGTAGCCGTCGACCACCAAAAGCTCAGGCTTATTGGAGTGCACCGTCGAGACCGGATCGGCGATGGCCTGCGCAAACGCATTGCCGCCCACGCCATAGGTCGCGGCCGAAACAATCGGCTTGGCCGAGCCTTCGCCAAAGCGCTTGGCCTTGGACTTGGCGCGGTTCTTCTTGGACATGCGCTACTCCTCCCCCATGAGCTCGCCGGCGTTGCGACGTAACCACTCAAAGCACAGCGCCGTCGTTGCCTGGGCAACATTGAGGCTCTCGGTCATGCCGCGCTGGGGAAGCTTGGTCAAAAAGTCGCATTTCTCGAGCACCAGGCGCGAGATGCCGTCGCCCTCGGAGCCCATGACGAGCGCCACGCGGCCCTCGAAGGGAGCATCCCAGCAGCTGCCCTCGGCGTGCTCGGAAGCACCGCCCACCCAAAAGCCGGCGGCCTTGAGGTCGTCAAGCGCTCGGGCGATATTGGGAACCCGCGCGATGGGCAGGTGCATGACGGCACCAGCAGAGGTTTTGTAGCTGCCCACGGTCACACCGGCGGCGCGCTTGTTTGCAATGATGACGCCCGCCGCGCCCACGACCTCGGCGGAGCGCACGATCGCACCAAAGTTACCATCGTCGGTCACATGGTCGAGCACGACGACGAGCGCCGGTCCGTCACCCGCGCGATCGAGGATATCGGCGACATCGGCATAGGGGAAGTTGCCAACCTCGAGCGCAATGCCCTGGTGAGCGCCGTGGCTCGACAGCGCATCGAGCTGCGTGCGCGGCACATACTTAATGCGGACACCCGCGGCGTTGAGGTCATCGACCAGGCGCGACAAGGCGGCATCGCGCTCCCCGCCCTCGGCGATGAGCGCGCACTTGATGGGAAAACCAGTGCGCAGCGCCTCGGCGGCAGCACGACGACCTTCGATAAACTCGCCCTTGGGGACCTGAATGTTGTCGCGGTTGCGATCTCGCTGCGAACGCGCAGCCTGGGCTTGGGAGCGCTCGCGCTGGCCCTTGGGAGCGGCAGCGCGGTCGTTGCGACGAATCGGACGCGAACCAGAAACGGCCTGCTTGCCTCCGCGCGATGCACGCTTGCGATTGTCGGCCATAAAACGGCCTCCTTAAAACGATTATCAATAGAACAAACGAAACGACCGCCCGAGGTGCGGCAGATTGCCTTGAAAGAGGAGGGCATAGACCTTGAGGTCATGCCCGACGATTGAAAGGCAAGGTGCCGTGGCTCGGGCGGTCGGGTGCTTGGGAAACCCGCGGGGATTAGAGAGATTTGATACGGGTGCCGGCGGCTGTATCTTCAATCGTCAGCCCGAGGTCCTTGAGCTGGTCGCGGATGGCGTCGGCCAGATCCCAGTTCTTGGCGACGCGGGCCTCGGCGCGGGCCTCGAGAATCTTGGCAGCGGCCTCGTCCACGTCGTCGCCCGTGTAGGCGACCAGGCCGGCGGCAACGCCCAGCAGGCCCAGCGGCAGCTCGACCTTGGGCTCGGGAAGCTCAACGCCAAATGTGTCGAGCAGCTCAACCAGCGTATCGGCGGCAGCAAGCGCAGCGGCCTTGTCGGCAGCATCGCCCGCCTGCTCCAGGTACTGGTTGCACTCGGTCACAAAGCCAAAGACAGCACCCATGGCACCGGCAGTGTTAAAGTCGTCGTCCATGCACTCCTTAAAGGTGGCACGGGTCTCGGCGGCCTTGGCGGCAAACGCCTCGGATGCTGCCTCATCGGCATCGGCCGTCGCATGGTTCGCGGCCCAGCGCAGGTTCTCGACCGTACCGGCGATACGCGTGAGCGAGTTCTCGGCACCCTCCAGGCGCTCCCAAGAAAAGTCGAGCGGCGAGCGATAGCTCGTCTGCAGCATCAGCAGGCGCAGGGCAGCAGCGGAGTGCTGCTCGAGGACCTCGGCCAGCGTAAAGAAGTTTCCGAGCGACTTGGACATCTTCTCGCCGTCGACCAGCAGCATGCCCGTGTGCATCCAGGTGTTGGAGAAGCCCTGGTGCCAGGCGCAGGTGGCCTGGGCGCACTCGTTCTCGTGATGCGGGAAGGCAAGGTCGGAGCCGCCGCCGTGGATGTCGATCGGGGTGCCCAGGTAGCGATGCACCATGGCGGCGCACTCGGTGTGCCAACCGGGACGGCCTTCGCCCCAGGGGCTCGGCCAGCTGGGTTCGCCGGGCTTAGCGGCCTTCCACAGGGCAAAGTCGAGCGGGTCGTTCTTGTCCTCGTTCTCCTCGATGCGCGCGCCAACCATAAGGTCGTCGATGTTGCGGCCCGAGACCTGACCATAGTTGGGATCGCTGCGCACGGCAAAGTACACATCGCCGTTATCGGCTGCGTAAGCGTGGCCCTGCTCGATAAGCGTCTTGATCATAGCGATCATGGGGCCGATCTCCTTGGTGGCGCGGGGGCGCACATCGGGATCGAGCACGTTGGCGGCGCGCATGACGCCGATGAACTTGTCGGAGAACTCCGTCGCGACCTCGGCGGCCGTACGGCCCTGCTCGTTGGCGCGCTTGATGATCTTGTCGTCGACATCGGTGAGGTTCTGGGCGAACGTGACCTCGTAACCGCTCGCGATGAGCCAACGGCGAATCACGTCAAAGCTGATGAACGTGCGGGCGTTGCCGATATGGATGTTGTCGTAGACCGTGGGGCCGCACACGTACATGCGAACCTTGCCGGACTCGATGGGCTGGAACTCTTCCTTTTTATGGGTAGCGCTGTTGTAGATACGCATTCGTTACTCCTTAACGGTTTTCTGTAGCAGGCAGACGGCCCAGGCGCCAATTCCCTCGCCTTGGCCTTCCCAACCAAGCTTTTCGGTCGTGGTGGCGGCGACGCCCACGTTTTCCACGTCGACGCCCAGGGCATGGGCAAGGTTGGCGCGCATGGCATCGCGGTGCGGAGTGATCTTGGGTTGCTGACAGGCAATGGTGCAATCGGCATCGACAAACTCAAAGCCCAGCTCGCGCGCATAGTCCATCACGCGAGCGAGCAGCACCATCGAATCGGCACCCTCGTAGGCGGGATCGGTGTCGGGGAATAGCTTGCCGATATCTCCCCCGCGGCAGGCGCCCAGAATGGCGTCGGCCAAGGCGTGCGCGAGCACATCGGCATCCGAGTGGCCCAGCAGGCCGCGCTCGTAGGGGATGTCGACCCCGCCGATGATACATCGACGCCCCTCCACCAAACGGTGGACGTCGTAGCCATGGCCAATGCGCAGGTTACTGAACATGGGGAAGGTCCTCTCCCTCGGCCATGCGGCCAAGCAGAATCGCGGTTACGGGACGCAGGTCCTCGGGCACCGTCACCTTAAGGTTATCGCGCGGGCTCTGGACGCAGCGGACGCGCCCACCTATGCGCTCGACCAGTGACGAATCGTCCGTGCCGATAAAGCCCTCGGCAATCGCCGCGGCATGGGCGCGCTTCATGGCGTCGACACTAAAAATCTGCGGCGTCTGCGCGGCCCAGTACAGCTCGCGCGGCGGCGTCTCGACGATGTTGTCGCCATCGACGATTTTGAGTGTGTCGATGGCAGGCTGGCCGCACACGACACCGTCGAGGGCACGGTCGCTCACGAGCACGTCGATAGCGTGGTCGATAGCCTCGGTCGTAATGAGCGGACGGGCGCCATCGTGGATGGCGACATATTCGAAACCCGCCGGCACCGCGTGCATGCCGGCGCGGGTGGAATCCTGGCGGGTCTCGCCGGCATCGGCAAAGCTGATGGGCGTGCTATACGAATACGGGCTGATGGCCAGGCGGCGCATCTCGGCACGACGCTCGGCAGGGCAAACCACGACGACGTGGCCGACCTTATTGCTACGGTCAAATGCGCGGATGGACCAGCTCATAAGCGGACGGCCCGCTACATTGACGAGCTGCTTACCACCGGGGTTACCAAAGCGCTGGCCGCTGCCACCGGCAACGACCACGGCGCATACGGGCGCCATTATGCGTTCCCCTGTTTGGTGCCCTTCATGCGGTACAGGGAGTCCGCAAGAATGGCAGGGTTGTTGACGCCAAAGTCGCCCAGGCGCTCCGGATCTTCGCTGATGTCGTCCATGAGCTCCTGCAGCGATCCATACTCGTCGACGATCTTCTCGGCCACGCCGTCGCGCACGACGGACACGCGCGAAAGCGTGCGCAGGCCCAGCGGTGTCATGACGGAGTCCTCGTCCAGGTCGTCGTAACCCAGAACCGCCGCCACATGCTGCGGGTCGGACAAGTCCTTGGGCGTCATACGGCTCAGGTTGGCGCGGATCTTTTCGGCATTGGCCTCGGAGGAATCACTCGCATAGTCGCGAATCATCAGGTCGTACTCGGTATCCATGCTGGAGCCGGCGAGCTGCTCGAGCTGCATCTGCACGAGCTTGCCCTGGTTGCCCAGCTTGACAATGCAATCCTTAAGTTCGGTCTTTGCCTGCTGCATGATCTCGAAGCTCGAGAAAATCCCGGTAATGTCGGCGAGCGTAACGTAGTCGTCGAGCTCGAGGGCCGTCAGGCGCAGCAGGGAGCGGTCGAGCGACTGACGAGTAGTCTGGAGCGTGGCGACGAGCTGGTTGACCGAGCTCATGATGGTGGTGACGGGCTGGATCTCGTAGCTCTTGCCGTGAACGTACACGTTGACGACGGCACGACGGGCCGAGACCGAGATCACGATGGCATCCGTGAGCACCGACATGCGGGCGGCGGTGCGGTGACGCATGCCCGTCTCACTCGTGGCAAGCGAGGGATCGGGATTGAGGTGGAAGTTGGCGCGCAGGATCTGGGTGAGGTCGCCGTCGATGACGATGGCGCCGTCCATCTTGGAAAGCTCGAACAGGCGGTTCGAGGTAAACGAAATGTTGAGCGGGAAGCCGTCGTTACCAGCAGCGAGCACGTTTTCGGTGTCGCCGACGCAAATAAGAGCGCCCAGGTGACCAGCAATGATCATGTCGAGGGCGGTGCGGATCGGCTGGCCAGGTGCCGTCAGGCGGATGGCCTGTTCCATACGCTTTTGCAGCTCGTTCTTATCCAAGGCATCGCTCCCATCGTATACGCTCCATAAACGTCAATAAGTTTCTCACGGTTTGCCTCTGTGACGCCCGCAAAATCCGATGCTTACAGAATGAGCGAACACAGCTGAGAGCCCCAATCCAAATGAGCTGCTTATGTGGTAGCATCGGGATTCGCATAAATGAGGGAGTAGTCGCGTGATCGGGTTCGCCTCCGGTGGCGCGGCAAGTCAACACACTGGCCGATGCGGCCTGGCTTGCCTTAATGAACGAGACTCGTGGCTGTGCGCGCAACGCGTACGCCACGGGTCTTTTTTGTTACTCCCCCAAGAGGTACACGCGGGCCCGCCCGCAGAGAGGGAGCCAGACTATGGGACTCGCAGAGCTCGTGCTGCTCGCCGTTGGCCTTTCGATGGATGCCTTTGCCGTATCCATCTGCAAGGGCCTTGACATGAAGAAGATCAACCTTAAAGTCGCCGTGGTGCTCGGCCTGTTCTTTGGCGGCTTTCAGGCCGGCATGCCCGTAATCGGATGGGCGCTTGGCAGTCAATTCATGGGCATCATCGGACCCATCGACCATTGGATCGCCTTTATCCTTTTGGCCTTTATCGGCGGCAAAATGCTGTGGGAAGCCTTTACCGAGGACGATGATGAGGACGACAACAAGAATGCCGAGAAGATTGACCTGGTAGAATACCTGATTCTCGCCATTGCCACCTCGATTGACGCCCTAGCCGTAGGCATCTCGTTTGCGGCGCTCTCGGTCGATATCGTTCCCGCCGTGTCGCTCGTTGGCATCACGACCTTTGTCTTCTCCGTTGCCGGTGTAGCGATCGGCCACACCTTTGGCGCGCGTTACGAAAAACCCGCCACCATCGTGGGTGGCGTCGTACTCGTCCTCATCGGGCTTAAGATCCTGCTTGAGCACCTTGGGATCCTCGCACTGTAACGAATAACGGCCGCCCGGCATTACGCCAGGCGGCCGTATTCATAGCCAGCCGTTTTAGAGCGGCTTAACCAAGGCGACCTTTACGCGGCAAGGCGCTTGAGGACGTCGATGAGCAGCTCGTAGAAGCGCTCGGCAGAAGCGAGCTCCATGCTCTCGTCCGGGGTGTGGACATCGGAGAGCGTCGGGCCCACGGCGATGGCGTCCAGGCCGTGCAAGGCCTCGGCAAACAAGCCGCACTCAAGGCCGGCGTGAATGGACTCGATGCGCAGCTCAGAGCCAAAGAGCTCGCGATAGCTCTCGACAAAGACGTCGCGGACCGGCGAATGCTCGGCATAGCTCCAGCCGGGATACTCGAACTCGAACTTAGCGTCGAAGCCCAGGACATCGGCCAGCGTCTGCAGGCGATCCTTGAACTCGTTCTGCAGCGAGGTGATCGAAGAGCGCGGGGACAGCATGATCTTGACCTCGTCGTCAGAGGTGGCAACCACACCGATGTTGGAGGAAACCTCGACGGAGCCGTCGGTGGCGACGTTGCGGCGAATCACGCCGTTAGGGGCAAGACGCAGGGCGCGGATGAGGGCAAGCGCGGACTTCTGATCCATGGCCTCGACCTCGGCGTCGTCGGCAATCTCGACGGTGCAGGTAAAGCCGGGGTCAAAGACCTCGAGCTCGGCAGTGACGTCGGCAATGATGCCCTTTGCGATCTGGGCCGCGGCCTCGGCGGCAGCGTGATCAGTGTAGACCAGCTCGGCCTTGCACTCACGGTTGATGGCGTTGTCCTTAGTGCCGCCGTTAAAGCTGACGATGGCGGGCTCGCCGGCGACCATCAGGCGGTCGATGATGCGGGCCATGATGAGGTTGCCGTTGCCGCGCTCCAGGTGGATGTCGGCGCCGGAGTGACCACCCAGCAGGCCGGAGATCTCGAGCGTAAGGGTGCTGCCGGTCTTGTGCTCGCGCACGATCGGGCAGGTGTAGGTAACGACGACACCGCCGGCGCAGCTGACGGTGGCCACGCCCTCCTCCTCGGAATCGAGGTTGATCATGGTGCGGGCGCTAATCTGGGACTTGTCGAGCGTCTCGGCGCCAACCAGGCCAGTCTCCTCGTCGGTGGTGAACACGCACTCGAGGGCCGGATGAGCAATCGAATCGTCGTTGAGCACGGTGAGCATCAGAGCGACAGCAATGCCGTTGTCGGCGCCCAGGGTGGTGCCGTTAGCGGTGAGGACGCCGTCCTTGACGACCAGGTCGATACCATCGGTCGTAAAGTCGTGCTCAACGGAGCCAAGCTTGTCGCACACCATGTCGATGTGGCCCTGCAGCATCACGGTCGGGGCATTCTCGGCGCCGGCAGATGCGGGCTTACGAATGATGACGTTGTAGACCTCGTCCTGATACACGTCGAGGCCGCGCTCCTTGGCAAACGCAACCAAGAAATCGCTGATGCCCTTCTCGTTGCCAGACCCACGGGGGATTGCGCTGATCTCCTCAAAGAAATGGAACAGCTGGGCGGGCTCGTAGCCAGTAATCTTGTAGTCCATGGTGCCTCCTTGGCGCAACTGGTTAGACAATAAGACATGCGCCTTGTATATTCCCAGACTTCGTTTGCATAAACCACTCGAAAACGCCGAGCGCCCTCGCATCATCGGCTAACGGTGGACCGCATAGCGTAACGGTCACAACTTCACAGCTCTACAAATCGAGGCGCCCTTGCCGGAACGCCTCGATTGCACAGATCAAATTGTCGCCACACCCTACAGCGCGCCGGAACCGGCTTGCATCATGCCGCCGGGGCCCGAGGTCACGCCGCCGCTCACGGGCGCGGCGTTGCCGGTGTGCGGTGCCGCCGGGGCGGTATCGCCACCGAGCGTGCCCGCCGGACGCGGTGCCGGGATCTCGCCCGTGCCGTGGCTAAAGACAAACTTGCCATCGGCCACGTCGCACAGGACGGTATCGCCCTCGCCCCACTCGCCGGCCAGAAGCTCCTCGGACAGCGGGTCCTCGATGAGCTTTTGGATGGCACGGCGCAGCGGACGCGCACCGTTGGTGAGGTCGGTGCCCTCGGCCACGATCTTGTCATAGGCCGCATCGGTGAGCTTGATGTTCATGCCGTTGGCAATCAAACGCTGACGCAGGTCGTCCACCAGCAGGTGCGCGATCTTGGTGAGATTCTCGCCCGAGAGCTTCTGGAACACCACGATGTCATCGATACGGTTGAGCAGCTCGGGGCGGAACAGGCGCTTGAGCTCGCCCATCGCGCGACCACGGATCTCACTCGACGTGAGACCCTGCTCGCCGGTGGTGCCAAAGCCCACGCTCGCATCCTGCGCAATCTCGCGGGCGCCCACGTTGGACGTCATGATGATCACGGTGTTGCGGAAGTCTACCGTCTTGCCCTGGCTATCGGTCAGGCGGCCCTCCTCCAGCACCTGCAGCAAGATGTTGAAGATATCGGGGTGCGCCTTCTCGATCTCGTCGAACAGCACGACCGAGTACGGGTGACGACGAACGGCCTTGGTGAGCTGGCCGCCCTCGTCGTGACCGACGTAACCCGGAGGGCTACCGATGAGCTTGGAGACCTCGAACTCGCTACCGAACTCGGACATGTCGAAGCTGATGAGCGCATCCTTGCTGCCAAAGAGGTACTCGGCGAGCGTCTTGGCGAGCTCGGTCTTGCCCGTGCCGGTGGGACCCAGGAAGATAAAGCTGCCGCCGGGGCGACGCGGATCCTTGAGCGGCGAGCGGCTGCGGCGTACGGCCTTGGCAACTGCCTCGACAGCCTCGTCCTGACCGATGATGCGCGTCTTGAGCACGCTTTCGGCCTGCAGCAGGCGACGGCTCTCGCTCTCGGTAAGCGAGGACACCGGTACGCCCGAAGTCACGGACACGATATCGGCGATCTGACTCACATCGATGGTGAGCGGGCTGGCGTCGAGCTCGGCGGTCCAGGCGGCCTTGGCCTCGGCGAGCTCAATCTCGGCGGCCTTCTGCCGCTCGGTAATCTCGGCGGCCTTGTTCATGTCGTCGCTCTCGGTGGCCTCCTGCGCGGCGGCCTTGAGCTCCTCTATGCGATGCTCGGCCTCGCGCACCGGCTCGGGCGCGCGATTCGCGGCGATGCGAGCGCGGGCACCGGCCTCGTCAATGAGGTCGATGGCCTTATCGGGCAGGAAGCGATCCTGGATGTAGCGGTTGGAAAGGTTCGCGGCGGCCTCGATAGCACCCTGCGTATAGCGCACATGGTGGTGCTCCTCGTAGCGCGGCTTGAGCGCGGTCAGGATCTTGACCGTGTCCTCGACGCTCGGCTCCTCGACATCGATGGTCTGGAAGCGACGCTCGAAGGCCGGGTCCTTGGTGAGGTACTTGCGGAATTCCTCGGCCGTGGTGGCGCCGATAATCTGGAAGGCACCGCGCGCGAGCACGGGCTTGAGCATAGAGCTCGCGTCGATGGAGCCCTCAGCAGAACCGGCACCGATGATGGTGTGCATCTCGTCGATAAACAGGATGACGTCGTCGGCTTCGGTGGCCTCCTGGATCACGTTCTTGAGGCGCTCCTCGAACTCACCGCGATACTTGGCGCCCGCAACGAGACCCGGCAGGTCGAGCGTCCAGATATTCTGGTTCATGAGGTTCTCGGGCACGTTGCCGGCAGCAATCTGTTGCGCCAGTCCCTCGACGATGGCCGTTTTGCCCACGCCGGGATCGCCCAGGATAAGCGGATTGTTCTTGGTGCGGCGCGAAAGGATCTCCATCATGCGCTGGACTTCCTTTTCGCGGCCAATCACGGGATCGAGCTCGCCGTCGCGCGCCTTTTGCGTGAGGTTGGTGGCGAACTGCTTGAGCGTGTCGGTGCCGCTCCCCTTTTGCTGAGAGGCATCCGAGCCGCTAAAGAACGGCAGGCCCGCACCGGGACGACCAGCGCCAGCGCCAGCGAGCGGACGCTTCTTGTCCTGATCCTTGGCAGTGAGCTTTTCGATGGCCTTTTTAATGGAAGCAGACGACACACCCAGGCGCATGAGGATGTCCATGGCCATGCCGTTGCCCTCTTCGACGATGCCGATCAGCAAGTGCTCGGTCGACACGTAGGTCTGGTTGTTTTCACGCGCCACGCGGAATGAACGCTCCATCACGCTAATGACGAGCGGCGTAAAGGCGAGCTTGGCCGCCTCGGTCTCCTCACTGGGCTCGGGAACCGTGGTCTGGACCTCTTTGAGAGTATCCATGATGTCATCGTAGGAGATGTCGAGCGAACGCAGTGCCTCGGCGGCAATGCCCTCGTCCTCCTTAGCGAGCGCGAGCAGCAGGTGCTCGGTACCCACCTTATTTGAGTGAAGATCGAGCGCTTCTTGCTTGGCCATGGACATGACCTTGCGCGCGCGATCGGTAAAACGGTCTAACATGCTAGTTCCTCTTAGACGAGCTAGTTTTTTCAAACGCAAAGCGCCGCCCGCGGCAGCGCTTTGGTCTCTTTACCCATATGGAGTATATGTTAACCGTTGGGACCTTTCCCGCCCGTAGCCGCGCGACAACGTCTACAAAAAAGGAATCGCCAGGTGCGTCTGCATCGGCCCAACGAGCGTGGATTTTCGGACACCCATTCCACGAGCGTGGATAATCTCCCGTTTTGAGCCCGTAAACAGGCCAAAAACGGGAGATTATCCACGTTCATGTTTTGCGGATCAGTTTCATTTGCACCAATTAGCTGGTGTGGCGCCAGCGAGAGTCGGTGAGGGTTCTCGCCACGCCCAGGCCAACGGGCAGAAACGCCACAATGAGCACTGCACGCACAAACCAGCCGAGCATATTGACCGTGTCGAAGGTGCACATGTAATACATCGAGCGATACAGATACAAGCCCGGCACCATAATGACAATCGATGGCACCGTGAGGGCGATACGTGGGTAGGTGAGCTTGATTTCGGCTAAGCTCGCGAGCAGGCCCGATACCAGCGCACCGATAAACGCTGCCGCCTCGGGAGGCATACCTACGCTCAGGCCCAGAAAGGGAAACAGCGTCGGCGCATCGACGAGCGTAAGGCGCAAGGTATTGGACACGGCGCCGATCAGCCCAGCTGCCGCGGCCATCTTTACCGGGCTGTTGAACATCACCGAGAAGCCGAATACGCCAACGAAGCTCATCACCACGCGCAGGAGCGTAAGGGCAAGCGGCGAAAGGCCGAGCGGAGCAAAATCATCCGGTGCCAGCCCCACACACTCGGCAACCATCCAGCCCACAAGGGTCGCCATCACAATAATCGACACGGCATACGAAAGACGCTCAATGCCGCTTCGCATATCGAGCTTAGCGATGTCGAGGCCTGCCGTAATGAGGGGAAAGCCGGGAATCACAAAGAGCATGGCGCCGATATAGCCTTCTTGGTGCGACATTGCCCCCGGTACGACCTGGCCAAGGCCGAGCAATGCCAGCAGATACGAAACGCAAGCGAGCGCAACGCCAATCGTCAGCGCGCTAAACTGGCCAAGACCCTGCTTGAGAATATGAGAGCGAGCAAAGTTGCCAACACCAGCGCCTACGAATGCGCAGGCCATCTCGATAGGGCCGCCGCCGAGCAAAAAGACGAAGGCGCCGCAAGCACAAGCTGCCGCAAGGCCCTGTTGCCAGGGAGAGTAATCGGGTTTTGAACTCTCAACGGTCTTGAGCATCTCGTGGTATTCGTGCACGGTAAACCGGCGCCCATACGTCTCGATTTCCTTTAGGAAGCTCTCCATCATCCAAATGCGATGGGTATTGACTCCCGTTGTGGGCAGGCTGACAACCTCGTTAAAGCAGTGGCCATCTTCGATGCAGGTGCACTCAAACGACAGAAGACTTAAGTCAACGTGGACGGTGACACCGAGTACGGCGGCAACGCGATTCATGGTATCGCGTACACGCCAGGCACCCGTTCCGCTCGCGAGCATAAGCATACCGGTGCGGCAGATGATGGATGACTTATCGGTGAGCGGCGCATCGACGGCAAGCTCACCGCCTGCCGTCACGATCTGGCACCAGTCGGTTTTCATATGGAGGGCGCCGGCACGAACACCGTGGTGCAGAGGGACTCTTGAGAGCAACGAATCATGGCGCGAAGGCTGTGGGGGTTCCGTCGATTCGACCTCGTCCTCGTCGGGCCCTTCATCAACAAGGTCGAAAGCATCGAGCGACGCCGGCTCGCGACGATCGATCAGCTCCTCGTCCTCATCGTCAAAGTAATTGAACTGATCGAGCATGTCCTCTTCGATTGCACGCTCGCTCGCGTCGTCCATATAGACGCTCCCTTCCTACCGACTAACCCCCATCCTAGGCAGCAACGGCTAAAGGAAACATAAAAGAGACGGCTGCCATGCGAGCCATGTGTGCAATAGCCGTTGGGTAGTCGTTTGAGAACGCCCCCAATGACTATTGACGGCCAAGGCAACGCCGATGCTATGGCACCGACAGCGAAAACCCGCCAGAGCGAGCAAGGTGCCTTGAAACAAGGCGGCATTGATCTTTTGATCATGCCGCCGAAGTTGAAAGGCAGATTGCCGCTCTGGCGGGCTTGCAGCGTCAACTGGTTACGCGGGTTGGTAAACCCGCGTAACCCCCTAGTACATCTTTGCGCCGGCGGGGATGGAGGCGTCGAGCTGGATCAGGTTGAGACGCTCCTCACCATCCTCCTCGTGGATAGCGCTGATGAGCATGCCGCAGCTGGGAATGCCCATCATCTTGCGCGGCGGCAGATTGGTGATGGCGAGCAAGGTCTTGCCGACCAGGTCCTCGGGCTCATAATAACCGTGAATGCCGGAGAGGATGGTACGGTCGGTGCCGGTGCCGTCGTCGAGCGTAAAGTTCAGCAGCTTCTTGGACTTCTTGACGGCCTCGCATGCCTTGACCTTCACGGCGCGGAAGTCGCTCTTGGAGAAGGTATCAAAGTCGACGAACTCCTCAAACAGCGGCTCGACGGCAATCTTGGAATAATCAACCGTGGGCTTGAGCGGCTTGACGAAGGGGCTCGCGGTGTTGCCGGCCTCGGCAGCTTTGGCAGCAGCGGCACCGGACTGGAAACCCTTCTCGGGCTTCATGTGCGGGAACAGCAGCACGTCGCGGATGGAAGCCTGGTTGGTGAGCAGCATGACCACGCGGTCGATACCGATGCCGATGCCACCCGCGGGAGGCATACCGTACTCGAGGGCGCGCACGTAATCCTCGTCGTACTCCATGGCCTCATCGTCGCCACCGGCCTTCTCGGCCATCTGGGCAGCGAAGCGCTCGGCCTGGTCGACCGGGTCGTTGAGCTCGGAGAACGCGTTGGCGTACTCGTGACCGGCGATGACCAGCTCAAAGCGATGGGTCAGGCGCGGATCATCCTCAAAGCGCTTGGCAAGCGGGCTAACCTCGATGGGGTAATCGCACACGAAGGTGGGGTTGACGATGGTGTCCTCGCCCAGCTCGTCATAGATCTCGGCGATGATCTTGCCGGCGGTCCACTCGGGCTTAATCTCCAGGCCCTTCTCGCGTGCGGCGGCAGCAAGCTCCTCAACCGGCGTGTCGATGGTGACCTGCTTACCAATCACGTCAGAGACGATATCGGTCATGGAACGGCTTGCCCACTCACCAGAAAGGTCGATGGTCTGGCCCTGGTACTCAATAACCTCGGGGTTGCCGATAGCCTTGTTAGCGGCCTTAATGACACCCTGGGCGAGCGCCTTCATGCCCTCGAGATCGGAGAAGGCGCGGTAGGCCTCCATCGTGGTGAACTCGGGGTTATGGGTAAGGTCCATACCCTCGTTGCGGAAGATGCGGCCGATCTCGAAAACGCGCTCAAAGCCGCCGACGATGCAGCGCTTGAGGTGCAGCTCGGTGGCGATACGCAGGTAGCACTCCTGATCGAGCGCGTTGAAGTGCGTGATGAACGGCTTGGCAGTAGCTCCGCCCTGGATGGTCTGCAGGATAGGAGTCTCGACCTCCATGTAGCCATCGGACTCCATAAAGCGGCGGAACGTGGAGAGGATCTGCGAGCGCTTGCGGAAGGTCTCGCGAACGTCGTCGTTGGCGATCAGGTCGACATAACGCTGACGATAGCGGGTCTCCTTGTCGGAGAGACCGTGGAACTTCTCGGGCAGCGGGCGAACGGCCTTGGACAGCAGCGTCGCGCTCTTGGGGGCAACGGAAAGCTGACCACGCTTGGTACGCACGACCACGCCGGTCACGCCCAGGATATCGCCCAGGTCGAGGGTCTTGAGCGTATTCCAGGCGGCCTCGTCCATATCGTTGATGCGGCAGAACAGCTGGATCTCGCCGGTCGCGTCGCGCACGACGATGAACATGATCTTGCCCTGACCGCGCTTGGCGACCACACGGCCGCCGATCTTCACGACGTCCTCGGTGTCCTCGCCATCGGTGAGCTCGGCGTACTTAGTCTCGATGTCGACGACGTAGTCCTCAATCTCGGAGTGCTCGGGATAGGGGTTCTGGCCCGCCTCGAACAGGGCGGCGCGCTTGGCCAGGCGGGTGGCGCGCTCGTCGTTGAGCGTCGATGCCTGATCGGCGGCGTTCTGGTTCTCTGCCATAAGTTAGCTCCTCAAATTAAATCGCTCCCCAGGATTCGGTCCCAGGGAGCGAAAACATACCTTTACGCGGGACCGTGGTCTAGCGTGCGATCTTTGCGATGGTGTAGACGCGGGTCTTGCCCGAAGGCGTAACAACCTCGACGGAGTCGCCCTCGCCGTGACCGATGATGGCATGGCCGACCGGAGACTCGTTGGAGATCTTGTGCTCGAGCGAGTTGGTCTCGGTGGTACCGACGAGCGTGACTTCCATGACCTCACCGTTGGGATCGATCAGAGAAACGGTGGAACCGATGGAGACGGTCAGATCGCCCGTGGTGGCAGCAACCTGAGCGTTGGCGAGGATGGCCTGAATCTCGGCAATGCGAGCAGCATTCTGGGCCTGCTTGTCCTTGGCGGCGTCGTACTCGGAGTTCTCCGAAAGGTCGCCGAACGCGCGGGCTTCCTTGATGTCCTCGACGATCTCCTTGGCGTAATCGCCCTCACGCCAAGCGAGCTCCTCGACGAGCTTCTGGCGGCCCTCAGCGGTCAGTACGATCTGGCTTGCGTCCATACGGATATCTCCCCAACTATGATGTAACGATCAACTGTCAACAAAACGAAAAAGACCGGCTAGCCTGCGGGCAAGCCGGTCAGGTGCTCACCCCAAAGGGATGGGACTACTCTGCGTCCGCGTCGCTGTCCTCTGCCTTCTTTTGCTTGGCAGCAGCGAGCTTGGCCTCGAGCTCTGCGATCTCCTTGTCCTCCTTGGACTCCTCGACCACAACGTCCTCGGCCTGCTTGGTTTCGCCCTTATCGTCGCCCTCCATACCCTCGCGGATATTCTTGACGGTAGAGCCGAGGGACTTGCCGAGCTTCGGCAGGTTCTTAGGCCCGAAGATAATCAGGACAACAACGAGAATAATGATGAGCTCAGGAGCCCTCAGTCCAAACATGTAGACCTCCACAATACAGCGAGACAAGCTCGAATGAGTATACCGCGGGTGCCGCGGTATCACAACAATAGCTAAAAAAAGGGACCGCAAGAAGCGGTCCCTCCTCATGCTCTGGTCGGGTTGACTGGATTTGAACCAGCGACCCCTGCGTCCCGAACGCAGTGCTCTACCAAACTGAGCCACAACCCGTTAGCTCGACTATAGTAACAAAGATTTTCGCCGCGTGCTAGAGAAATTTATATTTCTTTGGCGCTTCAATGCGAACCGTGTTGGGAATGAGCTCCGTCGCGCAGGACCACCAGCCGTTTTGCAGGGCAGCGTCGGCAAGCCTTTCGGCCGTGACGGCGGTGTCGCAAATGGCAAACGAGCAGGCGCCCGATCCGCACACATCTACAGCAACGGCGCCGTCCCGTTTACGCAGCCAATCGAGCACCGTTTGAATCTGCGGCTCCATCTGTGCGGAAATGACACCCAGGTTGTTATGGATGAGCGCATATGCCGTCTCGGCATCGCCAGCACGCAAGGCAGAAGCTATCGCGCCGGGCTTGTCTGCAGGCACTGGGGCCTCGTCAAAACGTCGATAGGCTTCAATTGTTGAAACGCTTGCCTCGCGCGGCTTGACCAGCACGACGGGTGTCGCAGGTAGTACGGGGTACTCGGTGGCCAGCACGTCTCCCCCACCCACGTAAAACGCAGGGCTGGCATGCAAAAAGAAGGGAACGTCAGCGCCAATGCCCCGTGCAATGTCGTCGAGCGCGGGGTCGGTGCGATCAATTCCCCAGAGCTCCGCCAAGGCAACAATGACCGCGGCCGCATCCGTCGAGGGGCCGCCCAAGCCGGCGCACAATGGAATGCGCTTCTCAATCGTCACGCAGATGTTTGCCTCGCGACCATAATGCTCGGCCATAGCAGCGGCTGCACGATACGCCGTATTCTTTTGCATGGGAAAGTCGGATGCCGGAATCGTCTGGACGGTCAGCGCCTGCGCCGGCGTGACCGTCACGGTATCGGAAAGGTCGACGGCTGCCATCAGGGAATCGACCCTGTGGTAGCCGCGGGCGTCACGCTCGGTATGAACCCCCAGATAGAGGTTGATCTTTGCCGGCGCGGAAAGGGTCAGGGACCAATCGGTCACCGCTAGTGCTCCTCGAGCTGATTGCCGAGCGGAGTAAAGATGTGCTCACCGCTCTCGGGGTCGAACAGCTCGACCTGACCGGTAAGGACGTCGATGTACTGGTAGGACTGACGCGACTTGCGGCCGCGGCGTTCGTCAACCTCGACGATAAAGACTGCCGGATGGACGCTCTTGATGGTGCCCATGCGCTCGACGACGCGGGTGCGGCCCATGTTGGCCTTCACCTTAACGCGATCGCCCACCATATCGGTCAGCTTCTCGTGGATGTCGTCGACGTGATTGACTTCCATCTCTTCCATGAACAGGGCCTCCAGAAGGTGCAATTCAAAAAGGGGATAATACCCCTAAGATAGACAAAACTCTAATACTATAGCACCCTGTTGCGACCACGCGCAAGTAGCTAATTTGGCTACTTACAGATTGTCCGTGTCCAAGACGATGGTGAATGGGCCGTCGTTGACCAAGTCGACTTTCATATCGGCGCCAAAGATGCCGTGCGCCACGTGTTCGACATCTTGGCGAACGAGCGTCAGGAAGTACTCGTAGAGCTCGTTGGCGACATCGGGGGCGCCGGCATCCGTAAACGATGGGCGGCGGCCGTGACGGCAATCGGCGAACAGCGTGAACTGCGACACTACGAGAACCTCGCCGTCGACATCGGCAAGTGCCAGGTTGGTCTTGCCGTTCTCGTCCTCGTTAATGCGCAAGCCCCGGAGCTTGCCCCACAGTTTATCGGCCTCGGCGCGCGTGTCGCCGTGGCCCACGCCCAGCAGCACCAGATAGCCGCGCCCAATTTTACCCACGCACTCGCCGTCGACCGTCACGCCGGCGTTGAGTACGCGCTGCACCACCGCACGCACGGCTTACTCCTCGCCCGTCAGTTTGGCGGACAGATGCTCGAGCGCATGGAATCGATGGCTGATGGCGTTCTTCTCGTCCGCCGTCAACTCGGCCATGGTCTTGCCCGGCGTGTCGACCGGCAGGAACAGTGGGTCGTAGCCAAAGCCATGATCGCCGCGGCCCTCGTGTGCGATAGCGCCCTCGCAGGCGCCCTCGCCATAAGTGACCAGGCCGTCCGTGTCGATAAGCGCGACGACGCTCATAAAACGCGCGGTGCGGTCCTCGTCGGCCACGCCCTCCAGATTCACGAGGAGCTTGGCGTTGTTGGCGGCATCGTCGCCGTGCACGCCCGCATAGCGTGCGCTGTACACGCCCGGCTCACCGTCCAGGGCATCAACGACCAGGCCCGAATCGTCGGCGATGGCCATAAGCCCCGTCTCCTCTACCGCGGCCTGCGCCTTGATGATGGCGTTCTCCAAAAACGTCGTGCCGTTTTCCTCGGGGTCCTCAAAATCACCCAGCTGACCCAACGCCACAAAGCGAACCTCGGGCATGACCTTGCCCAAAATGGCCTCGATCTCGGTGAGCTTATGGGCATTGCCCGTTGCCACGACGATGGTCGCCGCCGGGTCGAGGGTGTCGATATCGATCTTCTCTAGTGCCATGACTGGCTTCCTTGTCTCTATAGCAATGCCGCCCAAGGGAAACTGGCCTCGAGCCCTCTCCCCTCCCTGGCGACAGAAACCTTATACTTCGACGTTTTCCCAGATAAAACCTACCAAAATTAACATCCCTTTTTGGCAGGTTAGGCGAGGGCTTGGCGCTGAAGCTCGATGAGCTCGGCAACGCCCTTGTCGCCCAGGTCGAGTAGGGCGTTGAGACGCTTACGGTCGAAGGGCGCCTGCTCGCCGGTACCCTGAAGTTCGATCATCTCGCCGGTGTCGGTGGCGACGAGGTTCATGTCGACTTCGGCGTGGCTGTCCTCGGAATAATCGAGGTCAAGCAGCGTATTGCCGTCGACAACGCCCATAGAGATGGCAGCCACCTGGCCCGTGAGCGGGATGCGCTCGATCTTGCCGGCCTCGACCCACATAGCAAGGGCGTCGTGTAGCGCCACCCAGGCACCGGTAATGCTCGCCGTACGCGTGCCGCCATCCGCCTGGATCACATCGCAGTCGACGGTGACGGTGTACTCGCCGAGAGCCTTCATGTTGACGACGGTGCGCAGGCTGCGGCCGATGAGGCGTTCGATCTCCATGGAGCGGCCCTTACGCTTGGCGTACTCGCGCTTGCAACGCTTGCCGGTCGATGCCGGCAGCATGGCATACTCTGCGGTTACCCAACCGGCCTTGGCGCCCTTGCGCCAGCCCGGCACGCCCTCCTCGATGGTGGCGGCACACAGCACGCGCGTGTCGCCGAACTCAGCCAGGCACGAGCCGTGGGCATGTTTCATAACACCACGGGTGAGCCTGACGGGGCGCAGCTCATTGGCGGCACGACCGTTGGCGCGGTTGACCTGCATGTACTCCATAGAAATATCCTTTCGGCAAAAGAAGGGGGGAAGTCTTTGGACGGTAACCCTACATCTATTTCAGTTCGTCGATATCGATATGTTCGATGCTCTTGAGCGGCTGGCCAAAGATAAAGCTACCCGCCACCGCAAACTCGGCAATGTTGTCAGACGTGGTGGCAAAGCGATGCTGCGGCTCGGCAGCGTCGCCCGCCAGCTGCTCGCGGCGCGTAAGGATATCGGTCAGCTCGCGCGTAGTCTCCTCGGCGGAACTCACCACGCGCACCCCGGGCCCCAGCGTATGGCGAATAGGCCCCACGAGCAGCGGAAAGTGCGTGCAACCAAGCACCACGGTATCGATTCCGCGATCGCGCAGCGGCTCAACCGTGGCGCCGACCAGCGCTCGCACGGCTGGCGTATCGAAGATGTCCTCGTTCTCGAGCCACTGCTCCTGCAGATGCGCACCCGAGGCGAGCTCGTGCTCGACGACCTCGACAAAACTCGAAGCCGGGCATCCATACACGTCCACACCGGCATCCAAATCCTGAATGGCACGCGTGTAAGCACCTGAGCGAATGGTGAGGTTGGTGGCGAGCACGCCCACGCGGCGCGTGCGAGTGCTGTTAATCGCCGCACGTGCGCCCGGCGCGATGACACCGATCACGGGAACGTCGAGCACCTGCTGAGCCAGGCGCAAGGCCGCTGCGGTCGCCGTGTTGCAGGCGATGACCATGATCTTGACGTCGTGCTTCGACAGCCAGCGGCCCGCCTGCAGTGCAAACGAGCGCACCTCGTCCTCGGTGCGAGTGCCATAAGGGCAGCGTTTGGTGTCGCCGAAGTAGTAGACGGATTCATGCGGCAGCGCTGTCGCGATGGCGCGTGCAACCGTCAGACCGCCCAAACCCGAGTCGAATACGCCAATGGGGCGCGTGTCCCCGGCCAGATTCTCGATATCGGACATTACCTCACCAGATTCTCTCTCGAAAAGATATGGCTCAGAACGATAGGGCCGCGCTACGAGCGAGCCGCGACCAGCAGCTCGGCCGTTGCCACCCAGCCGTCGACAATCTTGCCGCGCGTGACGTAGGCGTTATCGCAAGCGTCCAGGAACTCGGGCGCGCCGGCGCTGGTCAGGCCGTTCTCGACCAAACAGAACGTGCCCACGTGGTCGGCCATGTAAAAGTCGGACTCGGAGTCGCCGAGCGCAAGCGTCTCCTCGCGCTCGATACCCAGGTGCTCGCAGAAGCGCGCAATGGCAACGCCCTTGTTGAGACCCGCCGGGTTGATGTTGAAGGCACGACCGTCCTCGACACGATTAAGCTCGAGCGTCGTCGGCTTGGACAGGTGGGTCAGATGGCCGTTGCAAGCCCAAACCAAACCGCAGCCGGCCTCGTCCAAGATGGCCTGGACCTCATCGTCGGGCACATCGCCGCGCATGCCGACAGTGACCTCGCGGTACTTGTAACCGGTCGACATATCGTTGTGGTACTCGATCTTATGCGGCCAGCGAGCGAGAATTTTCTCGCACACACCGGTCTGCTCGATCACCTGGTGCGGCGTGAGACCGCAGGCGGGATCGTAAGGCATGTCGCCGGTCAGGTACTCCCAATCGTTGGCCTTGAGGTCGTACATGACCAGGCCGCCCATCTCGCCGATGTAGGAGTTGAGGCCGAGGACGCGCGCATCCTCGTGGATCATAGTGCGGTTGCGGCCCGAGGTGGGAACCACCTGGATGCCGGCGCGGGCAAGTGCCACGACAGCCTCGACGAGCTTGGTCGAAGGGTTGCCGTCGTTGTCGCGCAGCACGCATGAGCCGGGCGCAAGCATGGTGGCGTCCAGGTCGGTAAAGACGTACTTAACCTTGGCAAGACGCTCGCGCATCTCGCCCGAAAGCTCAGCGACGGTCGGCAGGGTATTGTGGGACATGGTCACTCCATTACGTAGAAGGGGCTTGGTCTAGGCGTCGTACGCCGCAAGGGTGCGCTTGAGAATCGAACCGTCGCGCTCACAAGGCTCGGGTCCGTTCTTGCGCAGCATACGCTCTTCCTCGCCCTTACCGGTCACGATGACTACGGCAGGACGGACGGTTTCACGCACGGCAGTCTCGATAGCGGCAACGCGATCAGTCACGATTTGCCAGTTATCATTTCCCTGCGCTTGAACGTTGCGCGCGATCTCGGCGCAAATATCCTCGACATCCTCGGGGCCGGGGTCATCCTCGGTAATCACGATTCGGTCGGCATACTTGCCGGCGGCGATGCCCATCGTGGTGCGTCGATCGACACCCTTACCGCCCGTAGCGCCAAATACAACCGCCAGCTCGCGCTCGGGATAGTTCTCGCGCAAGTCGCGCAGGAGTGTCTCAAGGCTCATGCCGTTATGTGCATAATCGACGACGCCCAAGATTTTGCCCGATACGGACGGATAGAGCTCCATACGGCCGGGAACGAAGACACCCTCAAAGCCATGGACGATACCCTCTTCGGAAATGCCCAGGGCCTCGGCGCAGGCAATAGCGGCAAGCGCGTTGGACACATTGAACTTAACCGGCGTGGGAATCACAATGTCGCGCGTAAAGCGGGGCGTGCGCACCGTTGCCACCACGCCGCAGTCGCCATTGCGAATCGCCAGCGCAAGCACGTCGGCACGCTCGTCGGTCAGGGAGAACGTCACCGTACGTTCGCAACGAGATGCCGCCTCGAGCACGCGATCGACCTTATCCATATCGAGATTGACCACGGCAAAACGGCTCTGCGAGAAGATTTTGAGCTTGCTGGCAAAGTAATCCTCGAGCGTCGGATGCTCAATCGGCGAAATGTGATCCTCGCCGATATTGGTAAAGGCGCCGACTTCAAAGTCAATCTTGCCCGTGCGCTCGTATTTGAGGCCCTGACTCGATGCCTCCATGACCAGCCACGGAGCGCCCGCCTCGGCGGCATGTGCGATACGCGACTGCAAAAGGAAGGACTCGGGGGTCGTCAGCTTGGAAGGGCCCGTCTCGATGCCGTCGTCGAACTCAATGCCCGTATTAAGAGCGGGTCGATGACAGCCCGTAAGCTTGGCCTCGTTGGCGAGGATGCCGCGCAGATAAAAGCTGCAGGTCGACTTACCCTTGGTGCCTGTAAAGGCGCAGACCTTCACCTTACCCGACGGGTGCCCATAAAAGGCATCTGCCACCACGGCGAGCGTGCGACGAATATCGCTCACAATCACCGCGGGAAGATCAACATCGTAATCGACCTCGGAAACGTAGGCCACGGCGCCATCGGCGATTGCCGAAAGCAGGTACTCGCGCTTAAACGCACGGCCCTTGCAGACAAACAACGTGCCCGGACGCACCTGGCGCGAGTCATCAGTCGCAAACTCAATGCGCTGGTCGCACGAAGCGCTCGGTCTGGAAACAACAAGGTCATCTTCCTCGAGCAACTCTATATAGCGCATCAGAGTTAGCTTCTCTTGTGTCGGACTCGACATACAAAGACCTCTCTCGCTCAATTCAGCCTTAAAGGGCAGAAGACGTCCCGCGGCAGAAACGATGAAACATTCTGTATTATCAACCATCCTAATATGCCACCTGACCTTGCGCGCATCACAGCCTTCTAAAAAATTGCATGGACTGTGCCGTGGTCTAATAAATGGCAACAGTGTTCACCCCGTGTAAAAACAAGGAAATCTGGGTGCTGTTCTTTAACATAGTGTTCGCAACCACGTCCCGCCGCTTCGTCTGAAGATCGGGACGTGGTTTTTTCGGTTCGCTCGGCGCTTATGCCCCATCACGAAACAAAAGATTGGCATGATAGTAAAGATTATTTGACATCAGCTGCCGCAATCTTTGCGGCAGTACACCTGAGCCGTCAGCAGAAAGGATCTTGCATGTGCGGTTTTGTCGGTTTTACCGGTACAGATGAACAGAGTGAGCTGGTTCTCACGGCCATGATGAATCGCATCATCCACCGTGGTCCCGATATGGGCGGCCAGCATATCGTCGACAACGTTGCCCTTGGCTTCCGTCGTCTTTCGATTCTCGATCTTTCCGAAGCTGGAGCCCAGCCCATGTCGAGCGACGACGGCAAGGTCACGATTGTCTTCAACGGAGAGATCTACAACTTCCAGGAGCTTCGCGCCGAGCTGGAGGCGGCCGGCTACGCCTTCCACTGCAACGCTGATACCGAAGTCCTGGTACACGGTTACGAGGAGTGGGGCGAGGACCTGGTCAACCGTCTGCGCGGCATGTACGCGTTCGTGATTCACGACCAGAACAAGAACAAACTCTTTGGTGCTCGTGACATCTTTGGTATCAAGCCGTTCTATTACTACCAGGCATCCGATGGCTCGCTGCTGTTTGGCTCCGAGATCAAGAGCTTCCTGGACCATCCCAAGTTTGAGAAGGCTGTCAACCACGACGCGCTGCGCCCCTACCTGACGCTGCAATTCCCCGCCACGGAGGAGACCTTCTTTAAGGGCGTGTTCAAGCTTGCCCCGGCGCATTGCTTTACGTATGACCTGACGACCAACACCATGGACATCAAGCGTTACTGGAGCTGTGACTTCACCGACGACAACTCCAAGACCTTCGAGGAGTACGTGGACGAGTGCGACAAGGTCGTGCACGAAAGCGTCGCTGCGCACCGAATCGCCGATGTTAAGGTGGGCTCGTTCCTTTCTGGCGGTGTGGACTCCAGCTACATTGCCGCCTGTCTCATGCCCGACACCACGTATTCTGTCGGCTTCGATTACAAGAACTTCAACGAGACCAACTACGCCGCCGAGCTTTCCGACAAGCTGGGCATCAAGAACGTGCGCAAGATGATTACCGCCGACGAGTTCTTTGATGCACTGCCCGATATCCAGTACCACATGGACGAGCCGCAATCGAACCTGTCCAGCGTGCCGCTGTACTATCTGGCGCAGATGGCTTCCAAGGAGGTCACCGTCGTCCTTTCGGGCGAGGGTGCCGACGAGCTGTTTGCCGGCTATGAGTGGTACGAGGACACCCCCGAGATGCGTACCTTTAAGAAACGCGTGCCGCTCGGCGTACGTCACGCCCTGGGCTCACTCGTTCAGCATCTCCCCTACTTTAAGGGACACAACTTCCTGACGAAATGCGCCGAGGTTCCCGAGCGCTGGTATGTGGGTCAGGCAAAGGTGTTCGATCCCTCCGAAGTCGACGAGGTGCTCAAGCCCGCTTATAACACCGGCAAGAACGCCGCCGAGATGTGCGCCGAGTACTACAAGCAGGTTCCCGACTGCTGCGAGCTTTCCAAGAAACAGTATCTGGATATGAACATGTGGCTGCCGGGTGACATTCTGCTCAAGGCCGACAAGATGTGCATGGCGCATTCTCTGGAGCTCCGCGTTCCGTTCCTGGACAAGAAGGTCATGGAGTTTGCCGAGCACATTCCCGCCAACTACCGTGTTAACGAAGAAGGCTGCAAGCTCGTTCTGCGTCACGCTGCCAACCGCACGCTGCCCGACGAGTGGGCAACGCGCAAGAAGGTGGGCTTCCCCGTACCGGTCAAGTTCTGGCTGCGCGAGCAAAAGTATTACGACTACGTAAAGGAATACTTCACCGCGCCGTGGGCTGCTGATTTCTTTGACACCGATGCGCTCATGAAACTGCTCGACGATCACTTTAAGGGTCGCGCGCTCAACCAGCGCAAGATCTATACCACGCTGACGTTCCTCATTTGGTACAAGCGCTTCTTTATCGACGAGGACAAGGGCGCTAAAGTCGCCGCTTAGTTTTCGTTATGAATTAGCGGTGAACCACGCAGGGTTTCCGCTATAATCAATCTCTGCGGGCGATTGGCGCAACGGTTAGCGCAGGTGCTTTACACGCACAAGGCTGGGGGTTCGAATCCCTCATCGCCCACCACTGATTTGTTAGGCTCCCAGCTATGGGGGCCTTTCTTTTTTGGGCCCATCGCAGAGGGATTCGAACCCGACAGGGTGCGGAGCTGAGGAAACGCGAAGCGTTTTCCAGCGCAGCACGCGAGGAGCGGAGCGACGAAGCGGGGCGCGGACGGCGCCAGCCGCACGCGGACATCCCTCATCGCCCGCCATTGAATTGATAGGCCCCCAGCGATGGAGGCCTTTCTTTTTTGGGCCGGTGCATGGGATTCGAACCCGCAAGAGTGCGGAGCTGAGGAAACGCGAAGCGTTTTCCAGCGCAGCACGCGAGGAGCGGAGCGACGAAGCGGGGCTCGGGCGGCGAAATGGACCCTTGGCGAATACCCGTGTGCAAAAAATGCCAAATATGAGTACTGCTACCTTTTTAGTAGCAGCGTTTTCGAAGTCATAAAAGGCAAATCCGGCATTAGAACGACGATCGATAGTCCAGTTAAGCCAATTTGCCAACTACAAAACTGGACATATGTGGCCCAACTCATCTAAAAGTGCCTAATTTATATGTTACGAAGTTAGTGCCCGTACTCATATTTGCCACTTTTTGCACACGGCCTATCCCAGCCATGGTAAATCGATAGCAAAACGGGCTCCAGACCGCTGAATCGTGCCGCATATGGCACGTCCGCAGTCCGGAACCCGGTCCAAATTAAGTTATTGCGCCGTGTTAGGCCAAAACACCCGCCAGGATCTCGATCAGGTTGTCCACGTCGGCCTCTTCGCACACGAGCGGCGGAAGGAAGCGCAGCGTATGTGCGCCTGTAGCGTTGATCACGGCACCAGCCCCCAATGCACGGGCCACGACGTCGTGTGCATCACCCGCGGCAGCATCCAAATCGCAGCCGAGCATCAGGCCGCGACCACGCACCTCTACCACATGCGGAAGCTTAGCCAGCGCCTGCTCCATATAGGCGCCAACCTTGGCAGCATGCTCGGCATAATCGCCGTGCACAAGCGCGGAGAGCGTCGCGGCACACGCCGCGATGGCCAAGCAGCTGCCACCGAAGGTCGAACCATGATCGCCGGGCTTAAAGACGTCGGCGATTTCCTTCTTTGCCACCACGGCACCCATAGGCACACCGTCGGCAATGCCCTTGGCAAGGCTCATGATGTCGGGCTCCACGCCATAGGTCTGGAACGCAAACGGCTTACCCGTACGAAAGATTCCGCACTGGACCTCGTCGGCAATAAGCACGGCACCCACCTCGTGCGCCAAGTCGCGCGCCGTAGCCATAAACTCCTCGGTCATGGGGTGCACACCGCTCTCGCCCTGAATCGGCTCGAGCATCACGGCGCAAATTTCACTGCCCAACTGCTTAAAAATTGCACGCAGTTCATCTACATCGTTGGGTGTGCAGGCCACAAAGCCACCCGGCAGCGGACGGAAACTGTCCTGTAGCCAATCCTGCATGGTGGCGGCAATGGTCTCGAGCGTACGGCCGTGGAAGCCGCCACGCATGCATACGATGGTGTTGCCGCCGTTACCAGCACGCTTGGCGTACAGACGCGCAAGCTTCATCGAGCCCTCGTTGGCTTCGGCACCAGAATTGGCAAAGAACGTCTCCCACACCTGCTCGTCCGCAGCCGGGGCACCGAGCGCAGCGGCCGTGGTCTCATCGCCGGCGACAATGGCATCGGCCAGCACGCACGCACCATCTACGTCGTCGTTGGCAAGCTTGGACAGCAGCGCCGCGACCTGTCCACGCCGCTCGATGTAGAAGTAGTTAGACACATGCAGAAGCTTTTTGGTCTGAGCCTCGAGCGCCGACAGCACTGCCGGGTTGCCGTGGCCCAGGCTGCACACGCCGATGCCGGCAAGAAAATCGAGGTATTCGCGGCCATCGTCGCCGGTGAGCTTCATGCCGCGGCCTTCGACAAACTCGACCGGAGAGCGACCGAAGGTGTGCATGACGTAGTAGGATTCGAGCGATTGTTGTGCTGCAAGTGACATGAGATACCTTTCGTTAAGCGCCAAGTAGCGCGGAGTTTGGGCGTAATGGCGTAGCAATTTTGAGCCGGCTAGACCGTTTGAAGCTTCTCGACCTCGTCGAGATTCTCGGTCAGGCGCGCCGCAAAGGTCGAAAGCGGGTGCGGGTGCGTATCGAACTCGTAGGCCGTCTCGGTAGAATGGATCACGGTGCCGACGCCGGCATCGGTCAACAGCTCAAGCAGCAGCGAATGCGGCGTGGTACCGTTAATGATATGGGCGCGGAACACGCCACCGGCAAGCGCGTCGACGGCCGCACGTAGCTTGGGAATCATGCCCTTATCGACCTCGCCACCGTAGAGCATCTCGTTAACCTCGTCGAGCGTTAGGTTAGAGATAAGCGAATCCTTATCGCTAAAGTCCTTGTACAGGCCATCGACGTCGGTCAAAAAGATCGCCTTATGCGCGTGAAGCGCCGCCGCAACGGCGCCGGCGGCGGTATCGGCGTTGATGTTGAAGAAGCCGCCGTCCTCCCCCGCCGCGACGGTAGCGATGACGGGAATGTACTCGCTATCGAGCAAGCGCTCGATATAGTCGGTGTTGACGTGCGTCACTTTGCCCACGCGGCCGAGTTCGGGGTCGAGCGGCTCGGCGATGAGCGTACCGGCATCGCTGCCCGAAACGCCCACGGCCAGGTTGCCGTGATGGTTGAGCGCCGCGACCAGCTCCTGGTTGACCTTGCCGCCCAGCACCTCGCGCACGATATCCATGGTCGCCGGCGTGGTCACGCGCTGGCCGTTCATAAACTCGACGGGGATGTCGTAGTGGCTAAGCGCCTCGTTGATAGCCTTGCCGCCGCCATGCACGATGACGGGGCGCATGCCGATGATCTTAAGCAGGACGATGTCGCTCATCACGTCGCGGCGCAGCTGCTCATCAACCATGGCGGCTCCGCCATATTTGATAACAACCGTCTTGCCGGTCAGGTTCTTAATCCACGGCAGCGCTTCGAACAGCAGCTGCGCGGTTGCTTCGTTGGATTCGCTCGAACGACAATCGCGTGCGAATTTCATAATCTGCCTCGTCTTTCGTATCGTTATCGCGCCGTGCTCCGCTGTCCGCAATCGCGGCAAGATACGCAGCGTGCCTGGAATCTAGGAACGGTAGTCGCCGTTAATGGAGATGTACTCGTGCGTGAGGTCGCAAGTCCACACGGTGGTCGCCGCGTCGCCCGCGCCCAGGTCTGCCGAGATCACAATCTCGGGCGCCTCAAAACGTCGCAGAGCCTCGTCCTCGTCAAAGGGAACAGTCAGACCGTCGCGACAGACAGGCATGCCCATCATGTCGATGGAAACGTCTTCCTGATTAAACTTCACGCCGCACTTGCCAAGCGCCATAGCAACGCGGCCCCAGTTGCAGTCGTGGCCGGCGATGCAGGTCTTAACGAGCGGCGAGTTGGCAACGGCACGGGCGGCGATATCGGCCTCCTCGTCGTTGGCGGCGCCGGTAACGTTGACCGTAACAAGCTTGGATGCGCCCTCACCATCGGCGGCGATATTGCGCGCCAGGCTCTCGCACACCTCGTGCACGGCAAATGCCAACTCGTCAAAGGCATCGGAGCCCTCGACGATAGGCTCGGCATCTGCGGCAGCGGCGCCGGAGGCAAGCATGATGCAGGTGTCGTTGGTCGAGGTGTCGGAATCGACCGTTACCTTGTTAAAGGTCTGCTTGACGGTCGAGAGCAGCAGGGCATGAAGTGCCGCAGGCTCGACGGGGACATCGGTGGTGATAACTGCGATCATGGTGGCCATGTTGGGCATGATCATGCCCGAGCCCTTGCACATTCCGCCTACCGTATAGACATTGCCCGCATGACCCGCAGCCTCACTGACGTAGGACACGGCGTACTCCTTGGAGTGCGTGTCGGTCGTCATGATGGCGCGAGCGGCATCGGCGCCACCGTGGGCGGAGAGCGCCTCGTAGGCAGCAGGAATGGCGGTCTCAAACGTGTCGATCGGCAGAATCTGGCCAATTACGCCCGTGGAGGCGACCAGAATCTGCTGGGGCTCGCAGCCGATGACCTGCGAGGCGATGTTGCAGGTCTCGCGCGCGCAGGCAAGGCCGGTCTCACCCGTGGCGGCGTTGGCATTGCCAGAGTTGACCGAAACGCCGGCAATGACGCCGTAGCCCTTGTCGGCGCCGCCCAAGTTGGCACGGCTCACCTGCACGGGCGCCGCACAAAAGCGGTTAGTCGTAAACACACCGGCCCCGGGGCAAGGCTTATCGGGCACGACGAGCGCGTAATCCAGGCGCTCGGGATTCTTGCGGAATCCGGCATGGATGCCCGCCGCCTTAAAGCCGGCCGCCGCCGTTACGCCGCCCTCTACGGCACGAATCTTGATATCGAACTGCTCAGCATTCATCGTCTTTACGACTCCTTATGTCAAACAAAAAATGGGCATCGGTTGGTGCGCCATGCCAGTCGTGATCATGAGACCAGCTTAAGAGTGGCGCCCCATTCGATGCCCGACTACCAAATCGTTAACAATCGAATGTGCTACACCGGGCACGCCACTGTAGGCAAGCCTCGTCGCTCGTCAAAGCCAAAGACGATATTGGCGCACTGGACTGCTTGGCCCGCAGCGCCCTTGCACAGATTGTCGATGGCGCCCGTCGCCACCAGCACGCCCGCGCGCTTGTTGAGCGCGAGGCCAATCTGGGCAGCGTTGGTGCCGACGACCGAAGCCGTCTTGGGCTGCTGGCCGGCATCGAGCACGCGCACAAAGGTGCGACCGGCGTAGAACTGCTTGTAATGGTCGACGACATCCTCAAGAGCCAGCGTGTCGAGAGCCTGCGGCGCGAGCGGCAGCGTCACCGTGGAGAGCAGACCGCGCTTGAGCGGTGCCAGGTGCGGGGTAAAGACGACGCGATCGGTCAGGCCAAGGATTTGCTCAATCTCGGGCGTGTGGCGATGCTTGCCCACGCCGTAGGCCTCCAAGTTCTCGTCGGCGCTGCAAAAATGGGTGCGGGCGTTGCAGGACTTACCGGCGCCCGTCACGCCGCTAATGGCATCGACAATCACGGGACCGTTCTCGGCCACCCAGCCCGCGCGCACGGCGGGCGCGGCGGCAAGGCTCGTTGCGGTGGGATAGCAACCGGCGCAGGCGACCAGCACGGGTTTGCCGTCGGCATGGTCGGATGCGGCGGTCTCCAAGTCCTGGCAGAACAGCTCGGGCAGACCGAAGGCACGGGTCTTGAGCAGCTCGGGGCTCGTATGCTCGGCGGCATACCAAGCCTCAAAAACGGACGCGTCGTTCAGACGGTAGTCGGCCGAAAGATCAAAGCAGGAGACGCCCGATGCAAGCAGCGCGGGCACCTGTGCCATGGCAGCCGTGTGCGGCACGGCCAAAAAGACCGCGTCGCAGTTCTTGAGCTCGGGGGCATCATGCGTCGTAAAGACAAGATCGCTTACGCCGGTGAAGCTCGGGTACACCGCAGACAACGGCTGGCCGGCATCGGCGTTGGACGTAATGGCAGCAAGTTCAAACTCGGGATGACCGAGGACGAGGCGAATGAGCTCGGCTCCGGCATATCCAGCCGCGCCGACGATTCCAACCTTCAAAGACATATCAGACTCCTTGTCTGCGATTTATGCACCGATGCGCATTTCGCAGCGGTCGTTATGAAGTGGGTTGAAACTTTAGCACCAAAAGATGCATGAATACGTAAATGGCTTGCATATTCATGCATTGAAACATTCCCGACACATTCGCTTGAAGGAATTGACAAATGGAGCGGGCCCCGTATTGACCGGCGTTCCTAACGGCGCCGGGCAATACGGGGCCCGCCCATGCGAAAACCAAGTTGTTAGGATGAGCCAGCTGGCTAGAGCTCGACCGGCACCCATTCGTCGTGATTGCAGATAAAAGCCTCGGGATCCTCGACGCTAAAGAAGACGAGCGTGGGGTCGTTAGGCCCCTCATAGTGCTCGCCCAGGTGCTCTAGATGCTTCCACCCGGCTTCGCGCATTTCGCCTAAAGCCCGGTCATCCAAGCCGGCACGCCCGCGCAAGATGAGCCAGCCATGGCCCGGCCACCAACTCGTGGCCTCAAAGCGCTGGTTTTGCAGCAGCTCTTGCCACACATCTTTGGTGCGCGCTGTTACAAACCACAGCTTGCCATCCTGGATCTGAGCAAACGAAAATGGACGTACATGTGGCTGCCCGTCCACGCTCGTCGCCAAGTACCACGCCGGCACCGACGTCAGATACTCCAAAACCGTATTCAATCCGTCCATGCGTCCTCCTGCCACTAGCCAATTTGGAACGGGTAGTTAATTTGAGACGCGCTAGAGCTCCAGATGCTCTTCGCTGCCGTCGATATCGCAGAAGCGGGCGGCGATATTGCGGACCGAGAAAAACGCAAGACGACCGTCGTTGGCGCTCTCATGCTTCTCGCCAATGCCCACCATGTGCTTAAAGCCTGCTTCGCGAACGCGGTCGCTCACCACCGCATCGTCCTCGAGCGCGGCCTCGCCGGACAATACGATCCAGCACTCCCCCGGCTTCCAGCCCGAAAGCTCGAACTTGGGGTTCGCGCTGAGCTCGGCCCACACATCCTTATCGCGCGAGGTGCAAAACCACAGCTTGTCATCATCGACCATGGCAAACGAGAACGGCCTCACGCGCGGCTGATGTCCGTCCGTCACGTCGATCGTGGCGAGATACCACGCCGGAATACGCCTAAGATACGAACAGGCGCGCTCGAGCTGCGCCGTGCGGTCGTTGTCGGTCATGGGAATCCCTTTCCTGCGCTCGAATCGCGCCTAAACAAGTTGAAGATTGATGACGATGACGCAGATGAGCAGCAGCGCTGTCACCACCGCCGCCAACGCATCGCCGCGGCCAAATGCAAGCGCATGCAGACGCGTGCGGCCCTGTTCGCCGTGATAGCAGCGTGCATCCATGGCAGCAGACAACGTCTCGGCATGACGGAACACGCCCGTGAACAGTGGAATCGCCACACTGCCGAGCATACGCACGCCGCCGAGCGGGCCACCCGTTACGCGTGCACCACGGCTTGCCTGCGCATCGGCCGTCTGCTTCATCTCGGTGGCAAACTGCGGCATAAAGCGCAGCGCGATGCCCATGATCATGCCGAGCTCGTGCGCAGGGAGCCCCACACGCGCAAACGGCGCGAGCAGGCGCTCGAAGCCCGCGGTGAGGTCGAGCGTCGGTGTGGTGAGCGTGATGGCGCTCATACCGGCCATCATCAAGGTCAGGCGGCACGCCATAAAGGCGGCGGAATGCAGCGAGCCCTCGCTTATCCGCAGAAAGCCGAGCTGCCACAGGATGCGCCCACTCTGATCGGTAAACAAGTTGAGCACCGCGACCACGACGACGATTGCCAGCAGCGGCGCCATCGACGACAGAACGCGACGAGCCGGCACCCGGGACACGACATAGATCAGCACAACGAAAATTGCGACAGGGGCTAATCCGCGGAAGCCGCCGACGGTCAGCGTCGTGATCAAAAACACAAAGCCCAGGAGCAGCTTGGTGCGCGGATCCAGGCGATGGATCGCGCTATCGCTCGGATAGTAGCTGCCAAACGAAAACGCCTCCATCAGCAACCCTCCTCTCGCGCGACCGTTTCGGATTTGGCCTTGTCCGAGACGTTAGAAGAACCGCCTGAGCGACCGATCGGCAAATCTGCCAACTCGTCGGCCAACGACTCAACCGTATAGAGCCCGCCGCGACGCAGCGGCACGCCCGCTTCCGCGAGCGCCAACGCCATGCGCTGGGCAGCGGGAACACCCAAGCCGATTGATTTAAGCTCATCCGCATGCGCAAAAACCTGAGCGGGCGTGCCCTCAGCAAACACCGCGCCCTCGTTCATCACGACAATACGATCGCAGCAATTGGCAAGGTCATCCATACTGTGTGAGACCATGACGACGGTCAGGCCCCCATGGTGAAGTCGATCGATGAGCTCCAGGAAATCACTGCGCGCCGCCGGATCGAGCCCCGCCATGGGCTCATCGAGTACCAAGACCTCGGGCTCCATGGCAAGCACGCCGGCAAACGCCACGCGCCGCTGTTGGCCACCCGAAAGCTCAAAGGGACTCTTGTCGCCCACCGTGGCCAAGTCGAGGCCCACGCGCGCGAGCGATGACTCAACGCGGCGCGCGACCTCGGCCTGCGACAAGCCAAGGTTGTGCGGGCCAAACGCCACGTCCTGCGTCACGGTTTCGGCAAACAGCTGACGCTCGGGATATTGAAACACCACGCCGACCTTGGCCTTAACCGCGGCGGCATCTTTCTTGTTTGCCAGGTCGAGCCCCAACGCGTAAACGGAACCCTCCTGGGGGCGAATCAAACCGTTGAGATGCTGGACCAGCGTCGACTTACCCGAACCGGTATGACCTGCTAAGCCCAGGAACTCGCCGCGACGCACCGTCAGCGATACATCGCGCAGCGCCCACGGGCTGCTGGGGTCGTTTCCCCAGAGAGCCTGTTTGCTCGATTTGCCCGCAACGGCCGAGCGCTTATGCCAGCGGCGACGCTCGCGCGGACTGAGCGAATAACTGTACGGAACATGGGATAGCTCGATGACGGGCTCCGACGCGTTGCCCTCGTTGTCTACCGGAACAGTGCCGTCAGCGATTTCCAACTGGGACGCGGAAGGCCGCCCTGCGGTGTCTTCCCCACTCCGGTCGGCATATACCTGCGCAATCTCGGCGACCATATCCGCCTCGCGCACCTGCGCATGAACGGGCACGCCCTTCGCACGAAGCGCCGTGCCCAAGCAGCACGACGCCGGCATATCCAGGTTGAGCTCCGCGAGCTCATCTGCCCGCGTCAGAATCTCCTCGGGCGTACCGAGCATGGCAACGCGCCCCGCCCGAAATACCGCGACACGATCGGCCTCGGCGGCCTCTTCCATAAAGTGCGTAATCATCACGATGGTCATGCCGCGATCGTGCAACGCGTGGCAAGCCTTCATGAGGCCCTTGCGTCCACGCGGATCGAGCATCGAAGAAGCCTCGTCCAAGATGAGCACGCGCGGTTCCATGGCGAGCACACCGGCAAGCGCCACGCGCTGCTTTTGGCCACCCGAGAGCGCGTGGGTCTCGTGGCGCTCAAAGCCCACCAGGCCCACGCCCTTCAGCGCCTCGCGTACACGCTGTGCTATTTGTGCCGATGGCACGCCAAGGTTTTCGGGACCAAACGCAATGTCATCTTCGACAAGCGTTGCCACCAGCTGGTCGTCGGGATTCTGGAATACCATGCCCGCGGTCGAACGAATGTCGTAGACCAGCTCGGGGTCGGACGCATCCATGCCGTTGATGCGTACCGTGCCCGCATCGGGCTGCAACAGCGCATTCAGATGCTTGGCAAACGTCGACTTGCCCGACCCATTGCCACCGAGGATGCAGAAAAACTCCCCGTCCTCGATGTTCAGATCGACACCGTCGAGTGCCGACACGGCACCGTCATAGCTAAAGGAAACGCCCCGACACTCAATCATGCGCGGCCTTTGACCTGGTCCTTTTTAGGCGTGATGAGGTTGGAGACCGCCTTGTACACTGCAAGCGTCAATACCGAGTTAAGCACGGTCTTGATAAGGTTGAACGGCAGCACGGCAGGAATCATGAGCGGGGCGATCACATCGACCGAGCCATACCAGAACCATACGCCAATGGTAAGGTTAGCGACCATAGACAGCGCCGTAGCGGCAATGACACCGAACACTAGGCCAATCACGGCACCCTTATAGGTATGCATCTTCTGGTACACGATAGCCGCGGGCAGAATGTAGCCCAGCGTAGCCACCAGGTTCATAAGTGCGCCGACCCAATCGCCCGTGGTAAGCGCATGGATAACAATCGCCATAGCGGCAACAGCAGTGCCGGCGCCAGGGCCATACGCAAATCCACACACCATCGCCGGCACCAGCGACGGGTCATACGTCAAAAACGGCGCCGAAGGAAGGATGGGCAGCTGCACATACATAAACAGGGCGCCCAAGGCGCACATCAGCGCCATGGTAACGAGCTGTTTGGTGCTCCACCTATTCGTGTTCTCAAAATGGATATGCTGCGACTGTTCAGACATAAGATCACCTGCCTCTTTCATCCGGACTCTAACCGTTGGTACTGGAATCTCACCAGTTCAGCCGGCATGCGAACCAACACACGCTCGGGTCGCGGACTCATCGGCTCGGTCGCAGACGCCTCGCCTGCTCCGCGGCACCCCTTTGGCACCGCCCGATTTACCGCCAGTGGGGAATTCCACCCCGCCCTGAAACAGCACTTGCAAGTGTAGCACGAGCAATCGTTCGCGCAAGTATGCCGAGGGTAATTTGTGGTGGGGATCAGTTGCCACAACAACCACGTTCCCCACCCATCCCAAAGTAGCGCGCCTTTCGCGGCAAAGCCGCGAAACAGCGACCGGGACACGTATTCCCAACAACCAAGTCCTCCGCCCACGCCGACCTCAAGGCCGTAAACGCAGGGAATCCGGGGGCGTGACGGGGGCTTCTCTCCGGAACATTCCGCAGGACGCAGAGAGGCTCCGCAGCGCGAAGCGCGATGCGGAGCCTCTTTGCATGTCCGAGGACGTTCCGGAGAGAAGCCCCCGTCACGCCCCCGGATTCCCGGTGGGAGTTCTAGACCTTGTCGGCCTTAGTACATACCGCCGCCCTGCTGACCAGCGGTAGCAGCAGCGATAGCGTCCTCAAGCTGAGTGTTCTTGGGCACATCGGAGACGGTGGCCTCGGTGATGAGAATCAGGCTGGCGACAGAAGCAGCGTTCTGCAGGGTGACGCGGCTGACCTTGACGGGGTCGAGGACGCCCATCTCAATCATGTCGCCCCACTCGCCGTTGGCAGAGTTGAGACCCTGGCCGGCGGGCAGCTCGGCAACCTTGTCGACCACGACAGCGCCCTCAAAACCAGCGTTCTTGGCGATGGTAGCGACCGGAGCGGTCAGAGCCTTCTTGACGATATCGACGCCAATCTTCTCCTCGGGGTCGTCGATCTCGACAGCATCGAGCGCAGGAGCAGCGTCCATGAAGGCGACGCCACCGCCGGCGACGATGCCCTCCTCGACAGCAGCGCGGGTAGCCTGCAGGGCATCCTCAACGCGGTGCTTGATCTCCTTGAGCTCGGACTCGGTAGCAGCGCCGACCTTGATGACGGCAACGCCACCGGAGAGCTTGGCCAGGCGCTCCTGGAGCTTCTCACGGTCGAAGTCAGAGGTGGTGTTCTCCATCTCGCCCTTGATCTGAGCGATGCGGGCGTCGATGGCCTCCTTGGAGCCAGCGCCGCCGACGACGACGGTGTTGTCCTTGGAGATGGTGACGGACTTAGCGGTACCGAGCATATCAGCGGTGATGTCAGCGACCTTCACGCCCAGCTCGTCCAGAGCAGCCTGGCCACCGGTGAGGACGGCGATGTCCTCCAGGATGCGCTTGCGGCGATCGCCGTAGCCCGGGGCCTTGACGGCGCAGACGTTGAGGGCGCCACGGATCTTGTTGAGGACGAGGGTCGGCAGAGCCTCGCCATCGATGTCCTCAGCGATGATGAGCAGGCCACGGCCAGCGCGCTGGACAGCCTCGAGAACAGGCATGATGTCCTGGACGCTGGAGATCTTCTGGTCGGTGATGAGGATGTACGGATCCTTCATCACGGCCTCCATGCGGTCGTTATCCGTGACGAAGTAAGCGGAGACATAGCCCTTGTCGAACTGCATGCCCTCGACGGTGTCGATGGTGATGTCGAACGTCTGGGAATCCTCGACGGTGATGACGCCATCCTTGCCCACGACCTCCATGGCCTCGGCGATCTTCTCGCCGACCTCGGGGTCACCGGCGGAGATGGTACCGACGGAAGCAATCTGCTCCTTGGTCTCGACCGGCTTGGCCTGCTTCTTCATCTCGGCGACGGCGGCGTTGACGGCCTTGTCGATGCCGCGACGGATGGCCAGCGGGTTGGCGCCAGCGGCGACGTTGCGCAGACCGTCGTTGACGATGGCTTGAGCGAGCAGGGTTGCGGTGGTGGTGCCGTCACCCACGGTGTCGTTGGTCTTGGTGGCGACCTCCTTCACCAGCTGAGCGCCCATGTTCTCGATGTTGTCCTCGAGCTCGATCTCCTTGGCGACAGAAACGCCGTCGTTGGTGATGGTCGGAGCACCGAACGTGCGCTGCAGCGCAACGTAGCGGCCCTTGGGGCCCATGGTGACGGTAACGGCGTCGGCCAGAGTGTTGACGCCCTTGGCAAGCTTAGCGCGGGCATCGGTGTTGAACGTAATGTTCTTTGCCATGGTAGGTAATCCTCCAAAAGAAATGTGACTCGCGTCGCCGCTTCCGAGTCCTATGCGGCGGGCGCGTTCAAAGACGAATCAGAGATTCTGACGAGACTAGGCCTCGACGACAGCGTAGATGTCGTCGGCGCGCATCAGCAGATACTTCTCGCCGTCGACCTTGACCTCGTTGCCACCGAACTTACCATAGATGACAACGTCACCGACCTTGACGTCCATGGGGATGCGCTCACCCTTGTCGTTGACCTTGCCGGCGCCAACGGCAACGATGGTGCCGCGCTGCGGCTTCTCCTGGGCGTTGCTGGCGATATACAGACCAGAAGCGGTCTTCTGCTCGGCCTCGTCGGGCTTGACCAGAACACGATCTGCAAGCGGCTTCAAAGACGACATGCTTGTTTCCTCCTTTTTGGGCCGCGCGGTTATGCCGCGCGAATTAACCCTTTTTGTTTGCGTACGCGTTGAATGGTACCCACGAATGGCGGGTTATACAACACGGAGTCAAAAAATCTTATTTTTTGGCACTTAGATTTTCTGAATGCCGGGGGATAACTTAGCGATGCCTCCCGTGTGGCTCCGGAGGGGCGGGGCATAAGGTTTCCTGCTCGGGCAGTCCTGCTCGCACGAAGGCCACATTAAGTGGCCTTCGGCTCGTGCGGAACTCGCGATAAACCTTATGCCCCGCCCCTCCGGAGCCACACGGGAGGCAGGTTAACTAATTCGGGCCCGGCATTCAGAAAAGTCAGTGCAGCAAAATGGCGATGCGGATAGCGACATGTGCATGGTTTTCGCTGCGCGCACGGGTCCCCTGGGGAGCACCGTGCATTTTTGGGAGTATTCAGCAGACTAGGACGGCTGCATACGTGCCGGACACACCATATTGGTCCCAAGGACGCCTTCGGCCGGCGATTTTGGTCGGCAGGCAAACCCCGTCAGGACAGAAAGGCATGCCTCACGCCGCACCGGAGCACAAAATGACGTCAATCTCTGCAACGTTACTCAGCCGCAGCGGCACAGGCAGAGCTCGCGGTGCTGAATACTCCGTTTTTTGCACGGCGCGGACGGGGGTACATCAGGATCCGGAAGAACATCCCAGCCTTTTTATGCAATTCGTAATGGAAAGTATGCAAAACACCTAGAGATAGCATTGCTGCTGTCCAAATTGGGCGCGGGGCGGCGGCGCCTCCGCCCCGCGCCCAAATCAAGCAGGGCGGGGACGCTCCTAACGAACCCCCCATTTGCAAACAAACGCGGCTCGAGCGCCATCCCAAAATAAGCTGCCCGAGCCGCGTTTAACGGTAAGACATGAATACTTAGCGCTCGTAGATCAGGTTGCCGGCTAGGTAGGTGGCTTGGACTTTGGTGGCTTGGAGTTCTTGGGGGTCGATGGTGAGTGGGTTTTGGTCCAGGACTACCAGGTCGGCGTATTTGCCGGGTTCTAGGCTGCCGAGGTTTTGCTCGTCGCCCGCTGCATAGGCGCTGCCCAGGGTGTAGTTGCGCAGAGCCGTTGCCGCATCGATACGCTCGCTCGGCAGCCAACCGCCCTCGGGCCAGTGGCTGCGGGGGTCTTGGCGGGTGATAGCCGTGTAGAGCACGTTCATGCTGGTAACGGCTGTGATGGGGCTATCGGTGCCGAAGGCTTGGCGGATGCCGCGCTGCTTATAGGTCGCAAACGGCCACATGATGCGGCTACGCTCCAAGCCCAGGTCGCGCTCCGGACCACCCGGGTCGAGTGTGATATGACAGGGCTGGCTCGAGGCAATGACGTTGAGTTTGCGCAGACGATCGATGTCCTCGGGCAGCAGATTCTCCAAATGCTCAAGCGTATTATGGCCGTGCTGGGGCAAGCCGTAGAGCTCTGCCGCCTCCTCAAAGATATCGAGTGCGGCATGGATGGCGCCGTCGCCGATAACGTGGATGCGCACGGTGTGGCCGCGCTCGGCTGCCGCCAGGACCAGCTTGCGCATGCGCTCGACGGGAACCGTCAGGCGACCTTGATCGCCCGGGAAGCGCGGGTTGGTATAGGGATCGGTGAGATAGGCCGTGTGCTCGCTCGAGACGCCGTCGAAGAACTGCTTAAAACCAGGCGCCGAGAGCAGCGCGTTGTTCGCGTAGCGGGTCTGCAGTTCTTCTAAGCGCGATTGGTCATCCAGCAACGTGGGGAACAGATGGGCACGGATGCCCAGTTTGCCAGCTGCCTGCAGTTTGTCGTAGACGTCATCGCGGATAAAATCGCAGCCCGGCATGGGCATGAGCGACATATCGCATATCGAGGTGATGCCCTGCTCGGCCATCCGCCTCATTTGATCGGCGTAAGCGCTTGCGATGCGATCCTCGCCCAGCCACTCAAGGCAGCGCGGTAGCAGCTGCATAGCAGCTGCCTCGTGAGCAATGCCCGTGAGCTCGCCGTTTGCGTCCTTGTCGTAGCTGCCGCCCGCCGGCGGCTCACTGTCGCGCGTGACGCCGAGCGCCTCGAGTGCACGGCTGTTGAGCCAAAGCGTGTGCCCGTCGCCCGAATACATAACGCAGGGACGATCGGGGAATGCCACATCGAGCGACGCCTTGCTAGGATGCTCGGGCGGGTCCCAACGGTAGTCGCGCCAGCCCTGCGTCACAACCCAAGCGTCATCGGGCAGGTCCTGGGAAAACTCGCGCGCATGCTGCACCAGTGCCGCCTCTGACGTGCCCATATCCATGAGCATGTACGGCGAGGAGCCGACCGAGGTATGGAAAAAGTGCAGGTGCGCGTCATGGAAACCGGGGCAGACAAACTGCTCGCCGTAGTCGATAACCGGCGTGGCGGCAGGCGCGGCGGCAATCACGTCATCGGGCGCACCGACTGCGACGATACGGTCGCCTGCGATGGCAATCGCCAGCTCGCGGGCGGTATCGATGCCGTCTTGCGCGGTAAAGACGTTCTTAGAGCGGATAATCCGATCGATATGTTGCATGGGCATCCCCATCTCTGGCAGGAAATTCAACACCCCCGAGTGTACTCCCCCGCCCTTGTAACAAAACCCCAAGCGGCAAACGGCAACTTTACCAGCCCTAGCGGCAGGTGGCATACTGGAGAGAGCCTGTACGATTTTGCGATCAACCCAGCAAGGAGCAAATCGACCATGACGAAGACCAAGGCACAGCAGATTATGGCGGCGACCGAGGCTCGCGCGGCTGACGACGTCACCGCAGCCATCAAAGATATCGCTACCGAGTTTGAACCCTATATCATCAAGCAGCGCCGCCACTTCCATAAGCACCCGGAGCTGAGCCTTGCCGAGGAGCGCACGACTTCTGACATCGCCAACCAGCTCGACGCCATGAATATCCCCTACGAGCGTCCCCTTAAGACGGGCCTTGTGGCAACCCTTCGCGGCACCGCGCCCGACGCCTATCGCGAGGACGGCACGCCACGCCGCCGCATCCTGCTGCGCGCCGACATCGACGCCCTGCCCGTCACCGAGCAGACCGGCGAGGAGTTTGCCAGCGTCAACGAGGGCTGCATGCACGCCTGCGGCCACGACTGCCACATCGCCATGATGCTCGGCACGCTGCAAATCCTGCGCCATATGACCGACGACATCCACGGCGAAGTCCGCATCGTCTTCCAACCCAGCGAGGAAAACGGCCAGGGCGCCAAGCTCATGATCGGCACGGGCGTGCTCGACGGCGTCGATGGCGCCTACGCCGCGCACATCTGGAGTGAGGTCGACGCCGGCACCGTGAGCTGCGAGCCCGGGCCGCGCATGGCCAATACCGACTGGTTCCGCATCGACGTCCGCGGCACCTCGTGCCACGGTGCCATGCCCCAGCGCGGTCACGACGCCGTTATGGTTGCCGCCGAGATCGTCAACGCTCTGCAGACCATCGTTTCGCGCGAGATCAGTCCCTACGAGCCGGCCGTCATTACCGTCGGCGAGCTGCACGGCGGCACCGCGCGCAACGTTATCGCCGGCACGGCCTACCTCGCCGGCACGGTGCGCACCTACGGCGATTCGACCCACGAGGAAATGCCGGAGCTCATGCGCCGCATCGTGGAGCATACCGCGGCCGCCTTGGGCGCCGAGGCAAAGCTCACCGACTACACCATCGCCAACTACAAGGTCGAAAACGATGCCGCCTCGAGCGAGCGCTGCCGCCAGGCAGTAATCAAATGCTTGGGCCCCACCGGCCAAGGCCATTACCGCGGCACGCTTTCGGGCGAGGATTTTTCGGAGTACCTGCGCCGCGTACCGGGCGTGCTCGCCTTTGTAGGTACGCGCAACCCCAAGATTGGCGCCACGTACGCCCAACATTCCTGCTTCTACAAGATCGACGAGACTGTGCTGGCAAAGGGCTCCATGGTGGCCGCCCAGTATGCCATCGACTTTTTGGCCGAGCCCACACAAGAGGAGCTCGACGGCCCCGCGATCACCGCGGTCGCCGAAACCAACCCCGACCTGGCCGCCAAGTTGCGCTCTGCCAAGGCAACGACCGCCGAGGCTCGCGACGCCATCCATGACGCCCGCACGGCACGCCATGCCGCGATCAAGGGCATCCACGATGCACGTGCCGCCGCTCGCCGCGAGGAGAAGCGCGGCGAGTAGTCGATTCGCGGCCATCTCGCAGTCATAGCCACATCGCGATATCAAAGCGGGGGCGGACGTTTCGACACGTCCTCCCCCGCTCATTTGTCAAGCGCTATTTCTACCGTTTCTACCCCGTCCCCAAATGGCAGGTGGCAGGGTTACTCGTCCTGCGGGTCCTCGTCGGAGCTTGGCGCAGGCTCGGGCTCAGGCACGGGCACGGGCGCGGGCTCAGGCTCAGGCTCAGGCTCAGACTCAGGCTCGGGCTCGGGCTCGGGCTCGGGCGCAGGCGCCGGCGCCGCAGCGGAATCGGATACGGGCGCTGCGTCGGCGCTAAAACCAGCCGGAGCAGACTTCTTCTCAAACGGCAGCACAAAAGTCAGGACGTCGTCCTTGTCCTCGTCGGCCCACTCGCTTGCGTAGCGCGCAACCCAATAGCCAACGGCACGATGCTTGAGCATCTTGCCAAAGACCGTAAGGAATACCGTGACAAACGCCGTCAGCACCAAGAACAATACGAGCGTGATGCCACCGCCGGTAACAAGCGCCTCAATAGCCGAAGGACGGTAGTAGTAGTTATACATACCGACAGAGGCAATGGCGCCGAAGACGAGCGTCAGGATCCATGTGACAACGTTGGCGACCAGACCCGTCAAAAACTCGGGAAGGAACGAAGCGCAGAACAGCTTGGTCTTGTTGTGCTTAAACGCCGCCCAGACCTTGTCGAGCGAAAACGCGCTCTCGACACGACCGGTCACCGCAAAGTGCATCACGGCAATGTCGGCGAACATCTTAAAGAAGACCCCCAAGACCGCCGTGGCAATCATAGCCAGGACAAGCAGGCCAAGCGAGCCAAACAGCGCTGCCTCGAGTGCATAGGAGCCGTAATACGAATACGAGCCCGCGGCGCCAATTACCACGCTCTCCACCAGCGAAAGCACTACACCGATAACGGGAATGGCAGCGATAACCTCGAGCACGACCGAGATAACGCTCGAAAAGACTCCGAGGCCAAACGACGTGGAACGCATGAGTGGACGATCCATACCGCCATCAACCTTGAGCGACAGATCGCGACCCCACTCAATACCAAAGCCGGAACCACACACGCTCGCAATGCAAGCTGCCAAAAAGCCGATGGCAGCCGCAATGCCGCCAATAACGGGAATAAACAGCACGAGTACCGACACAACACAAATCAGCGCCGGTAAAAAGGCAATCTGGCACACGCGCTGCAGCACGCCCGGAGTCTTGGTCATATCCTCAAACGCCTGAGCCACACAGCCCTTGGACGCATTCGCCACGGGCGGTTGCGGAACAAACTGCTGGGGCTGACCCTGAGGGGCAGAGGCTGCGGCACCGGCATTGGGGGCACCACACGTGCCGCAGAACTTGTCGTTATCGCCCATGGGGGCGCCACACTGCGAGCAGAACATAGAATCATCCCTTCGTATCTTGAACGAATCATCTGGATCGCAAACGATGTCTTTGGCATCATTATCACCCAATGTGGGGACAAATACTCCAACATGACGCATTTGCAATGCGCAGGGCGCTATTCGATTGTTTGATGAGCTCGACCGCGTTAGTTCGTTCCGCGGAAACCCTTGCCGACGATCTCGGAGCTGTCGACAATCGTGATAAAGGCACCCGGATCGACTTCGCGCGCATAGCGGCGCAGTTGCACGGCCTCGCGACGGCTTAGCACGCTCATGATCACCGTCACGCACTTGCCCGAAAAGGCACCGTAGCCGCGGCTGATAGTCGCCGTACGGTTGAGATGCTTGACGATAAACTCCTCGACCTTAAGGGGCTCGGAGCAAATGACCGTGCAGACTTTACGCAGGTGGATGCTCTCGATGGCTTTGTCGACCACAAGCGTCTTGGCAAACAGGCCGAGCACGCAATACAGACCGACGCGCGGGCCGTACAAGAAGGCCGCGATGGTCACGATGCCGATATCGACCAGCAGCAGCGCACGGCCGATCTCAAGCGTCGTGCGGCGTTTGAGAATCATGGCGAGGATGTCCGTGCCGCCCGTCGAGGCACCAATATCAAAGACGATGGCGCTGCCGAGCGCCGGCAGAATCACGGCAAAGCACAGGTCGAGCCACATATCGCCCGTCATCGAGACATCGGTCGGAATAAAGAGCTCAAACAGCGAAACATAGGCGGACAGCGCAAACGAGGCAAAGACACTCCACAGGATTGCCTTGCGCTCCAAAAAGATAAAGCCCAGAACGACCAGGACCGCATTGATAATCCACATAAAGACGCCGACGGGCAGGGTCGGGAACAGCGTGGACAGAATGACCGACACGCCCGAGGTGCCGCCAAAAGCGAAGTGATTAGGGGTTTTAAACGCGACGATGGCAAAGGCCGTGAGGATCAGGCCCAAATTGAGCTCGGCAAAAAAGCGCGGAAAGCCCGGCTCCTGGCTGCGCTTGCGACCAGCGCGCTCGCCCCGCTCGATAACATCGCGATCGACCACGCGTTCCATCGGCACTACGGGAGGACGATGCACCTCCTCGGCAGCACGCGACGCCGCCTCTGCCGCAGCGGCCTCAATTGCCCATGCCTTGCTTTCTGTTTCGTGCTCGTCGGCCATTACGGCAACCCCTCGTTAACAATTTGGAAACATTGCGCCCATTAGAGTAACGCGGAACGTGGGGATTGCAACCCTTAGTTAGACGAGCGGTATGACTACATCGGGAGTGTACAGAAACGGCCGGCCACGCTTTTGCTTGCGCGGTCGGCCGTTTAATGTTTTCGCAGATAAAACCTGCCAAAACAAACCTGTCCCTTTTTGGAAGGTTATTCGTGCTGGCTGGTGCGGTGCTCGTACTCCTCGGGGGTGATGACATCCTCGATGCGCAGGTTGACGCCCGCCACCTCAAGGCCGGTCATCGCGGCAAGGCGCTCGGTGACACGTGCCTTGACATCGTCGAAGATCGCGGGCGCATAGGCGCCGTACTCGATGATGACGGAGATGTTGACGACCACGCGATTGTCATCGGTAACCTCGACCGTCACGCCCTTGGTCAGATTCTCGGCACCAAACTGCTCCTGCACAAAGTGCATGAGGTTACCCTTCATGCCCAGAACGTGCGGAACCTCGCGAGTGGCCATGGCAACGATCTTCTCGATCACGCCGTTGGAATAGGTCAGCGAGTCCTCGGACTCGTCTGCTTCCTCGTCGTCCTCATCCGTATCGGACTCGGCCTCGACGAGAGCCTCGTCCTCGAGCGTCACATCCTCAGCTTCGGCGACGACTGCCTCGTTCTCCTCGAGCTCGGTATCGGCTACATCGACCTTCGTATTAAAAGCCATGGTTCCTCCTTATGCCTGCCGCGGATGCGACAGTCGAATACATATTAGCGGCCGCTAAACAGACGGCCGAAGAAGTTGACGATCCCGTTCTCGCCGTCGCGAATTTGGCCGATCACAGCGCCGATCAGCACGAAGAATGCAATGACGAGCGTGTCCCACAGACCCAACGTGAGCACCAACACGGCGAGGATAAAGCCGGCGACGGCGCCGAGCGTGGTGTTGGGATGACGCACAGCATAGCTCCAGATGGCAGCGCCCGTACCCTTGATGAGACCCATAGCCTCGTCAAAATCCGCGGCTGCCGCGTCTTGTAACTCGGTTGCCTCCGCTTTGGAGTCAACAGGTTCGCTCGCCGGCGTGGCGCTCTGGTCAATCGTCAGGCGCGGCGTACGAGCGGTCTTATCTTGATTGGTATCACTCACCGGAAACCTCCACGGTCTGGACGGTAGTCTTGGACGGCAAAAAACGGACACGCGCGGTCGTACCCGGCGTGCCGAGCATGGTGTCGCAGGCCTTCTCGATGCGCTGCTGCATCGAGGTGGCAAGAGCGGCAACGTCCTTATCATCGAGCGCGATGGCCTCGACCTTAAAACGGACGTGCGAATCGTCGGGGCCTTGGACGCGGGCCTCGACATGCTCGACCATCACGCGGTCGTCACGCTCGGCAGCAGCCCTGGCGCACGAAGAAAGCGCCGCAAGGGTAACCTCGATATTGCGCTCCCCCGCCGGATGCACGCAGGACGGTTCGCGACGGGCGAACATCAGGCGGAAAAAGCTTACCAGCACGCCGATCGCCACGACGCCGGCGCACGCCGTGACGACGATGCGCGGCATGGGGTCGCGCATCAGCAGCATAAAGCGATACGTATACGGCCCCCAAAACTGGCAGACAAGCGTACCCAGCGCCACGATGGTGGCGGCAAGATACACGATCGCTAGGGCTCGTTTGAGTACGCGCACGCGGCGCTCCCTTCAAATCTCGGCTCTCGAAATGCAAAACGGTTCGCATCATTATAAAAGAGCCGGGTCCGGTGCTCTACGCACGCGGATCCGGCTCATCTATTCCACGAGGCTTGCATGCTCGCTTCATTATGCCCAGATATGCACGGCTTAACCCGTGCGAGCGCTACTCCTCCTCGAGGGCAGCGATGACCTCGTCGGTCATGTCCATGGTGCTGTAAACATCCTGGACGTCGTCGAGCTCCTCAAGACGGTCGATGAGGCGCTGGACCTTCTTGGCGTCGGTACCAGAGACCTCGGTCGGGGTGGTCGGGACCATGGTGGTCTCGGAACCCTTGACCTGGACGCCCTGCTCCTCGAGCGCCTTGGAGACAGCCATGACGTCGTTGGCAGCAGTCCAGACGATCCACTCCTCGCCGGCATCCTCGTAGTCCTCGCCACCGGCCTCGGCGATGGCCATCATGAACTCATCCTCGTCACCGGCAGCACCGTTGGCGATCATGGTCTCCTTCTTGGCGTTCTCGTCCAGGATCTCCTTGGCGACGACGATCTGGCCCTTGCGCTCAAACTGGAAGGCGACGGAGCCGGAGGTGCCCAGGTTGCCACCAGCGTGGGAGAAGGCGGAACGGACATCAGCGGCGGTACGGTTGCGGTTGTCGGTCAGGCAGTCGACGTAGACGGCGACACCGGCGGGACCGTAGCCCTCGTACACGATGTTCTCGTAGACGGCGGCGTCAGCACCCGAACCAAAAGCCTTGTCGATAGCGGACTTGATCTTGTCCTTAGGCATGGACTGAGCCTTGGCCTTGGCAACGGCAGCGGCGAGGCTGGCGTTGTTCTCGGGCAGCGGGTCACCGCCGAGACGGGCAGCAACGGTGATGTTGCGGCTGAGCTTGGAGAAGAGGGCGGAACGCTTGGCGTCCTGCGCGCCCTTACGATGCTTGGTTGTGGCCCACTTAGAGTGTCCGGACATACGTGTCTCCTATCGGTTTCGACCTAAAGCCCAGCGCAGATGCTCGGGCAATATAAACAAACGTCGTTATGATATACCTACTGGCCTGCAAGATAAACCCCAAAATGAAGGCGTCGTGATGATGGCCCCTTTGGTGCAGCAAAGAAACCTGACCCCAATGCACCAGGTTAGAACCAGAGGAAGTCACTGCGGGTGACGGTGGCGCCGATGGCGAAGGGCATGCAGGCGATGACCGGATACAGGTAGCGCATGTAGGTCGAGCCGTTGCACGGACCAATCAGGCACACGGCGAGCACGCCCAACAGCGGCACCCAGATCGCCAGCGCACGCCATGAATGACGACGCAGCAGGTAGACCACCACGGCGATCATAATCCACACATAGGTGGCCGAGCTCATGGTGAGCGAAATAAACGGGATGCGCTGCACCGCCACACGGTACAGATTGATCAGGTGGTCGCACCAGCGCACCACGTTGCTGTCAACCGGATGGAAGTCGAAGTACTTGAGGTTGTCGGGACGCGCCATGATCTCGGCACTACGCGCCGTGCTGTAGACCCAGGCATCGCGCGCGCTCGGATAAAAGTAGCCGTAATAGTTATTGATGAGCGCCGAGATATAGCACTCGGGATCCTTTTTGAACATCTGCGCCCAGACCTCAAAATAGGCCTTGATGTCCTCCTGCGAGGCGTACTCGTTAAAGCAATTTTTGACGGAGTCCGACTTATCCGGGTTGTAACGGCGGCCCAGATTCTCGTACTTGAGCACCCGGTCGATCACGGCGCGCTCCTCGTCGGTCACCAAACCGTCGCAAGGAGCCTCCACGATGGTGCCGTCCTCCTTTACCGTGGGGTTGACGCCCGAGTTGAGGCCGTCGTGCTTTTGGACGAAACGAGCCGTCTGTTGGAACGGAATCGAGAGGATTTCGCGCTTGGAACCAGGCGTGATGTCGTGCGCCGGCATAAAGACCTTGGTGAAGTACATATTAGAGGCAAGGCAGAGTGCGAGCACCGCGAGGACGCCAACCCAGCGGAAGCGCGGCGTGGCGCATGAGACCGCGGTGCCCGTCTGCTTAGCCGCACGACGGGCGACATGTACATCCCATGCGCAAAACGCCGCCGCAATCACGCAGGCCGCCAACGGAAAGACCAGACCGCCATTGCGCAAAAACGTGGAACCCATGGCAGCCAGCGCAAGCAACAGCCAGTCGTGGCGCGCAAAGAGCACGGGCCTCTGTTCGCCCGCACGCTCGGCATTGGCATCACGACGGGGCAAGCCACATGCCACGAGCTTGACGGTCTGTACCAGCAGCACCAAAAACGCGTCGGCAAAGAGCACGTCTTTGGTGAGCAACGCCGCGTAGTTGGAGAACATCGGCATAAACGCAAAGAACAGCAGGATCGTACCGCGAACCGGCAGGCTCACGCCCAGTTTGCGCAGCGACGAAATGGAATAGGCCATGCAGGCAGCCGTGATGACAAATTGAGCGCAGGTATAGATGATGAGGCCCGCGTTAGCGCTGTTGAACAGCGAAAGCCCCAGTTGAACGCACGAGCCGATAATGGCCGTGTGCACTACGGGATGGTGCCCGTTGAGCAGCACGTTGGGGTTGAGCAGGCGCAGGTAGTCGCTCGTGCCATTGGGATAGTTGAACCACTGGCGAATCTGCGCACCCGTATCTCCCATAAAAAGGCCGGGCAGCGAAGCGATGAGCGTGGGCGCCCAGGCGATCATAAGCACCAGGAAGGGCCCGGCAAAGGGATGGACCGAGAGCACGGCGTGAGCCACACGCCATACGCGGCCAAAGTGCGCTTCGGAAAACGGAATGCGCCGAGAGCTCAGCCAATCCAGGCACTCAAAAGCCAGATAGAAGGCCACGATCGCTAGGAGCATCCAGCCCGCGCCGCCAATCCAGGCGCAGATGATGCGGGCCTTGTCGCCAAGAACAATCTCGGCCGAGTCGATAAGGTCGTAGCTGCGGCCGAACACCATGCAGATGGCGAAAAACAGCGACGGCAGAATAATCGATGGGCGCCAGGTGTCGCCACGGCCAAAGAACACGTAGCGAAACGGCAGCGTGAGCAGGCAGGCAAGCGCAAGCAGCATGACCGCGTCGGTATGGCCGGCAAACGAGAGGAGCACCTCGTAGCACACGTACAGCATGCCCGAGGCTTTGGGGTCAATCGCCAAGACTGCGTTGCTCGACACCGGGGCGGGATCGATGGAAAACGCCGTGGTCGCCAACAGCGCGAGCAGAAATGCGATGAGCGTCTGCTTGGCGGGGTAGCGCTTAAACCAGACGATGCGGGCAGCGTCGCGCGCAGCCGTTGTGGAGAGATCGGAATCCTTCACAGTCCAAAGAGCCTTTCTAGAAACCTACCAAAAAGGGACAGGTTTATTTTGGCAGGTTTTATCTGGGGAAACGTTACGGTTCTGTCATCATTGCCCAGCAAACCACCACAAAGGTGCCTGCCCCCTTTGTGGTCGTATGTGGTGGTTAAGCGTCGAGGTAGATGCGCTGGGGGCGATTGCGGTGTCGGGCAAAGATGACGAGCGCCAGGCCCGCAATAACGAGCGGAAGGCTCAGCAGCTGACCCATCGTGATGACGCCGCCCAGCAGATAGCCAAGCTGGGCGTCGGGCACGCGCACGAACTCGACGAGGAAGCGGACGATGCCGTAACCCATCACAAACACGCCCATAAACGTGCCCTGGGGCAGCAGCGGCTTTTTGCGGCTGAGCACCTGCAGAATGCAAAAGAGCACAATGCCCTCAAGAAATGCCTCGTAGAGCTGGGAGGGGTGACGCGGCATATCGCCCGCGGTGCCACCGAAGACCACGCCCCAGGGCAGATCGGTCGGCTTGCCCCACAGCTCACCGTTGACAAAGTTGGCACAACGGCCCAGGCACAGGGCCAGCGGAGCGCCAATGACGGCAAGATCGGCCAACGTCCATGCATCGAGCTTATACATGCGGCACACGATGATGCCGCCCAAGATGCCGCCGACCAGGCCACCGTGGAAGCTCATGCCGCCCTCGTTGGTGGCAAAGATCTCGAGCGGGTGCGCCCAGTAGTAGCCGTCGCCGTAAAAGATGACGTAGAACAGACGGGCGCCAATGATAAGGCCAAAGACCACGCCGACCACGACACTCGTCAGGTCGTCAATCGTGATGCTAAAGCCCCAGCGACGCTGCGTGCGGTACATGACGACCGCCGTGAGCAGGGCACCGACCACATAGGCCAGACCATACCAGTAAATCGTGATGGGCCCCGCCGAAATCGCGACGGGATCAAGCATATGGTAGAAGTCGTTGAGCATGTCGACCCTCCTACTCCCTACATACAAATGCGGCCGCGGGCCTTACGCTCGCAGCCGCATATTTGGGCGTAACGTCTATGCGGAGTATGCCGTCCGCAGCTTTCGCATCTTAGAACGGCGCGTACTCGTCGTACAGGTCGTCGGTCTCGCCGGAGGCATTGACCTGCTCGACACGGGTAACGCCGGGCACATGCTCCTTCAGGATGCGCTCAATACCCATGGACAGGGTCAGCGAGCTCATGGGGCAGCCGGCGCAAGCGCCCTGCAGCTCCAGTTTGACGACGCCCTCGTCGTCAACGCCCACATACTCCATATCGCCGCCGTCGGCCTGCAGGTTGGGGCGAATCTCTTCAAGAACCTTCTTAAGCAGCTCTTCGTTAACAGCCACAGGGGCTCCTTTCTCACAATTACGCGGGCGCGCCCGCGGACAGGGGCTATGTTACTACAGCCATGTACCCGCTTAGGCGCCAGCCATGCGTGCGGACACGACTTTCACGAGCGGTCAATTTGGGACGGGTCTCTTTTGGCTGTTTTTTGTTGCCAGCTGGCGTTGCCACGCGCTACTGCCGAGCCTGTCCCTCGGTGCCGATGTGAACATCGACGATAACCTGGCGGTAGCTGATGCCACAGGAGTCGAGGATGCGACGGCTGATGCGCCCATCATCGGTGTCGGCGTACTTGTTGTCCAGGTAGACAACCTCACCCACGCCCACCTGCGCCAGGATCTTGGCGCAGTCGTGGCACGGGAACAGCGTGACGTAGACCGTGGAACCCTCGAGGTCCTTGAGCGAGCCACGGTAGTTGAGCACGGCGTTGGCCTCGGCATGGACCACGTAGTTGTGCTTGTCCTGCAGCGGGTCATCGCTCGTACCCCACGGGAAAAAGTCGTCGTTGAGCGCCGAGGGCGTGCCGTTGTAACCCACCGAAAGGATGCGGTGGTTGGTGCTGGCGATGCACGCTCCCACCTGCGTGTTGGGGTCCTTGCTGCGGCGCTGCGCGGCGATGGCCACGCTCATAAAGAACTCGTCCCAGCTAATGACGTCCAGGCGCTTGCCCGACGCGGTTTGATGAAGATCGTCCGACATGGCAGACACCTCCGCAATCGCAATAGTTTGGCCCATTGTAGCAGGTGAAAGGTAGGGGCGCTTATCCCACCAGCCCCTCGCCCTACGCGCAGCGGGGCTTTTGGTTGATGCGGTAGAGCTCGGCGAGACCCCGCAACGTCAGCGCGTCGTCTACCGTCAGGCTATGGCCGACCAGCGCCGCAAGTGCCTCGGCATCGTCGCCGGTAATGACGATGGGCACATCGCCCTCCCCCGCGGCCTTGGTCGCGCGCATCTCGGCAAGCACCATGTCGAGCATTCCGTCGATGCGGGCTACCTCGCCCAAAACCACACCCGAGCGCATGGCCTCGCGCGTGTTGCGTCCGATGACGTGCGTTGGCGCCGAGGGCTCAACCTGGGGTAGGCGCGCTGCTGCCGCCGAAAGCGAACGGGCGCCGAGGGCCAGGCCTGGCGCGATAACGCCGCCCACAAAGGTACCGTGCACGTCGATGACCTCGATATTGGTCGTCGTGCCCAGGTCAATCACGATGCACGGCGAGCCGTAGACGGCGCGGGCCGCCACGGCATCGGCGATGCGGTCGGGGCCGATCTCGGCCGGATCGTCGTAGTGCACGGGTATGCCGGTCTTAAGTCCCGGCCCCACGGTGAGCACGCGCCCCGTGCAGGTGCGGGAAAGTGCCGCCTTCCACGGGCGCTCGAGCGCCGGGACTACACAGCTCAGCACGGCCGCGGCGGGTGCAAGCACCCCGGGCACACCTGCATCGGCGGCGAGCGCGCCCATGACCTGCATAAGTCGCATGCGCGCTTCGTCGGCCGTAATGCTCGACGGCGTCGTGATCTCGCATGTCGCAAGCGGACATTCCTGCGCCGCGGCCGAATCCTCTGCAAACAGGCCAAAGCGAATGAACGTGTTGCCCACGTCGACCGTCAATATATATGCGCACCCATTAAGCATCGTCGGCGCTCCTTTCGTCTGCCCAGCAGTATATCCCGATGATTATTCTGGGACGGGGATTTAAAAATCATTGCGTACCTGATGATTTTTAAATCCCCGTCCCAGAATAATCATCCTTCGGCTTCGTTTGGGATAGCTAAAAAAGCCCAGTCCCAAATTAACTGCCGTGCCGCTATACTGGTGCGCGGTCGTTTGCGAGCTCACGCGGCGGCCCTTGGTAACCCGACTTCCCGCGCCGTATCCGTAACGGCGCTCCCGGGGGAAGCGGATATACGCAAAGGAGTTTTATATGAGCAATCCCTCGAACCGCGCTTCGATGCGCGGGCAACTCACGCTGCGCGGCGTCGTCATCGGCGTCCTTGGCTGCGTGATCATCACGGCAAGCTCGGCCTACACGGCCCTCAAGATGGGTGCACTCCCCTGGCCGATTATTTTCGCTGCCGTCATCTCGCTGTTCTTCCTGAAGCTCATGGGTGACGCCAGCCTCAACGAGGCCAACGTCACCCACACCATCATGTCCGCGGGCGCCATGGTCGCCGGCGGCCTGGCGTTTACCATCCCGGGCGCCTGGATGCTGGGCTATGCCGACCAGATCAGCTGGCTCGACATGTTTATCGTGGCACTCGCCGGCACCATCTTGGGCCTGCTGGCAACGGCGCTCATCCACCGCCACTTTATCGTGGACGCCGCGCTCGAGTTCCCCACCGGCAATGCCGCAGCTCAGACACTGCGCGCCACCGAGGCCGGCGGCAAGACCGGCAAGCAGCTCTTTGGCTCCATGGCCGTCGCCGGCATCTACAGCGTGCTTCGCGACGCTCTGGGCGTGGTGCCCAGCATGCTGTGCACGCTCAATATCCCCGGCGTGACCTTTGCCATCTATAACTCGCCCATGCTGCTCTCCATCGGCTTTTTGGTTGGCTTCGCCCCGGTTGCCTTCTGGTTTGCCGGCGCGCTGCTAGGTAACTTTGGCATCATCGTGGGCGGCACCGCTGCCGGTCTATTCGACGTTGTGACTGCGCAGGGCATCGTCAAATCGCTCGGCATGGGCCTCATGATGGGCTTTGGCGTCGCCGTCGTCCTCAAGGACATCCTGCCGCAGGTCGCCGGCATCGCCCGCGGCCTCGCCGCCGACAGCTCCAGCGACACCGACGAGCAGTCGCTCATCTCGGGCTCGCTTAAGCTCGACGCCGGCATCATCGGCCTGGGTACTGCCGCCATCGCCGTGATCGTCGCCATCGCGCTCGACCTTGGCCCCGTCCCGGCCGTCATCGTCACGCTGTTCACCTTTGTCACCACCATCATGAGCGCGCAGAGCTGCGGCCAGACGGGCATCGACCCCATGGAGATCTTCGGCCTCATCGTCATGCTCATCGTGGCTGCCTTCGCACAGATCGCCCAGGTCAAGCTGTTCTTTATCGCCGGCATCGTGGCCGTGGCATGCGGCCTTGCGGGCGACGTCATGAACGACTTTAAGGCCGGCGCCGTGCTGGGCACCAATCCGCGTGCGCAGTGGATCGGCCAGGCCATCGGCGGCATCGTGGGCGCCCTGGTCGCCGCTGCCGTCATGGTCGCGCTTGTCACCGCCTATGGTCCGGATGCTTTCGGCCCCGACAAGAGCTTTGTGGCCGCGCAGGCAAGCGTCGTCGCCACCATGGTCTCGGGCATCCCGAGCGTGCCGTGGTTCGCAGGCGGCTTTATCGCCGGCATCGTCATGTACTGGCTCGGCATTCCGGCCATGATGATCGGCCTGGGCGTGTACCTGCCGTTCTACATGTCGCTCACGGCCTTCTTGGGCTCCTGCGCCAAGCTCGCCTACGACAAGTGGGCCGCACGCCGCGACGCCGCTGCCGGTCTTTCGGACGAGGAGAAGGCCTCCAAGGATGCCGCCTTCCAGGAGCAGGGCCTGGTCGTCGCCAGCGGCCTGCTCGGCGGCGAGTCCATCGTCGGCGTTATCCTGGCGTTTGTCTCTGTTGGTCTGAGCCTGCTGGGGTAGGCCGAACAACAACGCACCAGCGCAGAGCGCGGGGTCGGAATCAAACCGGCCCCGCGCTTTTTTGTCTATTTGACTCTTATGATCCTCACGGCGTTTTAGCCATGTCGATTGTCCTGACTTCCAGGTCAACAAACCTTGTCTGACACCTCGCCTAACGCGGTGTAGAGTAAAGACGACAGACGCAAGAAGCGGCTCAGAAGCTAAACGAGGTAAGCATGGAACTCGACAAACAACAGATCAAGCGGCTGCGCGAGCGTCATCATCGTCGTCACGGTATACGCCCTGCACACAGCGAGGCCATGGAGAATGCCACCCGTTTCCTTAAGCAGGCGTTCAACATACGCGAGGGACGCGCGCCCTATCACGTGATTCGCAAGCGCTTTGTAAACGGGGCGCGCCTGACTGGCTCGCACTTATGCATCCTGATCATTGCCATGTTGATCGCGAGCATCGGCCTCGATATCGACTCGGACATTGCCATCGTGGGCGCCATGCTCATCTGTCCGCTCATGGGCTCGGTCCTTGCCATGGCATACGGCATCGCCACGCTCGACCGCGAGATTGCCGTCGAGGCAATTGCCGGCCTCGCGCTGCAGATGGTCTTTTGTCTAATCACGTCCACGCTGTACTTTAAGCTCTCGCCCCTTGGCACCACCACGGCCGCCATCATCGACAACTCGACACCGACTGTGTGGGACCTTGCCGTCGCGCTCGCGGGCGGCTTTGCGGGCGGACTGGGCAACTCGCGCGACCAGGAACCCGCCACGCTCATCGCCGGCGTGGCCGTGGCGACCGCGCTCATGCCGCCCCTGTGCGCGGCGGGCTATGGCATCGCCATCGCGAGCGGGTCGCTGTTTCTCTCGGCCCTCTACGAGTTTGGCATCAACGTCGTCTTTATCGCGCTGGCGGCCGAAGCCGTACTACTTCTTTTGCGCGTGCCGCTCAAGCGCGACCTCAACGGCGACGGCATTGTGACCGCCGAGGAAAATGCCGAGGTCGATGAGCTGTCACACAAGGTGCGCCGTCGCATCATCGTGGGTACGGTGATCTTTGCCATCCCCTGCATCGTCATGACCGCGGGGTCCATTGGCTCGGCACAGGCCGGCGTGCAGGACGGCTACGGCGTCACCGAAACCACGCGCGAGCTTGCCGCGGTGCTGCCGGGCTTTAAGGATTACACCGTTGCCGTCGAGACCTCGGCCACCGAAGGCGAGGAGGAGGGCCTTGTCGAGCGCGAGGTTGTCGCCCACGTGACGACAAGCGAGGCGCTTGGGGCACACGACCGCCGTGTAGCCCGCAAGCTCATCGACCTCAATGTGCCCGAGCTCGATCGCGTGGAGTTTGATGTGCAGTAATACGCGACGTGGGATGGATGCGCGCAGCCGCGAGTCACGACATGGCGCAGACGTGACGCGGGCCACGAGCAAATAGCGGGGCGCGGTCCATGGCCGCGCTCCGCTCGCTGATTTATTGCCGTGAATCATCTGTCCGCATCGACATCGCCAGACTCCACTGTAAACGCCGGACCGGTACTCACCAGATAAAAACGGGTCACCCTGGTATCTCTAAATAGGTAGAGCAAGCCCTGATCGCGTCGGCGCGAAATATACGCCACGTGGACCGCACCGAATTCTTCGCCGTTTTCCTTCTTTAATATCAGGATGTTGGGGTCATCCGTACGCTTAAACTGCCCGTCCGTGCAGATTCCGTCTTGGTCGACCAGCTGCCATCGACAGTTGTCCTCCTCAAGAAAAGCCAGGGTTTCCCGACTTGTTTCGTCATCCCGATAGTAACCATCAATGGCAAAGCCTTCGGAAACGCATTCCTGCATATAGGATGTTTCTCGATTTATAGCAAACTGCCCTGCAACGCCCAGGAGCACAGCCAGGCAGACCACTGCGAGGGCTATCGAGATAGTACGGCGGTTCATGTCAACCAGCCCGATACTTGTTTAACGGAGTGCAAAACATACTTGGTACCTCCGGTATCATGACGAACGTCACCTACGGCCTGCCGGCAATCATATGTTTACAACATCAAACCATATGGCAACCACTCGCGAGAGGAGTATCGGCGAACGGTGCATTTTTGCGTTCTATTGGCCAAACGTCAACGCGCGCTACGGCTCTTGCTCGACCTATTCAGATCTTGTCGCATACTACCGTAGATCCCCAACGCTTCCGCCCCCAAGAGATCATTTTTAGTACGTAAAGAAGCCCTCGCCCGAGCTTTCGCCCAGCTTACCTTCGTCGAGCATCTTCTTGAGGACGGACGCCATAGCCTTAAAGTTGTAGGGCATCATCATCTTCTTGAGCAGCGGGCTCACCAAGCCCGGCACCTTCTGATACTGCATGACGATGTTGTAGGCCGTCTGGATACCCACCGTGTCGAATACGCGGAACGGGCCCTTGGGAGCGCCGGTGCCACGCGTCCATGCGAGGTCAATGCTCTTGGGGTCGCTCACGCCCGAGACGTACAGGTCAAGACCCGAAAGCAACCACGGTACCAGCATGGAGTTGAGCAGGTAGCCGTTCTTTTCCTTGTTGACGGGCAGGGCAAGCATGCGGATGTCGTTGGCGAAGTCGACGAGCTCGTCGAAGTAGCGCTTGTCGGTTTGGTCCTGTGCCATGACCTCGGTCATGTTGTTCTTCCAGATAGAGTTGGCAAAGTGCAGCGACAGGTACTTCTCGGGACGGCCGGTGTACTTGGCAAAGGTGCTCGGCAGCAGCGTGGATGAGTTGGTCACGATGACGGTCTTTTGCGGCAGAACCGGGGCGAGCTTCTTGTAGAAGTCGATCTTTGCCTGGGTGTCCTCGGCCATAGACTCGATGACCAGGTCGGCGTCGGCCACGGCCTTGGCAAGATCGAGCTCCAGCTTGAGTGTGGAGTAGGCACGCTCGACGGCGGCGAGCGCCGCTTCCTTGTCGAAGGGCTGGGTGCCATCGGCGATACCGGCGCACCACTCGCCCGTACCGTCCGCCATGCCCTCGATTGCCGCGATGTACTCCTTGCGCACGCGATCGATCTTGGGCTGGGTGCGGCCGATGCTGCCCTCGCTGCGCAGCCAAATCGTTACATCAAAGCCGCAGTAGGCAGCCTGAAAGGCAATCTGGCTTCCCAACACGCCGCCGCCGGCAACACAAACGGTCTTGTAGCTCATGGAACGGTCCTCTCTTACGTAATTCCATAGATGTGTATTTATTCAACCGTAAGGATGACGCGCGCTGGGGGTGGGTTCTATAAACGGGCGGTATTTCGCGGCAAACGGCTACATATGTTCATTATCTCAGGGTTCCGAGGACAGTTTTTGGTGCCACCGAGACGTCGTTTTTGGAAGTATGCGGCAAATTCCGGAACTCTTGAGCACATCCTGGTTTTTCGCCAATAAAACCGCAGGTACAGAGCTTGGACATATCAGGTGTGCCCGGTCTATTCAGATTTTGCCGCATACTTCTGAAATCTGAGTTCGCAAAGGGCGATAGTCGGGGCGTTTGCGCAACATATGTCCAGCAAAAACGGATGGTAGCCGGTACGGCTACCACCCGTTTGTCCCATATCTAGCCCATAGCAGGCCAGCTACTTCTTAATGCCACGTCCCAGACGCTTGGCGACCGATGCAACGGCTTCCTCGCTGGCCGGCCCGCAGCTCACGCAGCCATCGTGGGCGCGCATCTGGCCGGTGACCTCGTCCATCGCGAGCGGCGCCACCTTCTCGAGCTTAAAGCCCTTGCCGGCGCGCATGTTTTCCTTGGCAACGCTGATCATGAGCTTAATACGGTTGAGCTGGTTGACCTCGGACGCGCCAGGGTCGTAGTCCACCGCGACAATGTTGCTCTCGGGGTGCTGGCGGCGCAGCTCCTTGATCACGGCCTTGCCCACCACATGGTTGGGCAGGCACGCGAAGGGCTGCGTGCAGATGATGTTGGGCGCACCGTGATCGATCAGGTCGAGCATCTCGGCCGTGAGCAACCAGCCCTCGCCCATGTTGTTGCACACCGAAAGCACCGTGCGGGCCTTATCGGCCATGGTGCCGATGCGCTCGGGCGCCTCAAAGCGGCGGGACTTTTCGAGCATCTCTTCCACCGGCGTGCGCATCCAGTCCACGAGCTTGATGAGCGCCTGCATACCAGCGCGCGTGGTAGCAGAGCTTCCCAGCTCGTCCTTCTGCAGCTCGGCGTTGCTCATAGAGTACAGGAAGAAGTCGAGCAGACCCGGCACCACGGCCTCGCAGCCCTCGCGCTCGATAACGTCGACCACGTGGTTGTTGGCCGTGGGATGGAACTTGACCAGAATCTCGCCGACCACGCCCACGCGCGGCTTGGTGCCCTCGCCCACGAGCGGCATGGTGTCGAACGCGCGAATGGCCTCGCGGCACAGCTTGGTGTAGTTGTGCCTGTTGAACTTAGGCGCCAGCTTGCGGGCGCGCGCCATGTACTCCTCGTAGAGCGCGTTCGCCGCACCGGGCGTAGCCTCGTACGGGCGGCAGCGGTAGAGCATCTGCATCATCACGTCGCCAAAGAGCACCGCGTACACGGCCTGCTTAAGCAGCGCCGGCGTAATCTTAAAGCCGGGGTTGTCCTCGCCGAGCGCCACGGCAGAAAGCGAGATCACCGGGATCTCGGGGTGGCCGCTCTCACGCAGGGCCTTGCGGATGAGTGCGATGTAGTTTGTGGCACGGCAGCCGCCGCCGGTCTGGCTGATAACCACGGCCGTCTTGGAGAGGTCGTACCGACCGCTCTCGATGGCCTCCATAATCTGACCCGTTACCAGAATCGACGGGTAGCAAATGTCATTGTTCACATAGCGCAGACCGGCCTCGACGGCATCGTGATCGGTCGAGGGCAGCAGCTCCAAGTTGTAGCCGGCACCGCGAAACACCTCTTTGACCAGGTCAAAGTGGATCGGCGCCATCTGCGGGCACAGGATGGTGTAGCCCTCGTCGCGCATCTGCTCGGTAAAGGGCACCTTGGGCCACGCGGTCGAAGCACTCTCGCGCTGAGCCTCAAACGTGTACTTGCGACTCGCGAACGCGGGGGCATCCGTGGAGGGCGTCACCGGCGCGGCATCGCCCTGCTCGTAGGCCTCGCCCGCGGCCGTGGCCTCGGCCAAGCGCTCGGCCTCCTGGTCCTTGAGCGCCGCCATGAGCGAGCGGATGCGGATGCGCGCGGCGCCCAGGTTGGACACCTCATCGATCTTGAGCACGGTGTAGATCTTGCCGCTGGCCTCAAGGATTTCCTGCACCTGGTCGGTGGTCAGGGCGTCCAAGCCGCAGCCGAAAGAGTTGAGCTGGATCAGGTCCAGGTCGTTGCGCATCGTCACAAAACGAGCGACGGCGTACAGGCGGCTGTGGTACATCCACTGGTCGACGACGCGAATCGGACGCTCGGGCTTTACCAGATGCGCGAGCGAATCCTCGGTAAAGACCGCAAAGCCAAAGCTCGAGATAAGCTCGGGCAGGGCATGGTTGATCTCGGGGTCGTTGTGGTAGGGACGGCCGGCGAGCACAATGCCGTGGCCGCCGTGGTCCTCGACCCACTTAAGGGCCTCCTCGCCCATGGCTTGGATGTCCTCGTGGAAACGCGCGTCGGCCTCAAAGGCGGCGTTGACGGCGGCATCGACCTCGGAGCGCGTGATCTTGGGTCCACGCACGCGACCGCGACCGGCTTGCGCATCGGTCACACGGTCAACGGCGAGCACCTGGTACAGGCGGCGCTTGAGCTCGGTCTTGTCGTGATAGGGCACAAACGGGTACAGGAACTCGATGTTCTGCTCGCGGATCTCGTCGATATTGAGCGCCAGCGCCGTGGGGTAGCTCATGACGATGGGGCAGTTGTAACAGTTGCCGGCCGTCGGATCCTCCTTGCGCTCCCAGCGCACGCACGGCATCCAGATGAAGTCGACGTCACGGTCGATGAGGTTCATCACATGGCCGTGGCTCATCTTGGCCGGATAGCACACGCTCTCGGACGGCATGGACTCGATGCCCGCCTGGTAGGTCTTCTTGCTCGACTGGTCGGACAGCTGCACGCTAAAGCCCAGGCGCGTAAAGAACGCGTGCCAGAAGGGGTAGTTCTCGTACATGTTGAGTGCGCGCGGGATACCCACGGTGCCGCGCGGGGCCTCGTCAGGACTCAGAACCTCGCGGTTAAACAGCAGCTCGTTTTTCTTTTTGAAGAGGTTGGGGGCCTCGGTCTTTTGCTTTTTGTGGCCGGCGCCCTTCTCGCAGCGGTTGCCGGTGATAAAGCGCCTGCCGCCGCCAAAGTCGTTGACGGTGAGCTGGCAGTTGTTGGAGCAGCGGCCGCAGCGGACGTGCTTTTGCGTCACGGTGAGGTGCGCAATGTCCTCGGCCGAAAGGATGGTCGAGGTGCCGTCGGCGCCGGCGCGATCGCGGGCGAGCAGGGCCGCGCCATAGGCGCCCATGCAGCCGGCGATGTCGGGGCGCACGGCATGCACGCCGGTGAGCTGCTCAAACGCGCGCAGCGTGGCGTCGGACATAAAGGTGCCGCCCTGGACGATCACCTGGCTGCCGATCTCCTTGGGATCGCGCAGCTTAATGACCTTGAACAGGGCGTTCTTGATGACGGAATAGGACAGGCCGGCCGCGATGTCGCCCACCGTGGCGCCTTCCTTTTGCGCCTGCTTAACGCGCGAGTTCATAAAGACCGTGCAGCGGCTGCCCAGGTCGACCGGGGCCTTGGCGTGGATGGCGGCGTCGGCAAACGCGCGCACGTCCATATCCATGGAGACCGCGAAGCTCTCGATAAAGCTGCCGCAGCCCGACGAGCAGGCCTCGTTGAGCATGATGTGCTCGATGACGCCGTCTTTCACGCGCAGGCACTTCATGTCCTGGCCGCCGATGTCCAGAATAAACTCGACGCCGGGCAGGAATGCCTTGGCGCCGCGCAGGTGCGCAACGGTCTCAATCTCGCCGGAATCGGCCTTGAGGGCCTCAATGAGCAGCGCCTCGCCGTAGCCCGTGGTGGTCACGTGGCCGATGGTGCAGCCGGCGGGGATGTGGTTGTAGAAATCGGCCATGATGACCTTGGCCGTGCCCAGGATGTCGCCGTTGTTGTTGCCGTACCAGGTGTGCAACAGCTGGCCGTCCTCGCCCACGAGCGCGGCCTTCATGGTGGTGGAACCGGCGTCGATGCCAATGAACACGCGGCCGGTGTAGCCGTCGAGCTTGCCCTTGGGGACGACTTCCTGGTCGTGGCGGGTTTTGAACTCGGCAAAATCCTCGTCGGTGGCAAAGAGCGGATCCAGGCGCTCGACCTCGGCGCCCTGCGTGTCGCCCAAGCTGTCGATGGCCTCGATGAGCTGCGGGAACGTGCTGAGCTTGTTGGACTCGTGCGCCATGGCGGCGCCGCTTGCCACAAACAGGTGGGCGTTTTGGGGCACAATGCGGTGCTCCTCGTCCAGGTTGAGCGTGAGGTAGAAGCGGTGACGCAGCTCGGAGAGATACTGCAGCGGGCCGCCCAGGAAGGCGACGTTGCCGCGGATGGGACGGCCGCACGCCAGACCCGAGATGGTCTGGGTCACGACCGCCTGGAAGATGGAGGCGGCCACGTCCTCGGGGCGGGCGCCCTCATTGAGCAGCGGCTGCACGTCGGTCTTGGCAAAAACGCCGCAGCGGCTGGCGATGGGATAGATGGTGGTGGCGTTGGCCGCGAGCTCGTTGAGGCCGCCGGCATCGGTGTGGAGCAGGGTTGCCATCTGGTCGATGAACGCGCCCGTGCCGCCGGCGCAGGTGCCGTTCATGCGCTGCTCGATGCCGTTATCGAAGTAGATGATCTTGGCGTCCTCGCCGCCCAACTCGATGGCGACATCGGTGGCCGGGATGAGGGTCTCGACGGCGCGCTTGCTGGCGATGACTTCCTGGACAAACTCTAGGTCGAGCCATTGGGAAAGCAGCAGACCGCCCGAGCCGGTAATGGCGCAGGTCATTTGGGCCGTCGGCAGCACGGTCGCAGCACCCTCGAACAGGTCGCGGGCGCAGGCACGGACGTCGGTGTGGTGGCGCTGGTACTTGGCGTAGACGATCTGGTTGTCGTCGTTGAGCACGGCGAGCTTGACGGTGGTGGAGCCCACATCGATGCCCAGGTGTAGGTTGCCGCGGGCGGCCTCGGGGTTGAAAATCGCGCCTTCGGGGGCGTGGGCGGCGGCTACGGGCTCAGTAGCGGTAGCGGGCTCGGCGGCGACGGACGTCTCCCCTGCCGCGTTCTTGGCATCGGCAACTGCCTCGGCAACTTTCTCGACAGCCGCGGTCGCGGCCTTCTGCGCAGCGTCCATCACGGTGGGCGCGGCCTCGCGTGCGGCAGCAACCATGCGGTCCTTGATGCCCTCGACGAGTTTGCTCATTGTCTCTCCTCTTAGTTGTTGGACTCGACGGTTGCAGCGGTGTCGGCCGCGTCCTCGAGCTGCAAGTTCAATAGCTTCATGCCGTATTCCGGCACGTTGATATCGATGGGTTGGCCATACAGGTCGCCGGGGCGCACAAAAGCGAGCACCGTCATAATGCGCGCCATGGCCTCGGGCGATTCGGTGAGCCCACGCTCAAACCAGCGCTGAATCAGGCCGACCTCGGCACTCACGACGTAGGTGACGTAGTAGTCAAAGAACGTGCCCAGCGCCAGGCCCAAAATGCCCGTCTGCGCACGCGGCACCACAGCCTCACGCGCGGTGTCGATGATCCTTTTAATGAAGGCCTGGTCGCCGCCCGGACCCAGCAGCGCACCGATTAAGTCGCGGTTGGCCGCAAGATAACGCAGCAGCTCAACCGAACCGGGCGCCGGCTCGAGCTCATCGATGTTGTGATAGAGATCGGGCAGCTGAGCTGCGGTGATGAGCTCAATGCGCTCACGGATCTCGGCCAGCAAGCCGTCCTCGATCTGATTGATAAAGTCGGGGATATCGCGGTAGTGCGAATAGAACGTGCGACGCGTAAGACCGGCGCGCTCGGTGAGCGACGCGACATTAATGCGCGAAAGGTCGCCGCTTTCGGCAAGCTCGCTGGCAAGTGCCTGGCGAAGGGCACGCTGCGAGCGAAGGGACCGGCGATCGCATTTCTCGAGCTGGGACAAGCGTCCTCCTTGTTACTCAGCCTGTGCGCTATTGCACAGTGCGAGTATTATTGCACACCGTGTGCATCAACACGTAAAGGCAATATTTGGAATGTGACGAGGAGGCAGCCCCTTTGTCACAACCCGCCTGGCTTTTGGAGCGGCATTACCGATTGTCCAAAATGTCATTCGTGGGTAGAATAGTGTCGACGGCAGCCCAAGTTGTAGCTGGCTGGGCAGCGCCGTTGTTTGCATTAGGGGGTCAACGCCTTAGCGGCGGCGACCCCTTCTGTTGCGCTTCGAACGCTGCTTGAGTGCCTCGGAAAGGCCGACAAGCGCCGTGAAGAACGAGACCAAAGCGGTCAGAAGTCTCACGAAATCAATCAAATCGGTCATGGGCATCACCTCCCATCAAATGGAGGGCGCTGCCCGGCACATGGAACTGCCGTCAACGATACCGATTCTATCAAAGCGCAGTTAGATATGCGAATGTTTGTTCGCATTTCAGAAGATCGGAGCTCGGGTATGGCGAAGGAGCAGTTCCTTTGCCATACCCGAGCTTGTCGCCGAACTGCCAACTACATTTTTCGAGTTATTCGGCCACGCTACTGGTTTTGTATAAATGCACCGCCGGGATTATCTGAGGGTTTTTGTCCTTATTTGAGCGTATACATGCCCATTTGCGCACTTACGTCACCGAATCAAACACCATTAGAGGCATGAATGTTCCCGAGAGGGCATCTCTAGCCATTTAACGACCTCCGACAGGCCGAATAACTCGAAATTTGTTGGTAGCGAAAGTGTGACAGTCCTATACGCCAAAAGCCGGTATCTCCCATGTGACAAAGGGACAGTCCCTTTGTCACATTATTCGATGACGGTGCGGGAGTTTTGCTTGCGCATGGTGGCGAGCATGTGTTTGGGGACGGCGTGGACCATGCAGCTGCCGATGGTCGCACTCGCGGCGGCCTTAGCTGCATCACTGCCGTTTTTGGTCGCGTAGCTGTGGCGGAAACGCTTGAGCATGGCGATGTCGTTGCCGCCGTCTCCATAGACCGTAACCTCGTCCTCGGCAATACCGTAGTAGCCCGCCAGCCAGGCCACGCTCTCGCCCTTGTTGCACGCCACGTCCGTGATCTCGAACATCACCGGGTCGAACGGCGCGTTGACCACACGGTCCGAACGCTCGGCCAAATATGTCTTAAGGTCACGCTCCAGCTCGGGCGAGGTCACGCGACAATTGATCTTGCATACATCGTGACGCAGGATGTCACCGATCGACTGGTCGAAATACTGTTCCTCGTGGTACCCGCCACGCGCACGCATGCCGCGCATCACGATGCGCTTGATAGGACTGTCTTTTTTAAAGCCCGCCTGATGCATCTCGAACGAACCGCTCGAAAACATGCCATCGGGCGTAGAACAATCAAAACAGATATCCGGAAACTCCTTGAGTAGCTCCTCGGTGATCTGCGGATCGATGGTCCAGGTCTTGAGCACCTCGCCATGACTGTCGCGCACAATGGAACCGTTAGAGCAGCAGGCATCGAGCGCCAGCCCCGTAAAGCCATGCTCGCCGATCGGCAGCGTCGAGCGTCCGGTCGCGGGAACCACATGCAGGCCAGCCTCGGTCAGTTCGCGAATGACACGGCGGATGGTCCCATCCGCCTCGTGCAGGGCGTTAAGCAACGTACCGTCTAAGTCACTCGCGAACATCTTGATCATGGGCATGCCTCTCTTTCGTCTGCACGATATTGTAGACGAGAACGGGCGCGCCCCAAGAGAGGCACGCCCGTCAGGCGAAAGATTGTCCTACACCGCGGCGGGGCCGTGTTCGCCGGTGCGAATGCGGATGACTTCCTCGACCGGCTCGACCCAGATCGTGCCATCTCCAACGGTGCCGTAATCTTGGAAACGGAGCGGCAACGGACGCGAAACCAACGGGAAATACGCAAGCAAGGGAGCCGTGAGCGCGCCCGTCCCAGCTAGCGCCGGAACAGCTCGCGGGCTCGGTCGCGGAGGTCGGTAGCTCGGATGACGCCTTCGTAGCGATTGATGCGCAGACGCGGGAAGGCGTTAAAGAAGCGCAGGTCACGACGGCTGAGCGACACACTCGGCACCGGACGGCTCATGCGCTTGCCGGCAAGGCGACGACTGAGCGACGGACGCGGCATGCTCGGCGCGACATCGGCAACGCGGCGGGCAGCGAGCGCCAGGCCGCGAGCACCATCCGAGATAAACGTCGGCATCGAAGCCTTCTCGCGCAGGGCATCGAGCGCCGCGTCGCCCAGCTCGGCCAGCCAAGCGTTAACGGCGCGACCGCGGATATGCGTCTGCGCCACCGAGTCGATCGCCGAATTGGGAATACGTTCGAGCATAGAGTCGGAGGCGTCGGCAAGCGACTCATTGATGCGGTCGGCAAGGTCGGCACGCACACGCTCAAGCTGATCGGACAGGCGGCGCCAGCTGGCCAACGAGCACACCGCATCGACCATCATCGCGACCGCGACGATAAAGGCGGACAGCCGCACAATCAGCACCGGCAGATGGCCAAGCAGCCCCAGCAATGCCGGCTCCACTAAACGGCAAATACACAACGCACCCAAGCCAAACGCGCAGGCCCAGTACAGGCAGATGCGTCCGTGCAGGTTAAACGGCAGATGCGAGTAATCCCAAAACCGGGCACCCGTCGTTTTTTCCAACAGCACGCCCACACTATATTCGATCACGCTGCATACGAGCGCGGCAGCGACAAACTGGCTCGAGGCGTCTGGGATTCCACGCAGCAGCAACCAGCACGCGATGCCGCCCGCACCGTAGATGGGACAACACGGCCCTAGCAAAAAGCCGCTGTTGGCAAAGCGTCCGTGGTTGAGCATGGCGCAGACTGTCGACTCCCATACCCAGCCGCAAAAACCGTAGAAGGCAAACGAGAGTACCAGCGCCGAGAGCGGACAGGCGGCAAGCGTCGCGCCGTCAAATGCCATGTCGATCGCGGTTCCCACCGTCTACCCTCTCCTCTTTTCGTTCGATTCGCTGCTCACGTCATCGTCCGCCCTGTCTTTGCGCGGCAGACGGCCGGCAATCGTCTCGCGCAGCGCGCACCATTTATCCGCCAGGCACACAATCCATGCCTCGCGACACGTCGGCGGCACCGGTACCAGCGGAAACATATGGCGCGCGATGATATTCCGCTCGCGCGACGTCAGCTCAAAATCCTCTTCGGCACGCGCCAGGGCAAAAAACGGATGCCGAAAGCCATGCAGTCGATGGCTTGGGTCGGGATCGTGCCAGTCATAGAGAAAGTAATCGTGCAGCAGGGCCCCGCGCAGCAGCGACAAGCGGTCGACGGAGATACCGACGCGGCCCAGGCGCTCGGCAAAGGACAGACTTGCCCGCGCCACCGAGGTCACATGCGTATACACCGTCACATCGCCATGCTGGATAAACTCGCGCGTCAGGTCCAGACGGCCCGCCTGTGCCAGTTGACGGGCAGCATGGTCTACTTCGCACGCGATTTTCTCGGCACGAACGGTATCGGACATGCTGCCTCCTTCCAGCGGCCCGCGGCGACAAGCCACGGCCTGCGCACAATCGATAAAAACATCATGGAACACATCAGTATGGCATCGGACAAAACGTTTTGCCCCACCAGTTGGCGAATTACCGCGCCGCCGTCACATATCAAACGCCAAAATGTGCGAGACTGTCTTGTGCAATTGTGCCGGCCGAGGGAGTGCCGGCGCACGATTCGCATGGAGTAACCCACAACGATGCTGCTTACGCAAACGACAACGCCCGAGGACGTCAAGGCTCTCGACCGCGCCGAGCTTCCGCTGCTCTGCGGCGAGATTCGCCACGCCATCCTCGAAAGCTCCGCCGCCGTCGGCGGGCACGTTGCCCCCAACTTGGGCGTCGTTGAGCTTACGGTTGCGCTTCATCGCGTATTTAACTCCCCCATCGACAAGATTGTCTTTGACGTTTCGCACCAGACCTACGCCCACAAGGCGCTGACCGGGCGCGCGTACACTTATATCGATCCGGAGCGTTATGGTGAGGCTTCTGGCTTTGCCAATCCCGACGAGTCCGAGCACGACCTGTTCGCCATGGGCCATACCTCCACGTCGGTGAGCCTGGGCTGCGGCCTGGCGCACGCTCGTGACCTGGCGGGCGATACGTACAACGTCATCACCGTTATTGGCGACGGCTCGCTTTCGGGCGGCTTGGCGTTTGAGGGCTTTAACAATGCCGCCGAACTCGATAGCAACCTGATCATCATCGTCAACGATAACGACCAGTCCATTGCCGAGAACCATGGCGGCCTGTATCGCAAACTGGCCGAGCTGCGAGCCAGCAACGGTACCTGTGAGCGCAACGTTTTCCGCGCGATGGGGCTCGACTACCGCTATCTGGACGCCGGTAACGACGTGTTGGCCCTCGTCGACGCGTTGCAGGAACTGCGCAATATCGATCATCCCATCGTGCTGCACGTCTCCACCGCCAAGGGCAAGGGCTTTGAGCCAGCCCAGAACGACCCCGAACGCTGGCATCACGTGGGTCCGTTTGACATGGCAACTGGACGCAAGCTCTGCCCGGGCCATCCGAGCGAGCCTGCGCCGCGCACCTATGCCGACATTACGGGCGAGGCGCTCAGCGCCGCCATCGAGCGCGATTCGCAGGTCGTGGGCATCACGGCCGCCACGCCCTACATCATGGGCTTTACACCCGAGCTTCGCGCTGCCGCCGGCAAACAGTTCGTCGATGTGGGCATTGCCGAGGAGCACGCCGTGACCTTTGCCACCGCGCTTGCGCGCTCGGGCGCCAAGCCAGTCTTTGGTGTGTACGGCACGTTTTTGCAGCGCGCTTACGACGAGCTGTGGCACGACCTGTGCCTCAACGACGCCCCGGCAACCATTTTGGTGTTTGGTGCGTCAATCTTTGGCACCACGTCCGAGACGCACCTTTCGTTCTTTGATATTTCCATGCTGGGTGGACTTCCCAACATGCGCTACCTAGCGCCGGCCTGCATGGAGGAATATCTGTCCATGCTGAGCTGGTCGCTCGACCACCGCGAGCATCCCGCGGCGATTCGCGTACCGGGCATCGGCCTGGTGAGCCGTCCCGATCTGGCGCCCGCCGAAGACACCGACTACAGCGCCGTTCGCTACAACGTGGTGCGCCGGGGTCGCGACGTTGCCGTGCTCGCGCTTGGCGATTTCTTTGAGCTGGGCGAGCGCGTGGCAAACCGCTTGGCTGCCGAGTACGGCATCGAGGCCACGCTCGTCAACCCGCGCTATGCAACCGAGCTCGACCGCGAGTTCCTCGACAGCCTTGCCGCCAAGCATCGCGTTGTCGTCACCCTCGAAGACGGCATCTTGGACGGCGGCTGGGGCGAGCGCGTCGCGTGCTACTTGGCCTGCACGCCCGTGCGCACGCGCACCTTTGGCATCGCCAAGGGCTTCCCCGACCGCTACGACCCCAACGAGTTGCTCGCTCAGAACGGCATGACGGCCGAGAACATGGCCGCCGAAGCCGTTAGGCTACTTAACGAGTAAAAAACCTCCGCAAGGGAAGCACCCCTGCGGAGGTTTTTATTTTCGCGGCGCGATTATCTCAATCTGTAACATCTAGGGCCCGAATTCCCGTCTAACTGTTACAGATCTAGACAAACCGTCTTTGCCCCTGACCTTTGTCTCAATCTGTAACAGAAAGGGAGCTTTTGTCCGCCTAACTGTTACAGATCGAGACATTCGAATCCCCCTAAGGAGATGATCTCGATCTGTAACAGTTACTCGGCAAAAATGGCTGCAGATGTTACAGATCGAGACAAAACAGCAAGGCATGCCGCTGCATCGGCCAGAACCACCACAAAGGTGCCTGTCCCTTTTTGGTAGGCACAATAACCCATAAGGTAAGTATGTTTCTGAGTTATTTCGTGTTGACCCATCTGAGCGGGATAGGGTATAACTCTACTCAACCGCTAGGGATTTTATTGAGAAAGGTGTTCTACCATGAGCAAGAACCTCTCCCAGCAGGTCGTTCTCGACCGCCGCGGCTTCGTTGCCGCCAGCTTCGCAACCGTCGCCGGCCTTGGTCTTGCCGGCTGCTCTGACACCAGCGCCGAGGCCGACAAGGGCTCCGCCGCCTCCTCCAAGAGCTCCGAGGATACCGAGGCTTCCACCACGCTCGACGCTAAGGCATTCGACAAGCTCGTCGACAACGGCCCCAAGGCCGATGACGACGCCATCGCCGCCAGCGCCTGGGCGACGGCCGTCAAGGACGCCGGCGTCTTTAAGATCGGTGGCGTTCAGACCTCCACGCTCTTCTCCCTCCTCAACGAGAAGGACGGTCAGACCCGCGGTTTCGACGCCGGCATCGCGCAGCTTCTGTCCAACTACATTCTGGGCGAGAACAAGGTCGAGATCACCCAGGTGACCTCGGACACGCGCGAGTCCGTCCTGCAGAACGGCCAGGTCGACGCCGTCTTTGCCACCTACACCATCACTGACGAGCGTAAGAAGCTCGTCTCCTTTGCCGGTCCCTACTACTACACCCAGCAGGCTATCCTGGTGCTCGCCGATAACGACGACATCAAGAGCGTCGACGACCTGGCCGACAAGAACGTCGCCGTCCAGTCCGGCTCCAACGGCCCCGCCATTCTGGAGGAGTTCGCCCCCAAGGCCAGCCAGCAAGAGTTCAAGACCGACGAGGAGGCACGCCAGGCACTCCAACAGGGCCGCGTTGACGCCTACGTCATCGATAACAACATGCAGCAGAGCGCCCTGGTCCGCGAGCCCGGTAAGTACAAGATTGCCGGCAAGCCCTTCGGCAGCAAGGAGCCCTATGGCATCGGTCTGCCGCTCGATTCCGACGGCGTCGCCTTTGTCAACGACTTCCTTAAGAAGATCGAGGACGACGGCACCTGGACCGAGCTGTGGCAGATCTGCATCGGCGACCGTACGGGCGACACCAATGTTCCCGAGCTGCCCGAGATCGGCGCCTAAGCAGCGAGCCTGGTAACGGCCGCAACGAAACCATACGGAAACGCATGATTCGCTTTATTGCGCTAAACTGTTTCATCACTGAGTTGTCGGGGCTTCCGTACACACGGGAGCCCCTTTCCTTATCGGCGGGAGGTCCGCATGAGTCTCTCCGAGCTCTGGTCGCTCTATGGCCAGAACTATATCGACGCGCTGCTAGCAACCTGGGGCATGACGCTTGAGTCGTTTGCCATCGCCATGGTGCTGGCCGTCGCCGTCACCGTGATGCGCGTGTCGCCGCTCAAGCCGCTGCGCGTCTTTGGCGACCTGTATGTCCAGGTCTTCCGTAACATCCCCGGCATCGCGCTGCTCATTATCGTCGTCTACGCGCTGCCGCCGCTCAAGGTCGTCCTGCCCTACCGCACCTGCGTCATCGTCGCCACAGTGCTCTTGGGTTCTGCCTTTGGCTCCGAGAACTTTATGAGCGGCATCAACACCGTCGGTGTCGGCCAGGTGGAAGCCGCCCGCTCGCTGGGCATGAGCTTCAGCCGTATCCTCGCCAAGATCGTGATTCCGCAGGCGCTGCGCTCGAGCGTGCTGCCCATGACCAACCTCTTTATCGCCGTCATGCTCACCACCGCGCTCGGCAGTCAGGTGCCGCTGAAACCGCAGGAGCTCACCGGCGTGGTGAGCTACATCAACACGCGCTCGCTCGGCGGCGTCGCCGCGTTCTTTATCTCGGCGCTCGGCTACCTGGGCACGGCCTTTGTGGTGAGCCACATTGGCAACTATATCGATAAGAAGGTGAGGATCCTCCGATGAGCAAGCACTCCACCTCCGCGCTCACCACGCGCGATGCGCTCTACGAGGCTCCCGGCCCCAAGATGCGCGCCAAGATTCGCGTCGGCACCGCCATCTCACTTGTTGCCGTGGCCGCGCTCATCGCTCTGGTACTGCAGCGCTTTTATGTGACCGGTCAGCTTTCAGTCCACTATTGGTATTTCTTTACGCACCTCACTACCTGGAAGTTCTTACTTGCCGGTTTTGAGGGCACGGTAAAGGTCGCGCTCACCGCTGGCGCCATCGCGCTGGTACTGGGTCTGGCCCTCATGCTCGGCCGCACCAGCGACATCAAGCCGCTGCAGCTGGTCTGCCGCGTGCTCACCGATTTCTTCCGTGGCGTGCCGAGCCTACTGTTCATCTACTTCTTCTTTTTGGTGCTGCCCCAGTACAAGATCGCGCTGCCGTCGTTTTGGATGCTCACGCTTCCCGTCGCGCTCGCTGCAGCCGGTGTGCTTGCCGAGATCTTCCGCGCCGGCGTCAATGCCGTGCCGCGCGGCCAGGTCGAGGCCGCCCAGGCGCTCGGTCTCGCCAAAGCTAAAATCACCTTTAAAATCGTGCTGCCGCAGGCGATTCGCTTTATCATTCCGTCGTTGATTTCGCAGCTTGTAGTCGTCGTCAAAGACACCACCGTCGCCTACGTGGTGAGCTACCCCGACCTCATGCAAAACGCCCGCGTACTCATTACCAACTACGACGCCCTCGTGTCGGTCTATCTGGTGATCGCGGTCATCTACATCCTCATCAACGTTGCAATCAACAAGGCCGCCGTCTACGTCTCGCACAAGACCGGCGCGACCATCATTCGCTAACGATTTACCATTTCGAGTCATAAGGAGCCGAGCACCATGGCACAGAGCACTTCTTCCACCGGCAATCAGCCGCTGATTGAGCTCAAGCACGTCGATAAGCACTATGGCGATCTGCACGTCCTCAACGACATTAATCTCTCGGTCGATCGCGGCGAGGTTGTCGTCGTGATCGGCCCCTCGGGCTCGGGCAAATCGACCATGTGCCGCACCATCAACCGCTTGGAGACCATCGACTCGGGCGAGATTCTCATCGAGGGCGAGCCCCTGCCGCAGGAAGGCAAGGATCTTGCCCGCATGCGTGCCGAGCTGGGCATGGTGTTTCAGCAGTTCAACCTGTTCGCGCATATGACCGTGTTGCAGAACGTCATGCTGGGACCGGTCGATGTGCTGGGCGTCTCCAAGGACGAGGCCCGCGAGCGCGCCATGGATCTGTTGAGCCGCGTGGGCGTTGCCGAGCAGGCCGACAAGGTGCCCGCACAGCTCTCGGGCGGCCAACAGCAGCGCGTAGCCATCGCCCGCTCGCTTGCCATGCAGCCCAAGGCCATGCTCTTTGACGAGCCCACAAGCGCCCTTGACCCCGAGATGATTAACGAGGTGCTCGAGGTCATGGTCCGCCTGGCCCAGCAGGGCATGACGATGATCGTGATTACGCACGAGATGAACTTTGCCCGCCGCGTGGCCGACCGCGTCGTGTTTATGGCCGACGGCCAGATCGTAGAGACCGGCACGCCCGACGAGTTCTTCGACCATCCCCAGACCAAGCGCGCCCAAGACTTCCTCAACTCCATCAAGGGCCACTAACCCAATTGCCACGCGGGACACATTCATCTGCAGCGTTTGCCCCGCGCCGCCCTGCGCCATGTCCACCCGGATTCGAAAGCCACGCCCATGATCGGAACTCGCACTTCATCGTCATACACCCCGCACGTCGACGTCGATCCCGCCGACCGCCCGCTCATCCTCGTCGCGCCGCGCTGGGAAGAGGCGAAGCCGTTTTTAAGCGAGACGCTCTCCCCCAACGAGGAAATCGCAAGTGTCTTTGTCGATGCCATCCTTGCCGCCGGCGGCCTGCCGCTGCAGATGTCCATCACCGAGGACATTGAGGTCATCCGTCATTACGTCGATATCGCCGACGGCATCGCCATTCCCGGCGGCCCCGATGTCAATCCCAAACGTTGGGGCGATGATCGACCCTACGACCCCACCCTCTGTTGCGAGATCCGCGATAGCTTTGAGTTTAAGCTGGTCGGCGAGGTGCTCCGCGCCAAAAAGCCGCTCTTTACCACCTGCCGCGGCACGCAGTTGCTCAATGTCGCCACTGGCGGCACCCTGTGCATGGACGTGCCGAGCCTGGGCGCTCGCGAGGGCCGCACGCAGTGGCGCCATACCCACGTGCTCAACGACCCCGTGCATCCCGTCGAGGTCGTGCCGGGCTCGCTGCTGGAGCGCGCGCTTGGCGGGCACAGGCTGATCCAGACCAACTCGGCACATCACTGTTGCGTCGACCGTCTGGGTAAGAGCACGCGCTTGGTCGCCAAGGCAACTGACGGCGTTCCCGAGTGCATCGAGGTCGAAGGCCAGCCATTCTGCTTGGGCGTGCAATGGCATCCCGAGTACACGTGGAAGACGCTCGAGACCGACTTTAACCTGTGGAAGTCGTTTGTCGAGGCGGCGGCAAAGGTTAAGCAGGCCCGCTAGTTTACGAACCACACAGGCTAAAGCCTCACATACTAGGGGGGGCGGACACCAACTACGGTGCCCGCCCCCCTGTATTTGATATGCTCGGTATGTTCATCCCTCACAAACAATCAAAGAAATCTCGACCGCAATCGGTCGACGGTAAAGCAGATGGCAAAAACGCTTGCTACGTTTATGAGGCAGTCAATTAAAATCGAGGTGCATTGACCATCCCCCAACGGGGTCACGCCGCAAATCCACATGAGCATCGAGGACGGAAACGGAAGCATGGAATTGGCTCCGACCTGTATGTAGAGCGTTACGACATTGACAAGCAACAGCATGCCAATAGGACCGAAGCCGGACCCAAAATAGGAAACAACGATCACGCAAGAGACCACATATGCAAGGCAGACGGCACTCGCCAGAAGAAGTCGATAGCAAAACATATTCAGGTTGAAACACTGTTGAGCATCCAAAACGATTACACAGTTAAGACAGTACAAAACGACACTTGACAGGATAAACGCGCCCAATAGGGCGAAAGAAGACAGCACCGTTCGCGCAACGATAGCGCACGCCCGCTTCCCTCCCCGAGCCTCCGACAGCCCCCACGGTTCCTCGACAAAGCCCGAACTGACAAAGCGCGGCACAATACAAGCCGCGATGAACGGAAAGAACAATGCATGAGCCAACGGGGCTACGTTGAACAGCAGACCGCGAAAAACCTCTGCATTACCAAATAGAAGGACATCCTCCGCCGATAGCAGAAGCGTCGGGTCTGGGAAAAAGCCCAAGAAACTGTTCTCACGGAGACTACAGAACCACATCGGGAAAGAATTAAGCTGCAATACCACCATGCACGCATAAATTACCGGGATTAAGGCGTACGTCCATTTACTCACGTGCTTCAATTCTGAATGGAGGAATCTTTTAATCTGACGAGCCATTGAGCACACCCCCAGCACGAAAGCTCACGAGCGCGTAAATCAATACCGATAAACAGCTGGCTGCCACGCCATAGCCCAGAAGCGCCAGTTGCCCCATATCGCTATACCCAAGGGCACATCCGACTCCAAGGTACGGCCCAGGAAGGAAGAAGATCCATCGCAAGGATGGTATAGGTGCCTGAAGGAAGGCTCCGTAGAGCGTCAAGCTCATGACAAATCCGATTATTATTGCAGCCCCGCTCAATACAGCGCTGCCTGTAATCCGATAGATGGTCACCGTCTCCAGCGCAATCGATATCACCAATACGGTGTTGACTATCATTGCAGGCAAAAATGCAGCCAGCATGCCATGCGCGTAGCTATGCCCTCCACGTATTATGGCTATTGCAAACAGAAGAAAGCAAAGCGCACTATATGCTGCGCCAATTATTAAAGCAGACGAAAGCGCATGTGCTAGAACCCCATAAAAGCGGGTAAGACCTCTTGCTGAAGAAATTCGGCATCCCTCTTCATAGCCGCGCTCCTGTAAAAGCGCCAAACAAACGATGAGCGGAACGAACAGGGATGTACCGGCAAAAGCGCTGCGCGCAAGGGACTCATCAGGCGCAGAAGGATCGATTGCATTCCAGATGAAACCAATATCCTCCCCACAAACGCCATAGCCAGAGGCTAGCAACGTTGTTCCGTTTTTTAGAAAGACACCGAAGAGAAGGCCGAACGCCAGCATAAGCGCAAGACCAAACTTCGCCGGAAACATCCTGTGCAAACGCATCATATCTGCCTTTATGGGATGGATCGCCCGCTTCATAGCGAGACCGCCTTCATCAAGCGCCTGTAATACTCTTTTAGGGATGGCGCCTCATCCCTTATGACGTCCATCGATTCCTTTTTCAGCAGTTCGCCGTCATGAAGAAACAGGCAGCATGTTGCAACCGATGCCAGCTCATCCAAATCATGGCTAGAGATGAGCATGGTCTTATCCTGTTCTCGATTCAATCGGCCGATAAGGGCCCATATACTCTCGATGCCCAGCGGGTCCAACCCATTTGCCGGCTCATCGAAAATTAGTACGTCGGTGTCGCCCAACAAAGCCGTAGCTATATCCAGTCGCCGTTTCATTCCCAGAGAAAAACTGCTCACACTCTTTTTCTCATCGACGTCCAGCCCGACTAGGCCCAAGACGCGAGGAACCTCACGTTTCTCATCGAGCCCCCATTCCGCACATCGGATCCGAAGATTCTCAGCCGCACTGAGGGATTGGTATGCACCGCTGGAATCTGGCACGTAGCCGACACGCGCCCGCATCAAGCTCAGGTCTTTTTTCGACTTGCCTCCAAAGAGCTCCACGCTCCCCGACGATGGCTCGCAGAGGCCCAATACGATTTTAATGAGCGTGCTTTTGCCTGCCCCGTTTGCACCAACAAGGGCGCAAAGCTCAGACTGATCCACCTCGAAGGAAACGTCATGCAACACACGCCGTTTTCCATAGCGCTTCGACACCTTCGATAGCTTTATCGCTGATGCGCTCATATCGTTCCTCCTTTCTTTTATCGTAGTTACTTGTAGTTATTGTTTTTCGATAACTCGTATTTGTCAAGATAATCTAGAAGAAAGAACCCGTGTTAGACACGGGTCCCTTCACGCTGATATTTCGTTTTAGTTGTTCGCCTTAAGCTACTCGTCGCTCAAATCGACAGCAAAGACTGATGTCGGAAGCGACGCCTCATTGCCTCCGCCGTCCCGCATCTGCCTCACAACGTTTTTTGCACGCTCAACAATAAGCTCCTCAAGCTCTTTCTCGCTCACGCGCTGAATAATATCTCCCGGTTGACAATCAAGCTCATCACAGATATCGAGGAGCGTCTTTAGGCGAATAGCTTTTATCTTTCCGTTTCTAAGCTTTGAAATATTAGCCGGAGTATGCCCCGTGGCACGAATCAGATCAGCGCTGGTCTTTCCGGTCTTAAGCAGCTGTGTCTCAAGCTCAATGATGAGATAGCTCATGCTTCCTCCTACACAAGCTCGTCAGACTGCTCTTGGAGCAGCGAGGCATAACTCCAGATCGCCGAGATAAACAAGCAGACAACTGCGCCGATAAACGACCCCGCATCAAAGGTAGCGCCTTGGCAAATCTCAATAACGAAGGAATGAGGCACGATGTAAAGCTCCAGTCCGCCAATGGTGAGATTGACCGATTCATAGGCACCAACAAACGAAACCACGGCGTTAACAGCAAAGGCAAGTGCAAGAACACGGATAAGCCGCACATGCGCCTTGGTAAAGGGCGAGACGCCCCGAGAGATGTTATGGCTGATTCCGCACAGAACGACAAGCGAAACACCCACGACGAGTGCCAGGCACAGCCCGCTTGGGATAACGATGCTCCCGCCATCGAGAAGCGTCACGACACCGAAAGAATCGACAGAAACAACGTTTGCAACCGCATACCAGATCACGTAAACAGCCAACGCGGCAAAAGCGACGAGCATTCCCGCAAAAACGACCGCCATGCAAAAGCCAAGCTTCCTTACAGTCTCGCCCGCCTTGGCCATACGCTGAACGCTGTTGGACATACACTCACCCTCATCGAATCTATCGTTATTCGAATAGTTTATCGAACAACGATATGGATTGCATGCGGAAAGCCCCACCAGTGCGCATAGCCCATTCACTAATCAGAAGGGGTGAGAGTGGATTTTTGGACACGTATCGAACGAGAGTGGATAATCTCCCACTTTGAGGCCGCCACCGGGCCTAAAACGGGAGATTATCCACTCTCATAGTCATCAAGGCTCGCAAGCCCTTATTCAGCCGCCTCGCGCAGGGCCGACATCGTGGCCGCATATTGCTGCTGCAGCGCATGCATTCCCGCGCGAGCGCCGTCAACGGCATCGGCGCCGCGCAGTGCCTCGGTCACCACGACCGCTGGCTCGTACAGATTATCGAATCCCAGGTTCTGGCTCACGCCTTTGAGCGTATGCGCTGCCATAAACGCTGCCCTGGCGTCTCCTGCCGCCATGGCAGCCTCCAGCTTGTCCATGCTCTCGTCATCCAAAAACTTGAGGGCAAAGCGGGCAAGCATTTCCTCGCCCATCAGCCGAGCGCACGCATCGTCATAATTAGCGCCGATCTTCTCATACGCCTCACGCATGGAAATCATGGATTAAAAACTCCTTTGGTCAAACTAAATCGTGGGAAACGCGACGACGTCGGCGGGGCGTGCCAACGTCTCGGCAATACGGTCTTGCATCTCGAGCAGGCAGTCGAGCAACAGCGGGTTAAAGGTGCCGCACTTACCGTCCAGGATCATCTGGATTGCCTCCTTGTGCGGGATAGCGTCTTTGTATACGCGCACGCTCGTCAGCGCATCGTACACGTCGGCCACCGAAACCACCTGCGCGGCGATGGGGATATCGTCGCCCTTAAGGCCATCGGGATAACCCTTGCCGTCCCAGCGCTCGTGGTGCCAACGCGCAATCTGGTACGCATATTCCATAAGCGCATTACCGGCGTGATGGCTACCCAGCTCAAGCAGCATGTCGGCGCCGATCGTGGTATGCGTCTTCATAATCTCGAACTCATCGGGCGTAAGGCGTCCGGGCTTGTTGAGGATCGCATCGTCAATCGACATCTTGCCGATATCGTGCAGCGCCGAAGCCAGGGCAATCGTGGAGCGTTCCTCATTGTCGAGGGAGATCGTGCCGCTACGCTGGACCAGGCAGCCAAGCAGCAGCTCGGTCAGCTTTTCGATGTTCGTGACGTGCCTGCCGCTCTCGCCATTGCGCAGCTCCATGACGCCAGCCATGATGTCGATGAGCATGCGACTGTTCTTGACGCGCTCGTTGTACTGCTGGGACAGCAGGCTCGTCAGGCGGCGCTGTTTGGCGTACAGGCGGATGGTGTTGCTTACGCGGCGGCGCACGATACGGGAGTCAAACGGGCGGTTGATATAGTCCGAGGCGCCCAGCTCGTACGCGCGCAGAACCGCATCATCGGAATCTTCGCTCGAAATCATGATGACAGGCAGATTATCGATACCCGATCGGCGCGACAGATCGGCCAGCACCTCAAAGCCGCTTATGCCCGGCATCACAATGTCCAGCAGCACGAGCGACAACTCATCGCCATAGCGGTCGACCATGTCGAGCGCCGCACGACCGTTATCGGCCTCGAGGATGCAATGCTCGTCCTTGAGCATCTCGCTGAGAATGGCTCGGTTCATCTCGGAGTCATCGGCGATAAGCACCAAAGGCTTTTCGCTTTGGAAGGCCTCGATGGAATCGGCATCGGTCACGACCGTACCGGCTTTTGCCTTAGCGCGGCTCAGTAACTGAGCAGCGCGGCCAACGCCCTCATCGACCGTCTCGCCATGAATGCGAACGCCACCAACACATGCCGTCAAGCTCACGTACTCATGGCCCGGAATAATCGTGGAATGAACGGCATCGGACACCTGATGCAGGCGACGGGTGAAGTCATCGGAGGGAATATTGGGCATGACAACCACAAACTTGTCGCAGCCATAGCGCACAAGCTCGTCAGTCGAACGAATTCCGCTGCGTATGGCTGTCGCCACAGCACCGAGCGCAAGGTCGCCGGCATGACGGCCACATGTATCGTTGAAGACCCTAAAATCATCAAGGTCGATCATCGCAACGCCGGCATTCATGCGGACGCTTCGGAGCTTTTCCTCGTAATATCGGCGATTGCGCACACTCGTCAGCACGTCGGTGTAGACAAGGTCCTCTTCTGCGGCCTCTTGCTCATCGATCGGACGCACCATCAGCAGGACATGAGGCTCGCCCTCGACCTTCAGAGGGCGCAGGCGAGCGCGGTACTCAGTCCCATCATTGAGCAGTTGCTCCGACACCTCATCGGAGTCTGCCAAAGCCTCAAGACTCGACTGGCGCAAACAAGGACACCGATCGCCGGCGAGCAGGCAGTTAGGTTCGCTCTTAATCTGATCGGCCGACAGCAAACGTACCACGGGGTAGGTCTTCGCGACGCGGGCGACCTCAGCGGCGGCCTCCTCGTCGGTTAGATTGACCTCGTGATTATTGAGCATATGGGGCCCTTTCGATAGTTTCGCATGGAGCGGTGGGTTCCAAATGTTACAAGGGTAACACCTTGTCGATGCAGGTAAGTACGTGAATGCTGCCACATTCTTATGAGTTGGCAGACGGCGCGATTGAAGCCGCAGACGCGAGGTTTTGAGCACGTTTGTTAATACGGCCGAAACGTTTGCGGATGAAGCCTGCTTTGGCTATTGCGGATGCTAGAGCCCCAGGATGCCACGGACAGCCCGGGCAGCCGCTGCCGGGCGATCGCGCAGACCGTTATGCGCGCCCGGGATCGTCACGAGAGGGCAATCGAGATATTCGGCAGCCGCTCGCGTGCCAGCCTCGCGGGGCGTGCCAATCGAGAGCTCGCCTAGGAGCACGGCGGCCACCGTTTTCGACGCGCGAACGCTATCCCAATCGGGAACGCAGGTCATAGTAATCCCGTATTCGTTTGCCATGAAACTGCGGCCGTTGCGCAGGGCATGCTTGGCTTCTGCCTCGGTCGTTCCAGGAGCCTCGGGGTCCAAGTCGCCGAGGGCTCCCAAGAAAAGCCGGAGCGCCCTTGAAACCTTTCCAGCCGCAATCATATCGAGCAAAACCGGAGCTGCGCCCATGCCGACGCCTTCGGCCGACACAGCCGGCTCATGCAGAATCGCACGGGCGACGAGATGGGGCTCGGTGCGAAGAAGCTCCAGCGCCACCAACGTACCGGCGCTGTGCGCAAGCACATTTGCCGAAGCGCCAACGTGTTCGATCACGGCTTGCAGGTCGGCGGCCTGAGCGGCAAGATCATAGCTGCCGTCTGCCGCTTCGCTGCTGCCACCACAGCCGCGGCGGTCGTAGGCAATTACGCGGTAGTTGCGACTGAGCTCACAAGCGATGCCGTCGAAAAATGTGCCGTCGACACAAGCGCCGTGCACGCACACCAAGGCAGGAGCATCAGGCGACACATCCGGGCCGGCATATTCGCGACAGGCAATCGTGGTGCCCGCATTCTCGACCGTAAAATCCATGTTGTGCCCCCATCATCAATGCTCATCCAGTTGCACGTCAGCACGATTGGATGGACCCGCATTGCTTTACACCTTGTTAACAGATTAACTTTACCCGACCCGAGGCTTTTCATGGCACGGCATAATGAGCGACGTGAAAAAACGAAACTTGTAAAGCAAGAGCCCGCACCTTGCTTTGGAGCCGATGCTATGCTTAGGCACAATTGTCTTGAGGAGCATATGCCTATGTCTACGTTTTTGAATGCCAGCCCTATCTTTGGGCCCGTTCGCAGCCGTCGCCTTGGCCTCTCGCTCGGCGTCAACATGATGCCGGCCAGCGGCAAAATCTGCACGTTCGACTGCATCTACTGCGAAAACGGCCTCAACGCCGAGCGCCCCTGCCATGAGCCGTATAACACAGCTGCCATGGTACTCGACGCGCTCGAGGCAAAGCTGCGCGAGATGGCAGCCGAGGGCGAGCTCCCCGATGTGATCACCTTCGCAGGCAACGGCGAGCCCACCGCCGCGCCGGAGTTTCCGCAGGCCATCGCCGGCGCCGTCGCGCTGCGCGACGAGCTTGCCCCAAACTCCAAGATCGCCGTGCTCTCCAACGGCACACGCGCCGACCGTCCCCAGGTACACGATGCGCTCATGATGGTCGACGACAACATTCTTAAGCTCGATACCGTCGACCCGGCGTTTATCCAGCTGCTCGACCAGCCTGTTGGCCCCTACGACGTCGAGCACCAGATTGAGACGTTCGAAAGCTTTGACGGTCACGTTATTATCCAGACGATCTTTTTGACCGGTGAGTATCAGGGCAAGCCCATCGACAACACCGGCGAGGAGTACGTTGCCCCCTGGCTCGTGGCGCTTGAGCGCATTCGTCCACAAGAAGCAACCATTTACACGGTGGCGCGCGAGACACCGATCGCCGGCCTTGCCAAAGCGGCGCCTGAGGTGCTCGACGCCATTGCCGCGCGCGTGCGCGCCCTCGGCATTCCCTGCCAGGTGAGCTACTAGCAAAACCACGCAGCAGCTAGTGCCCGCCACCCCGCTCCATCAGTTGCGGTGATATAGTTCCTGTTTGTGCTGTTAAACCGCTTAAATCGGAACTATATCACTGCAACTTTTATGGCCGCGTGGGTGGGCTATACTAGCTGCGAATGAAAGGAAGTTAGCCATGTATGACAAAGGACCCGTGCCCGGCCGCAACGACGCTTGCTGGTGCGGCAGCGGCAAGAAATACAAGAAATGCCATAGCGCCTTTGATGAGCGCCTCGAGCGCTTGTGGGAAGAAGGCTGGGAGGTTCTGCCCCGTACGCTCTACAAGACTCCCGCCGATATCGAGGGCATCAAGCGCTCGGCAGCCATCAACGTGGGCGTGCTCGATTATGTGGGCGAGCATATCGCCGCAGGCATGACCACCAACCAGATCGACCAGATGATCTACGACTACACCGTCGAGCACGGTGGCACGCCGGCCGACCTTAACTACGAGGGCTACCCCAAGAGCGTGTGCACCTCGATCAACGACGTGGTCTGCCACGGCATTCCCTGCGATACGGACGTGCTGCACGAGGGCGACATCATCAACGTGGACTGTTCCACGATCCTAGACGGCTATTTTAGCGACTCGAGCCGCATGTTCTGCATCGGCGAGGTCTCGGCCGAGCGCCAGCGCCTGGTCGACGTCACCCGCGCCAGCGTGGAGGCGGGTCTGGCAGCCGTCAAGCCATGGCTACCGCTCTCCGTTATGGCCGAGGCTGTGCAAAAGACCGTCGAGGACGCCGGCTTTAGCGTGGTGCGTGAGTACGGCGGACACGGCATCGGTAAGGAGTTCCACGAGGACCCGTTTGTGGGCTTTACCACCGAGGCGCCCGACGTAGACACCATCATGGTGCCAGGCATGGTCTTTACCATCGAGCCCATGGTCAACGCCGGAGCGCCCGATATCAAGATTAGCAAGGGCGACGGCTGGTGCGTGCGCACCAAGGACGGCAGCGATTCGGCCCAGTGCGAGGTACAGCTCGTGGTGACCGAGGACGGCTACGAGCTGCTGAGCTGGTAGCCGTGGATGCGCCGGATGCTGACGGGCACGCCCGTCTTGCATCCGGCGTTTTTGTTTGAACGTTTGCCTGATAAAACCTGCCAAAATAAACCTGTCCCTTTTTTGGCAGGTTGAGCGGAGAGGACTGCCTGTGAACATCCTGGTTTTGCTGCCCGTCAACGACCGTCATCGCGCAATTCTTGAGTCGAGCGCTCCGGGCGAGGACTTTATCTACACGAGCGCCGACGCCGCCACGCGCAAGCAGGTCGCCGATGCCGACGTGATCCTGGGCAACATCGACCCTGACATGCTCACGGCATGCGAGCATCTCCAGCTGTTGCAATTGCAGACCGCCGGCTATGACGACTACCTTGCCGCCGGCACCGTGCCAGCCGACGCCAAACTGTCTTGCTCGGTGGGCGCCTACGGCCAGGCCGTGAGCGAGCACATGTTTGCCATGGTCCTTTCCATGATGAAGCGCCTGCCCGGCTATCACGACTTGCAGCGCGAGCATCGCTGGGAGGATTTGGGGCCGGTTACCTCGCTCAAAAATGCCAACGTGCTGGTGCTGGGCGCGGGCGATATCGGCGGCCACTTTGCCACGCTCTGCCGCAGCATGGGCGCACACGTCCGCGGCATCAAGCGCCATCCGCTCGTCTACCCCATTGTGTTTGAGGACATGGACGGCATGGATGCCCTGCCCGAGCGCCTGGCCGAGGCAGACGTCGTCGCATCCTTTATGCCCAGCACACCCGAGACCCGCGGCCTGGCGAACGCCGAGTTCTTCGCCGCGATGAAGCCGGGCGCCTTCTTTGCCAACGGCGGCCGCGGCGATCTTGTGGTTGCCGACGACCTAGTTGCCGCCCTGGAATCAGGACATCTCGCCGGCGCCGCGGTCGACGTCACCGACCCCGAGCCGCTGCCCGAGACAAGCCCGTTGTGGGATGCGCCCAACATGCTCATCACGCCGCACATCTCCGGCTGGTTCCACTTGGCCGCCACGCTCAACAACGTGGTCGACATCGCCGCGGAGAATCTGCGTCACCTGCAGGCCGGCGAGACCCTGCGCTGCTGGATCGAACACTAATTGTTCCGGCGTTTTGCCAAACGCCGGAACCCCTCGACGCTGCGAGCCCGCCAGAGCGGCAATCTGACGTTCAATCGTCGGGCATGGCCAGAAGGCCAATGCCCTCCTCTTTCAAGGCACCTTGCTCGCCCAGACGGGCTCTCGCTGACTTTTTCTCTACCCGCAAAGCTTTAGGGACTCAGCGGCTTGTAATGCCGCTGGCATATGCCCAGATAAAACTTGCCAAAATGAACCTGTCCCTTTTTGGCAGGTTTTAGAGCTCCACACTTTCGGCGCCGTTGATGGTTAGGTTTCGCTCGTAGAAGGCGGTGAGGGCGCGGATGGCGTACATTACGTCGCGCACGCCGCCGGTCTCGTAGCTCGAGTGCATGGCAAGCTGCGGCAGGCCCACGTCCACGGCATGCATGCTCGCCTGCATATTGGACAGATTGCCGAGCGTGGAGCCGCCGGCCATGTCGCTCTTGTTGGCGAAGGCCTGCGTGGGCACGTCGGCGTCATCGCAGATGGCCTGGAACACCGCGCGGCTAAAGGCATCGGTGCAGTAGTGCTGGTTGGCGGCTTCCTTGATGACGATGCCGCCGTTGAGCACAACCTGGTTGCGGGCGTCGCACTTCTCGGCGTGGTTGGGGTGCACGGCATGCGCGTTGTCGCAGCTCACGAGCATCGAAGCGGCAAGCGCACGGTGGTACGACTCATCGTCAAAGCCCAGCGATCCGTTGATGCGGCGCAGCGCGTCGGCCAAGAACGTCGACATGGCGCCCTGCTTGGTCTCGGAGCCAACCTCCTCGTTATCGAAGCAGCAGAAGACCGAAACGTCGTGCGCATTCTCGGCACCCAAAAATGCCTGCAGCGAGGTGTAGGTACAGGCCAGGTCGTCGAGCTTGGGCGTCGAGATAAACTCGTCGGCCCAGCCCCAAATGCGCGCATCCTGACGATTGACCAGGAACAGATCGCGGCCCAGAATCTGCTCGGGCTCAACGTCCAGCTCTTCGGCGATCAGGGCATCGAAGTCACCCTGCTTAAGCTCGCCGGCGCTGATGAGCGGGCACAGGTCGACAGCTCGGTTGGGCGCAAAGCCCTCGTTAACGCCACGATTCATATGGATGGCAAGGCTCGGGATAATGGCAACTTCGCGCTCGGTAGCGAGCAAGCGGCTCTCGATACGGTCGCCCTCGCGCACCAGCACGCGGCCCGCAAGTGCCAGCGGGCGATCGAACCAGGTGTAGTCGATCATGCCGCCGTAGGCCTCGGTGTTCAGGCGCAGCGTCTCGCCCGCGCCGTCGAGCTCGGGCACGGCCTTAACCTTAAACGTCGGCGAATCGCTGTGTGACGCCGTGAGTTGAAAATGATAGTCGCCGGCAACGCCGTCCTCGCCCCACGTCGCGGCCAGGTCCTCGCCCACCTTAAAGGCAACGACGCTCGAGGTGTTGCGCTGCGTGTAATAGCGCCCGCCCGGTTCGATATCCCACGCCGCGTTCTCGGGCAGATAGGTAAAGCCTGCCTCGTCGAGCTCGGCCATAATGGTCGCCGCCGTATGGAACATGCTGGGGCATGCCTCGATAAAGTCGATAAGGTCGTTGGCGGCCTCGATATCGTCGGCCGTCACGTGCGCGCGCTCGGGCGTTTCCTGATCCGTCATGCTCTCCCCTTTCGCTGGGTTGATGGTCCCTTCCAGCATACCCCGCCGCGCCAGCGCCGCACTCTTCATTCCGTGCTTAATTCCGCGCCGCTCACCAAGTTGAGTCATCATGCCCGCACTCCTTTTGCGACAATTACGCTAACAGGACGAGAGGAGTCGTCATGAAGCCACGTAACATTGCCATCGCCTACGGTGTCGCGGGAGCCGCCGTCGGCCTTGCCGCTGCCACCGGTATCGTTTATCACAAGCAAATCAAGTCCGCCGCGTCGCTCAAACGCTTGACCGACTATGCGGATGGCTATGACCTGTACGCAATCGACATCGCCTACGACTACGATCTTGATCGCATCATCGCTGCTGGCGTGCGCGACGACCAGGCCTACATCGATGCCGTGGTGGCGCAGGTGCTGCCCGGTGTGCCGACACATGTCCAGGCACCCCAGTTTGCCTGCAGCGCTTTTGTCGCCGTAGATGCCGGAGGCCGCGTGCGCACCGGTCGCAATTACGACTTTAAGGACGACACCTCGGCGCTGCTGGTGCGCAATCACCCGCGTGACGGCTATGCCTCCATCGGCTTTGCGGCCCTCAATAACCTGGGCGATAACACTCCGCTTGACTCCATCGCCGGACGCGCCGCGGCGTTGATGGGCCCGTTTGCCCAGCTCGACGGTGTTAACGAATGCGGCGTGTCCATTGCCGTACTCACTCTGGATTCCAAGCCCTGTGACCAGGACACGCAGCGCCCCGTCATCAATACCTCGCTCGCCATCCGCTTGGTGCTCGACCGCGCGGCTACCACACAGGAGGCCGTCGACCTGCTTTCTGCCTATGACATGCACGCCATGGCCGGACGCGACTACCACTTCTTTATCAACGACGCCGCCGGTGACGCGCGCGTAGTAGAGTGGGATCCGCACGATCCGGACCGCGCTTTCAAAGCGACTCCCGTACGCCAGGTTACGAACTTCTACACCTGCTATGGCGACGAGGTGCTCCCCAACCAAAAGAATGGCGAGCTGGGCCATGGTAAAGAGCGCGCCGTCGCAATCGCCGATGTCCTTGACGCCCATGTCGGTGCCCAAGACGAGGCAGTCGCTTGGAAGGCCCTACGCGCTGCAGCGCAAGAGCCCAATCCGGAAGACATCACCAGCAACACGCAGTGGTCGGTCGTCTTTGACAACACCGAGCCCGCTGCCGCCATCACGCTGCGCCGCCACTGGGGCGACATCGATGCCTTCGCACTGTAAGGAGCCAGGCCCGTCGACCTTACGCTCGCCTGGCGTTGTTTACATTTCTATACGCTTGAGCTAACACGTTTTACCCCCGTATCAACAGTGTGCGGGGGTAAACTTATGCGCATGTTATAACTTGCCCGGAAGGATTCATCATGCTCAGGATCGGTCTTCTTACCAGTGGCGGCGACTGCCAGGCGCTCAACGCCACCATGCGCGGCATTGTCAAAACGCTTATGACCAATAGCAAAGAGCCTATCGAGATCTACGGTTTTGAGGACGGCTACCAGGGCCTTATCTACAGCAGGTTCCGCGTCATGTCGCCCGCCGATTTTAGCGGCATCCTCACCCGCGGCGGCACCATCCTGGGCACGAGCCGTACGCCGTTCAAGCGCCTGGATGTTCCCGAGGCCGATGGCGTCGAGAAGGTGCCCGCGATGGTCCACACCTATCACAAGCTGCAGCTCGACTGCCTGTTTATGCTGGGCGGCAACGGCTCCACCAAGACCGCCAACCGCCTGCGCGAAGAGGGCCTCAACGTTATCGCCCTGCCCAAGACCATCGATAACGACACCTGGGGCACCGAGTTGACGTTTGGCTTTACGAGCGCCATCGACGTCGCCACCAAGTGCATCGACGACATCCACACCACTGCCTCGAGCCACGGGCGCGTGTTCGTCATCGAAATCATGGGACACAAGGTCGGATGGATTCCGCTGTACGCCGGCGTCGCGGGCGGCGCGGACGTCATCCTGATCCCCGAGATCCCCTACGACATGGATAACGTCATCAAGACCATCGAGCATCGCATGGAGACCGGCAGCCGCTTTACCATCGTAGCCGTCGCCGAGGGCGCTATCTCCAAGGAGGACGCGGCGCTGTCCAAGAAGGAGTACAAGAAGAAGCTCGCCGAGCGCACGAGCCCGTCGATCGTCTACGACATCGCCAAGGAGATCGAGGCCAAGACCGGTCGCGAGACCCGCGTCGCCATCCCCGGTCACACGCAGCGCGGCGGCCAGCCCGACGCTCAGGACCGCATCTTTGCGACCCAGTGCGGTGTCGAGGCGGCGCTCGGCTGCCTACGCGGCGAGTTTGGCTACATGATTGCCCTGCGTGACGGCAAGATGTGCCACATGCCGCTCGAGGAGGTCGCCGGCAAGCTCAAGTATGTCGACCCCCAGAGCGACCTGGTGCGCGAGGCCAAGGCGTTGGGCATCAGCTTCGGCGACGAATAGCCTCGGCCGAAACTGCTCTCATCGGAGGCCCCAGGGCTTACCTCCCAAATCGTCCTCGGACATGTCAGGATCCCGCCGTGCGCTTCGCGCGGCGGGATCCTTCCGTCCTGCGGAAAGATTTGGGAGGTAAGCTCTGGGGCCTCCTGCGGTAACTAGGGAGGCCGAGGCTATTCGTCTTCTTGCTGCAAGTGCGTGGGCTGAGATTTTGGGATGTTGCAAGCTCTTAGCTGAGAGTAGCACTGACATTTGTCCTGAAATGGCTGGTCGTTAGGGATTGCTACCGGTAGTTGCGGTAGGGTTGGGGCAGATTCTAACTAGAAATGGTGGTCGCTACCGGTTGTTCTCGGCATACTCGGCTCATTCGATTCGACCATCAAACGAAAGGAACCACCATGGATCTTGCGATGGCACAGCGCCTCGTCGATCGCCGCAAGGCTGCCGGGCTTTCTCAGGAGGCGCTTGCCGCCCAGCTGGGTGTGAGTCGTCAGGCTGTCAGTAAATGGGAGCGCAGCGAATCCTCGCCCGATACCGATAACCTTATTGCGCTCGCCGCGCTGTATGGCGTGTCGCTGGATGAGCTGCTGTATGGGGAGGCGGTGGCTAGCGCTGATGACTCACAGGCTGATGATGAGGCACAGAACAGCAACGCCGGCACCAAAGCTTCAGATAAGGCTGAAGAGGCTGAGGCTTCTACTGAGCACGCTGATTGCAGCGATAAGCCACTTGTCGATATTTCCCTCGCGCGCGGTATCCACGTCATTGATCCCAATAAAGGCGAGGAAGTCCATGTTGGTTGGAGCGGCATCCATGTGACCAACGAGCGCAAGGGCGAAGAGGTGCATGTGGGCCGGGCGGCGTGCATATCGATACGCTTGAGGACGATGGACATAGCGTGCGCACCAATGACGACGGCACCGTCACCATCGACGGCGAGACGTTTTCCAGCTGGAAAGAAGCACACGACAAGCTCGACCATCATGGCAAGCATTTCCACACCAAGGTCGGACGTGCATGGAACAAATTCCCCTTCCCCGCACTTGTCACTCTTGCCTATCTGGTGCTCGGCATTGTCTACGGCACATGGGGCATGGGGCTTTTCCTCGTCTTTTTGGTTCCCGTCTACTACGCGATTGGTGACTTCATCGATCGACGCCACCTGTCTAAGCTGATCGAGGTCATCTACCCGGCAGCCGCCATCGCTTGGTTCCTCTACATGTGGCTCTGTTTGGGACAGCCCCATCCTGCATGGATCATCCTCATCACGATTCCCATCGTAAAGGCGCTCATGCGCTGGTGTCGCAAACAATGGAAGTGCCGCAAACAGGCCTAAACCGCCCCAACCAGCCAGCGCCACTCATCCGACACCGCCCACCCCTTTCAAGTTGCGGTGATATAGGGACCGTTTTGAGGCTCCAAAGCGCCAAACAGTCCGTATGTCACCGCAACTTACAAACAACTGGGTCAGTTCCGGCACGGAAATTAGCATTGAGCTGACCGCGCGCCACGAAAAGGGGCCATCTACTACGTTTAACTCGATGTGGCCAACCATGACCGCCTTTTTCGAAAATCGACAGGCCTTCTACCTGCGGTTTTATTTTTCGTTTTCCCGGCATGGTTGAGGGTATCCAATTAAACGTAGTAGATAGGCCCGTTTTGTGGCATACGACCCATTCAAGCCCAATCTCGAAGGCTAAAGAGAGCCTCTCATCCACGCCTGCGGGCAAAAGATAGCAAAGCAACGAACGCCGGGTCGCCCGTAGGTGCCCGGCGTTTGCCCAGATAAAACCTGCCAAAATAAACCTGTCCCTTTTTGGCAGGTTACTCGGCACTCTTGAGGGCGCCGACCATGTCGATCTTGTTGAGGGTACGATTGGTGGCGAGGTTGACGATAAACGTAAAGCCAAAGGAAAGCACCACGGCGAGCACGTAGCTTAGCGGCTCGACCTCGACATCAAAGTACAGCGACGGCATCTGCAAAATGTACGTAAAACTCTCGGCCAGCAAGCCGCCCAGCGGCACGCCCAGCGCAGCGCCAATCGCCGTGAGGATCAACGTCTCCTTGTTGACGTAATGGTGCACCTCACCGCGGCGGAAGCCCAGTACCTTGATGGTCGCCAGCTCGCGCTCGCGCTCGGAGATATTCGTGTTGGACAGCGTAAACACCACCACAAACGACAGGCACGCTGCCATGAAGGTCACGAGCACCACAACCGAATTGATGATCGTAAAGTTCGCCTCATAGTTTTCCCAATGCTCGGCCGTACTCGAAATCGTAAGCCAACCGTCACTCTTAAGATTCTTGCTAAACGCAATCTGGTCGGCCGACGAACCCTTAAGCAGCACAAAGACGCCGTTAAGACGTGCGCTTCGACCGAACGCGCGCTCATAGGTGCCCTGCGTCATGTAAAGCGTGTTGCCCAGATAGTTAAGCGAAATGTCGCTGACTTTGACCTTGGCAACATTGAGCGACGAATCCTGGACGTGAGCCGTATCGCCCGGCTGAATCCCCAGCACCAGCTGTGAACTTTTGCTCAGATACACGTCTCCGTCACGCAAAGACAGCGGTTCTTTTGACTCATCCTCCAGACGCACGTAATCGCCCAAGTCACTCGTGCGGTTATCGGGCACCACGATCAGCTGCACGGTCTCGCTCTTGCCGCCAAACGTAAAGGTGACGTTGTCGGTCATAATCGGCAGGGTCGAGGTCACGGTCACGTTGAAATCATTGGCCGCGCTGCGCTCATCCAATGCCGCGCACGTCTGCGAAAAATCGTCGGGATTGGCGACCGCCAGCAGGTCGTAGCGCGTGATATGCCCGTACTGTTTGGGCGAAAGCGCCACCGACGTGTCGCGAATGCCCATACCGCAGATCACGAGCGCCGTGCAGCCGGCGATACCGAAGATGGTCATAAAAGCGCGCTTTTTGTAGCGGAACAGGTTACGTGCTGCCACCTTGTTCAAAAAGCCCATGCGGCGCCAGATAAAGCCGATGCGCTCAAGCAAGATGCGAGAGCCGGCGCGCGGGGCCTTGGGACGCATGAGCGAGGCTGGGGTCTCGGCCATCTCGTGGCGGCAGGCGATAATCGTAGCGCCCACCACGCCCACGGCAAACAGCGCCACCGACACGAGTGAAGACACGATATCGTACGAAAGCAGCATCTGGGGCAGCGAGTACATGTCGTCGAACACCGTAAACAAGAACAGTGGCAGGCCCACAAAGCCGATGATGTTGCCGAGCACGCCGCCGATCAGACATGCCCACAGCGCATAGTCCACGTATTTGGACAGAATACGCCCGCTCGAATAGCCGAGTGCCTTGTACAGGCCGATGAGCGTGCGCTCCTCCTCGACCATGCGCGTGGCGGTGGTAAGACTGATGAGCACAGCAACGACAAAGAAGATAAATGGGAAAACCGTGGCGATGGCCTCGATCGAAGAACTGTCGCTCTCGACGCTCGAGTAGCTTGCGATGTTACCGCGGTCCTGAATGTACCAGGTGCATTCGCCCAGATCGGAAAGCTCGGCGCGGGCATCGGCAAAATGCTGGTCGGCGGCGGCGCGGCGCTGGTCCAACTCGGTCTGAGCCTGGACGCGCTCCTCGCTGCCCTCGGCCATACGGTTGATGTTATCCTGCTCGATCCCAAAGAGCATGGCGGTCTGACGCTCGGCCGCATCCAAGCTTGCCGGCGTGTCGACCGTCAGCTCCTGAGCGCGCGCCTTCTCGCGCTCCTCGCGGATCTTCTCGATATTGCCTTTGACCTCGTTGATCTTTGTCGTGTAGGCATCCGAATAGGAGTTGAGGCTCTTGGCTCCCTCGACGATCACGTGGACCGCGGAGTAGGAAGAAGATGTCGCGGCATCCTCGCTCACATAGAACTTATAGTCCGCCGCCGAAGCAGCGCGAAAGGCGTTGACTGTCGAGTCGGAGCTCACATCAGTGGGATCGAGGACCTCGGCCGTAATGGTGTAATCGCCTGCGGCAAACTGATCCTTGGCGCTTTGGTTCGACGAGCTCGCGTCATTGGCGGCAAAGCTCACCGTATCGCCGAGCTTTTTGCCCGAAGCCTTCAGGAACTTCGAAGTCACCGCGACCTCATCGGCGCTCTCGGGCAAATCGCCGTTCACGAGCACCGGCTGATCGATGTTCTCTTTGGAAAGGCTCTGCACGACCACGCGCTCGCGTGTTGTGCCCACGGCGGTGTAGGCGGTCTCGGTGTAGATGCCCTCGGCCGTCTCGACGCCGTCGACCTCTTGGATAGCCGCAAGATCGTCACGCGTAAGACCATAGGTCGACTGCACGTTAATGTCATAGACATTCTGCTGGTCAAAATAGGCGTCGACCGAATCGCACAGGTCCTCGCAACCCGCCTTAAGGCCGCACATCACGCTCACGCCGAGCGCGGTGATGACCACGATAGATAGGAAGCGCTTAAGACTGCCCCGAATCGTGCGGTAGATGCCACGGCGAAATACCGTCGGCACCATATCGTTTGAGCTTTGAGCGGTGCGGTAGGTCGCGAACTCCCGGTCGCGACCCGCGTGCTCCGTATCGTGGTTTTGGCTGTTTTGGCGATCTTGGTCCATGGGCGCTACCACTCGATCGTCTCGATAGACACGGGATTTTGCTGAACCGTCTCGCTCTCCACGCGACCGTTCTTAAAGCGAATCAAGCGATCGGCCATGGGCGCCAGCGCGGAGTTATGGGTGATGATAATGACCGTGATGCCCTGCTTGCGACAGGTATCCTGCAGTAGCTGCAAGATCTGCTTGCCAGTTTTGTAGTCGAGTGCACCCGTGGGCTCGTCGCACAAAAGCAGCTTGGGATTCTTGGCCAGTGCGCGGGCGATGGACACGCGCTGCTGCTCGCCGCCCGAAAGCTGCGCCGGAAAGTTGGCGAGGCGCTCGCCCAGGCCAACCTGGCGAAGCGTCTGTTCGGCATCGAGCGAATCGGGGCAGATCTGAGCTGCGAGCTCGACGTTTTCGAGCGCCGTCAGGTTGGGGACCAGATTGTAGAACTGGAAGACAAAGCCCACGTCGGCGCGGCGGTATTCCACAAGCTGTGCCTCGTTGGCAGCGCTCACGTCACGCCCGTCCACCGTCACGGTGCCGGAGGTTACCGTATCCATGCCGCCCAGGATGTTGAGCGCCGTGGTCTTGCCGGCACCCGAGGCGCCTAGGATAATGGCGAGCTCACCGCGCTCAACGGTAAAGCTCGCGCCGTCGAGCGCGTGAATGCGGGCATCGCCCTCGCCGTATGCTTTGATGACGTCTTTGAATTCGATATAAGCCATCGATTAATTCCAATCTGGTCGGATAACTCTTTAGTATTACCCATTTCCCACCGACCAAAAAGGGACAGGTTTATTTTGGCAGGGGGACTGCGGACGATTTCCTGGACCGTCACGCGGCCCTTCCCAGCGCGGCGCGGAACTCGGACGGCGTGCGGCCGCCGAGCGCGTCGCTGCGCCTCTCCGTATTGTAGCGGCCGATCCAGCCCCCGAGCTCCTCGATGAAGCGGGCGGGGGTCCAGCCCGACCAGTCCCTGCCGTGCCAGAACTCCCTCTTGAGCAGGCCGAAGAACCCCTCCATCGCGGCGTTGTCCGGGCTGCAGCCCTTGGCGGACATGCTCCTGGTGA